>CAZDWU010000024.1:0-4701 GCA_964509165.1 uncultured Chthonomonas sp. | reverse complement strand
CGGGTGGAGTTCTCAAAGAACAGCAGGCCCACGCTGCGGCGCTCGGCCGGGGGCGCGGGATATTCGCCGGCCTCCACATTGTCCTTGTGCATTTGGGCCATGGCCAGCAAGTACTGGATGTCGTCCACATCCAGGTGGCGCATGGCCAGGAGGTTGCGGTTCATTCGCGCTCCTCGGCTTCGATCAGCACCACGCAGTCGTCGGCGTCGCCCTGTTCCTTGGTAGTGACCCGGATGTGGTCCGAGGCCTCGGTGTGGAAGGTCACGCCGCAGTAATCCGGCTGGATGGGAAGCTCGCGGTGCCCGCGATCAATGAGGGTGGCGAGTTGGATGCACTTCGGTCGGCCGTGGTGCAGGATGGCGTCCATGGCAGCCCGCACCGTGCGCCCGGAGAACACGACCTCGTCCACCAGGATGAGGGTCTTGTCCTTGAGGCTGAACGGGATATCCGTGCGGTCGTCACCGTTGGCGGGGCGGTCGTCGCGGTAGCCCGCAATGTCCACGCTGCCGCAAGGGATGGTGAAGCCCTCCACTTGGGTCATCAGGAAGGCGAGACGCCGGGCGATGGGGACGCCCCCGTTCAGAATCCCGACCACGACCAGGTCTTGGCCGCCCTCGTTGGCTTCCAGTATCTCGTGCGCCATGCGCCCCAAGGTTCGGCGCATGGCCGCCGCATCCATCAGGACGACACTCATGCCCCGAATTATGACGCCTTCCCTCTCCGGATGGGCCGACTAGTGGGCGTGACCCATACGGGCTTCGGCTTCGGCTTCCACGCGCTTGATTTCGGCTTCCAGTTGAAGGCGGGCGGCTTCGAGGGTCTCCTCATCCGCATCGGCGGGCACGGTCACCGCGTCGCCGAAGATCATCACCGCGCGGCTGAACGGCTTGGGCACCATGTAGCGATCCCAGGAGTTGATGAGCCAGCGGCGGTTGGCACTCACGCCCATGGGCACCATCGGGGCTTGCGCCTTTTGCGACATCCGCACGATGCCGGGTTGCACGACTTGGCTGGGGCCGCGAGGACCATCAGGGGTGAAGGCCATCCAACCGCCTTGTCGCAACACCTTGATGCTCTCGGCCAAGGCGCGGGCACCTCCCCGTCCGGTACTGCCCCGAATGACGCGGAACCCAAAGCGCTGGAAGATGCGCGTTTGCATGTTGCCGTCGTTGCTGAGGCTGATGATCGTCCAGATGCCGTCGCCACGAAACACCTTGGTCGCCAGCATGGTGCGCCCGTGCCACCCGGCCAGCAAATAGGGGCCGCCGGTGTACTTCTCCCGGCCCACAACCTCGATGCGGACAGTCGCCAGCAACAGGCGAACGATGCAGTAAATGGGAAAGGCCAGGACGCGCGGGCGCACGCCGCGCCACCAGCTTTTCAGTCGGGATTGGCTCACGATTTGGCCCCAGATTTGGGCAGTGGCCAGTGCCCTCTCTGTTGCGCCAGCTGAAACGCGCCGTGGCCGCTGTACTTTTCGGCCAACTCCGTCAGCAGGGCTTGGCTACGCACGGGGTCGCGGTCGCGTAGGCACTCGGCCAGGCTGAGCAGGGCGTCGGCGCGTTGCGGGTTGTCCGGGCCTTTGACGAGACTTTCTAGCAAGGCCTCACCTAACGAATCCTCTTGGTAGGCGTGGGCCAAGCGGGCGCGGTCGAGAGGCTCCAGAGCTTGCCAGAGCCGGTGATCGCGGATGTAGGCCAGGGATTCCCGCTGCGGTTCCCCCTGAGTGCGCTCCACCCACTCCCGGATGGCGGCGGCTTCCTTGTCCGGCTCGTGCAGGTCGCCGAAGGCGATCGCGCGGTCACGCAGCGCGCGGGGGTCGGAGGGGTGCTTTGCCAAAATCGCTTCGGCCGTCGCCAGCACCGCCGCGGGGCTGCGCTGATTCATCCGGTCCAGCGCCTCGTGCCCAATGCGCAAGCTCGCTTGCTTGGGCGCGCGGAACAAGAACGCCAACACCAAACCCACAAAGAACCCCGCAAGGTGCGACCAGTACGCGGTGCTCCCGGCCTCGGCGTTGTTGGCCATGAGGGCCCCGACGCCTTGCATCGCCACCCAAATGAGCGTGAGAACCGAAACCTTGAGGCCGAGCTTGGGGGCGACGGGCACCTTCATGCCCATGTAAAGCAATGTGGCGTAGGCCACCACCCCGGCGATGGCACCGCTGGCCCCGACGAGCGGCGGCGAAAACTCCAGCGAGCGCGCCACCACGTAATGCGCCCCCACGCCGGCCAGGCCACTGGCAATGTAAACCGTGCCGAGCCGCCACGCCCGGGCGTGGAACTCGACGAGCGGACCGACCGCCGCGAGGAAGATAAGGTTGCCCGCCAGGTGCAGTAGGTTAGCGTGGAGAAAGAGCGAGGTGAAGGCCCGGAATCCATCCGGACGCACCGCCCAGAACCCGTACCGGTCGGCCAGGGTCGGATCGAGCGTCGTCGCCACGGCCGCCGCCAAATTGAGGCCAATGAGGCTCAAAGTGACAACGGGCACCGGGGCGCGATTCGACATGGGGGCTCCGATTAGTCGACCGAGTCGTAGGCGCTTTCCGGAATCTCGACGTTCATGAACACTTCCTTCGTGTCGTCGAGATCTTCCAGCGCATCGTAGAGGCGGATGATCTTGGCCCAGTCATCGTCGCCGGGGCTGGCCATGTTGGTCGGGATGCGGGTGAGGCCCACATCCTTGGTGGCGAAACCCGCTTCATTCAGAGCGTTGTTGGCTTGGTGGAGGTCTTCCACCGCCGTGTAAATGGTGTAGGTGTCCTCGTCGTCGGCCAGCACGTCCGAGGCGCCAGCCTCCAGGGCGGCCATCGTCACGGTGTCTTCATCGCCCGCGGCCTTGTCGATGACGATCATGCCGCACGACTTGAACTGCCAGGCCACCGAGCCGTTTTCCGTCAGGCCCCCGCCGTGCTTGTTAAAGGCGTGGCGGAGTTCGGAAACCGTGCGGTTCTTGTTCTCGCTGTAGACCTCAACCATGAAGGCCACGCCCGCCGGGCCGACGCCCTCGTAGCACAGCTCTTCGTAGTTCTCACCCTCCACGTTGCCCGCGCCCTTGGCCAGCGCGCGCTCGATGTTGTCGCGGGGCACTGAGTTTTCTTTGGCCTTGGCGATGGCGAGGCGAAGTCGCACGTTCGTCTCGGGGTCCGCACCGCCCATCTTCGCCGCCACGATGATTTCACGGGAGAGCTTGGTGAAGAGCTTGCCGCGAATCGCGTCTTGCTTGCCCTTGCGGATGCGGATGTTCTTCCATTTACTATGGCCGGCCATAAGTTGGCTTCATTTTGGCACGTTGACGGAAGGAGCGGGGGAGGAGCCCCGTTCAGGCCATGCGCGGAGCTCGAAACACCCAGGTGAGCACTCCACCGCAGACGACAAGGCCAACAAAAATCATCGGCCAGCCAAGGCTTTCGTTTTGCACCATCACGGCCATCGTCGCCACCAAGAACCCCACCAGCGTCGCCCATCCAATGATGAGCCGGGTCGTCATCCGCTCCTTGGCGCGGGCACGGCGGGCGTATTCCAGCAGGTACGGTGCCTTACACTTCATGCAGGCAATTTCGTTGCAAGGGTTGATGTGCCCACACGATCGGCATTTGAGCGGCGCAAAGGGGTCTTTCTTGCCCTTCAGGTTGCGGCGCCACACCTTCAGCATCCGCTCTTCGGCGGCGTACATCCCGCGCACGGACTGATTCTTGATGGGGTCCATGTCGTTGCTCAGGCCGTTGAGCAAGCGTTCGCGCACGGCAATGGCCGGCCCCTTCAGGCCGTGCTCATAGAGCAGGCTGGTAATGGCGAACCAGGCCGTCATGTTGTCGGGGCGTTCCACCACCGCTTGGTGCGCCTGGTCGAGTTGGCGGGTGGAGATGCGGCGGATTTCCGATTCGGCGACCTTCTCCCGGGCATAAGGGAAAAAGACCACCGTGATGATCATGGAAAGCAAGGTGGGGGCGAGCACCGTCGGGTCGGGCCAAAAGAGAGCCACCGCGAACATGGCCAGGCAAAACAGGAACCCCCCGATGGCCACCGACCAGTGGATCTCGCCATCAATCCACCAGTGGAGCAGAACGACGCCGCAAATCCCCACGAACGGGATGGAGATCATGATGGCCATCGCTTGGCTGACCATCAGCTCCCGGACCGCCTGCGCCAGAAAGAGTTCCATTGCGCCTCCCCCCACTTAGGGTGAAGAACTTATACCTTTTGCAGGTCCTTGGCGCGCACGAGCAAAACGTAGTGCGGCGTGAACTGGATTTCTTCCTTGGTCAGCAGCTTGCGGTCTTCTTGCGGCAGGTTCTTGTCGAGCTTGTCGCGCATGCGCTGGGTGGAAATGGCATGCACGTCTTGCGCCACGCCCTTCAGCTGATCCAGGTCGATCTCGACGGCGATCTCATCGTTGTTATAGATGTTCGCGATCTTGCCCGTCAGCCCTTGCATGTGGGGGTAGACCCCGCTGAGCTCCGCTCCGGCCCCGAGGTCAGGGGTCTGGATGCGTACGCGATCGCCTTCTTGGAACGCCATGTCGCTCCCTAGAATACCGCGCGGGGTTCGGATTGCCCCGGTCGGTCTAGTGCTGCCGATCGATGACGTAGCGCGCGAAGGTGCGCAGGGTGTCGGTCTCGCCGGGCATGTCATCCAATGCAGCGAGGGCGGCACTGATTTCCCGTTCGGCGGCCGCGCGGGCTCCGTCCACGCCCATCACGGC
>CAZDWU010000023.1:15566-29072 GCA_964509165.1 uncultured Chthonomonas sp. | reverse complement strand
GATGAACGAGGCGTGGGCGTGGTTGGGGGTGCCACGTGGGCGCCGTTTACGTTCACTGTCCCGGGCGATATCAGTAGCGCGGCGTTTTTTGCCGTGGCGGGCGCGATGATTCCGGGCAGCGAAGTGCGTCTGACCAACGTGGGCGTCAACCCCACCCGCTCGGGTCTGCTGGAAGTGCTGGAGGCCGCCGGGGCCAACGTAACTTTAGAAGGCCTGCGGGAAGACTCCGGTGAGCCAGTAGCCGACCTGATCGTCCGGGGGGACCGCGAACTCAAGGCCTTTGAAATCGCCGGCGACCTGGTGCCCCGCTTGATTGACGAAATTCCCGTGCTGGCCGTGCTGGCCACCCAGTGCCGAGGGCGCACCGTCATCCGCGACGCCCAGGAGATGCGCGTGAAGGAATCCGACCGCATCGCCACCATGGCCGAGGGGCTGATCCGCATGGGCGCAGACGTGAAGGTGCACGAAGACGGGATGGAAATCACCGGGCCGACGACGCTCACCGCCACCGAAGTAGAAGCCTCCCACGACCACCGCATTGCCATGAGCTTTGCCATTGCGGGGCTGGTCGCCAAGGGCACCACGCGGATTTCGGGCGCGGAAAGCATCCAGACCAGTTACCCCGACTTCCAAGAGCACCTGCGCACTCTCCAGGGTAGATAAACTGAGGTCATGAAGCCTCGTCCCGTCATCGCCATTGATGGCCCCGCCGGTGCGGGCAAATCCACCGTCGCCCGCTTGGTTTGCCAGCGCACCGGCCTCGCGATGCTGGACACCGGCGCGATGTACCGAGGCATTGCCTGGGCCGCCCACCGCGACAAGCTCGACGTGGCCGACGCCGGCCTAATGACGCGCCTGGCAAATGAAGTTGACCTTCAGTTCCAGGGGCTGCCCGCCCGCCTGGTTGTGGACGGAGTGGACGTGGGAGACGAAATTCGCACGCTGGAAATCGGCCAGGATGCCAGCCGCCTGAGCGAGCATTCGGGCGTCCGCCAGGCCTTGGTGGCGCAGCAGCAGCGCATCATTGAGGCGGGAGGCTTCGTGCTGGAAGGACGCGATGTGACCACCGTGGTCGCCCCGAAGGCCGAACTCAAGATCTTCCTGACGGCCAGTGTGGAAGAGCGCGGTCGCCGCCGGTGGGAAGAAAGCAAAGCCCGAGGGGTGACCGACACCCTGCCGATGGTGATCAAGGACGTGATCAGCCGCGACTATCGCGACTACACCCGCGCCGACTCGCCGCTCATGCTCGCGGAAGATGCGGTGATCATCGAGTCCTTTGGTCTCACCCCCGAAGCCGTAGTGGACCAGATCGTGGAGCTACTCCTCACGCGCACCTCGGTATAGTCAGGACATGACTTCTCGCTCCAATTGGGGACGCTTGCTGACCGCCATGGTCACGCCGATGACCGCCGATGGCCAGGTCAATCTGGCCGAAGCCCGGCGCCTCGCCGCCCACTTGGTGGACGAACAAGGCAACGACGGCATCGTGGTCAGCGGGACCACGGGCGAATCACCCACGCTTACCGACGACGAGAAGCTGGACCTGCTTGACGCGGTGCGCGAAGCCGTGGGCGACCGGGCGGCCATCGTCTTTGGCGCGGGTTCGTACGACACCCAGCACAGCATCCACCTCAGCCAAGCGGCCGAAAAGCGCGGCTGCGATGGCCTGATGCTGGTCAATCCGTATTACAGCCGCCCCGGGCAGGCGGGCCTCTACGCGCACTTTGCGGCCGTGGCCGAGGCGACGACCCTGCCGATCATGGTCTACAACATCCAGCCCCGTTCGGCCATTAACCTAGATACGCCGACCCTGATGCGACTGATCGAGAACTACCCGCGCATTGCCGCCGTGAAGGAAGCGAGTGGCAACATGGGCCAGATCAGCGACGTGTGCCGCCTCGCGCCGAGCGACTTCCGCGTTTACAGCGGCGACGACGGTCTGACCCTGCCCATCCTGGCGGTGGGCGGCTACGGCCTGGTGAGCGTGGCGGCCCATGTGGCCGGGCGCGGGTTCAAGGCGATGATCGAGAGCTTTGCCACCGATCCCGCGCTCGCCCGGCGCTGGCACCACGCCCTGCAACCGGCGATTGCGGCCTGCTTCTGCGGCCCCAATCCTTCGCCACTCAAGTCCCTGCTGGCCGACCAAGGATTTGACACGCAGCACATGCGGCTGCCGGTCGTGCCGCTCTCGCCGGAAGAACTCGCGGTGGCGCGCCAACTCATCGCTCAATACCAACCCGTCGCTTAATCTCCCCCCGATTTTCGTCATTCGTTTCGGGATGGGGAATGATTCGGAGATGAAATGCCGATAAAGTGAGGGAAGGGTATCTCCTCGATGGCTTTGGGAACGTTGGGCGCAATGGCAAGTCAGCCGGATAAGACCGAATTGACGGTCTATCTGGAGGGCTTCGGCCTCGTCAAGGAACGCCGCACCATTTATCTGCGCGTGGGAGAGCAGACCTTGGTGGTGGAGGACATTGCCGAGCACATCGACCCGAACAGTGTGGGCGTGCGTTCGCTCAGCAATCCAGGTTCCTTTGCCATTGTCGAGCAGACGTTTAGGTTCGACAGCATGGACCCCACGGAGCTCTTGCGCAAGGCGATTGGCCGCAAGGCGGTGCTCTCGCGCATCTTGAGCGAGAAGGCCCGCGAGCGCACCACGGGTCTCATTCTCAGCGCGCCCAAGCAAGTCATCCCGGGCGGCGAAGATGGCCCGACGTGGGATGGCCTGGTCTTTAAGGCCGACGACGGTCGCTTTATCCTGAGCCCGAGCGGTCAGCTGGAACTGGCACAGATCCCCAAGAATTTCTACTACCGACCGGCCCTGGTCTGGGAGGTTTCCTCCAAGATCGCCGGGGAAAACAATGTCGAGCTCAGCTACATCACCCGCGGAGTGAGTTGGAAGGCGGGCTATGTGCTGTACGTAGACCCCACCGGCACCAAAGCCGAGTTCACGGGCTGGGTCACCATCACCAATCAATCGGGCCGTGACATCAACAACGCCCACGTGCGGGTGATGAACGAACAGGGCAAACGGGTGGGCCAACCCGAAACCAAGGAGCCCTCGAACGAGTTTCTAGCCCGAGATTTGAGCGTGCCCGAGGCCCGCGAGTATCACATTCAGCGCCCGATGAGCATCCGCGAAGCGGAAACCAAGCAGGTGCTCTATTGCGAGGCCTTGCAGATCGCCTTGAGCCGCCGCTTGGTGAGCGACCCGCTCGCTAACCAGCGCGACGCGAAGCCGAACGAGAAGCCGCAAGGGGTGGGCACGTTCCGCCCGCTCATGCTCTTCGCCTTCCGCAATTCGGCGGACAATGAACTGGGCCGGGCTTTGCCGCCGGGCCAAGTGCGCATTTTCCAGCGCGACGCGGCCGGGGCCACCACCGTCCTGGACGAAGACACCCTGGACCACGTAAGCCCCGATGGCTCCATCACGCTTTTGGCCGGCCACGCCAGCCACGTCAGCATTCAGCGCGAGCGCACCGGCTTCGAGTGGATCGGCCCCGCCGAATCCGCCTGCCGCGAGACGTTTGAAATCACCTTCCATAACCGGAGCGACACCGACGAGGAAGTGCACTTCATCGAGCGGAATTGGCTCTCGGGCAAAGTCTCGGACGCCAGTCACCCGTACACGCAGATTGACGCGACGGCCATGTACTTCCTGGTCTCGGTGCCCGCGAAGGGTTCGGTGACCATGACCTACCAGCTCGAATCGAACTGGTAAGCCCGGTTACGCGAACGCGGAAATAAGGTCGGCGGTTTCCGCCACCGATTCCTTCAGGCAGTTGACCGCGTGGTCAATCTGCTCGTCCGTCACCAAGAAGGGCGGCTCCATGCGGATCACGCGCGGATTGTTGAGCGTGTAGGCGGCAATCACGCCGCGCTTCATCATCTGGGCAATCACGAGTTCGCCCACTTCATCTTCCGCGAACTCCACGCCAATAAGCAGGCCCTGCCCGCGTACTTCGGCCACCAGCGGCTGATCCTTGAAGGCTTCCTTAAGGGCGGCCTGCAACCGGTCGCCTTGGGTCGCCACGCGCTCCACCAGGTTGTCTCGCTCCATGATGTCTAGCACCGCCAATCCGGCGGCGCAGGCCAGCGGGTTGCCACCGAAGGTGCTGGTGTGGGTGAGGGGGTTATCGGCAAAGACCTTGTTCCAGACGGCGGCCGTGCCCATCGTCGCCCCAATCGGCATCACCCCGCCGCCTAGTGCCTTGGCGAGGGTCATCAGGTCGGGGCTGACCCCTTCGTGGTCACAGCCAAACCACTTGCCGGTGCGGCCCAAACCGGTTTGAACTTCGTCGGCAATCAGCAGCGCTCCGGCCCGGTCACAGGCGGCACGAAGCCCTGCGAGGTAGCCAGGAGGGGCCACGTGCACGCCGCCTTCCCCTTGCACGGTTTCTACGATAAAGGCGGCCGTGGTTTCGTTGATCGCCGCCTCAGCGGCAGCGAGGTCACCGTAGGGCACGAAGCTCGCGCCCGGCACCAACGGCTGGTACGGCTTGCGGTACTTCTCGCGGCCTGTCACGCTCAGGGCGCCCAAGGTCTTGCCGTGGTAGCCGCCTTCGGTGCTCACAAATCCGGTGCGGCCGGTAGCGGCACGGGCCATTTTGAGGGCGGCTTCCACCGCTTCCGTCCCGCTGTTGGAGAAGAATGTGTACTGCAGACCATCGGGAGCGACTTCCGCCAAGCGACGCGCCAGCGCCCCTTGCACGGGGTTGAAGAACGTCTTGCTGCTCAGCGGTTGCTTTTGGAGCTGATCCATTACTGCCTTCAGCACGTCCGGGTGGCGATGGCCGAGGCTAAACACACCGTAGCCGCCCAGAAAATCGAGGTACTGGCGACCGTCCTGGTCGGTGATGTACATGCCCTCGGCACTCACCTCGACGCCGAACCCGGCGAACTGCATCAGCTTGGCTAAGCCCGGATTGAGATGTTCGGAGTAATCCGATACGACGCTCGCCCGCAGGGCGTCGGCATTCATCGCCATGTCCTCATGATGACAAATTTCGAAATCACCCTGAGGAAAACGCGGGTTTTTCCCGAGAGAACTGATGGGCCAGCAACTGCTTGCCAGAAAGTCATGTTCGATCGCTTATTTGGACCGCACGCCACCAACCTGCAGCGCGCGTTGGGCCGAACCACCGAACGCCAGGGAGTTCTCTCTGAGAACCTGGCCAACGTGAATACGCCGGGATACAAGCGCCGCGACGTGGACTTTGGGATTGCCCTGGAAGAGGCGAACTCTCAGCACTCCCCCCGACGATTTGACCGCGCCCTCAAGCGCACCGAAGGCATCCAAGAGATGCAAGGCCCCGTCCGCGTGGACGGCAACAGCGTGAACCTGGAGCAAGAAGTGGCGGCCATGGCCGACAACGAAATCCGCTACCAGATGCTGACCGACATGACGCGCCGGTACTTCTCCGGCATGCGCGATGTGATCCAGGGAGGTCGCTAATCCATGAATCTCAACCGAGCGATGGCGATTAGTAGCTCCGGCCTGCACGCCGAGCGCTTCCGCATGGACGTCATCAGCAGCAACATCGCCAACGCGAACAGCATTTCGGCCAACGGCACGCCCGCCTACCGCCGCCAAATTACTTCCCTTCAATCCGGCCCGAATGGCGTGCGCGTGCAAGCCATCCGCACCGACCAAACGCCGCTCCGCCAGGTGTACGACCCCGGTCACCCCGCCGCCAACGCGCAGGGCTACGTGGAGTACAGCAACGTGGAACCCGTGAAGGAAATGGTGGACATGCTGAGTGCCACTCGCGCCTACGAGGCCAACATCACCGCTTTTAACGCCGCGCGCAATATGGCGCGTTCGGCCCTTTCGATTGGACAACGCTAAACACGGAGTAACCCATGAGAATCGACGTTAGTGCAGCCCGGATCCCCACCCAGGGAACCCCTGCCGCCACGCCCGCGCTGAAGGACGATTCAGCGAGCTTCGGGCAACAGTTGATGGACGCCATTCAGGAGGTCAACTCGCAGCAACTTGATGCGCGCGAGATGCAGAACCGAATGATGGCGGGTCAACCGGTGGAAATCCACGACGTGATGATCTCGATGGAAAAGGCAAGCACGGCCATGGCATTGACCATGCAAGTGCGCAACAAGTTGTTGGAAGCCTACCAAGAAATCAGCCGCATGCAAGTGTAGCGACAACGGTTGACCGCAACTTTGGATAGCGGTTATGGGAGCCCTCGCAGCTCGAATTAAAGGATGGTGGATTACAGCGGACCGGACGCAAAAACTGGTCACGCTCTTTGGGAGTGCATTCCTCATTGTGCTGGTTTCGCTGGCAGTCTTCTTCACCAGCAAGCCGGCCATGCGCCCGGTCTACGTGGGGTTAACCCCCGAGGATCAGGGCAAAGTGGTGGACGCCCTGAACCGAGAAGGCATTCCGGTGGAGATTGGCAACCGAGGCGACGTCTTGGTGCCCGCCGAAATGGTCGCCAGCGCCAAGATGAAGCTGGCTACCGCCGGCGCCCTTCCCCGCTCCGGCCAGCAAGGATTTGAACTCATTGAAGGCATGAACGCCATGACGACCCCGGCGCAAGAAAAGGCCCGGTTGGTCGCCGCCCGCGAAGGCGAATTGGCGCAATCCATTCAGAGCATGGAAGGCATTTCTTCCGCCACCGTGCGCCTCAACATTGGCCAAAGCAGCCGCGTGCTGGACCGCAATGCGGATTCGAGCGCGGCGGTGATCTTGGGCACGGCTTCCGACGCGATGGTTTCGCCGGAGATGGGCCGCGCCATTGCGCTGCTCCTCCAGAACTCCGTGCCGAACCTGAAGCGCGAGAACATCACCGTCACTGACACCCTTGGTAGATTGCTGTTTGACGGCACCGAGGAATCGGGCGGTACCAGCGCCAGCCGCAAGCGAGAAGCGGAACGCGAAGAAAGCCTGATCCGCCAGCGCGATTTGCAGGCGATCTTGGACCGCGCTTTTGGTCCGGGCAACACCCAGGCCCACATCAATGTCGAGCTCGACATGGACGAGGTGACCGAGCAAAGCAACCAGACCAAGGTGGACGAGGGTGTGGTGCAAGAGAAGGTGACCGAAAAGCTGGATGGAGCTAACCCCAACGCGGGCGGCCCGGCCGGCATTGACGCCAACATCGCCGGGGCCACCAACAACGCGGGCAGCAGCGACAACGGCTATGAGATGCAAAGCACCTACGCCGTGGTACCGCAAACCCAGATTAACAAGACCATCAAACGCGCTCAGGGTTCGGTGAAGAGCCAAACCGTGACCGTGCTGGTGGACGCCGAAAAGGTGGAAGACGTGAAGGCCGTGCAACAGGCCGTGGCGGGCTTTACCGGCCTGGCCTACGATGCCACCACGGGCATCACCAACACCGATGAGACCAAGGCAACCGTCACGGCCACCAAGTTCGACACCTCGACCGCTGAGGAACAGAAGAAGGCCGCCGCATCCGCCAAGTCCAGCGCGACGATGCAGCAGGTCGTGAGCTTCCTCCCGATTGCCGCTCTGCTCGCCGTGGGCTTCATGCTCACCAAGGCGATTGGCAAGGCGGCGCCGAAGCCGGTGACGAACTACATCCCGGCCGAAGGCTTGCTGGCCCTCGATGAGAGCACCGCGCGCATGGTGAAGAACGATCACCGCGCCGCTCTGCGAGTCGTGGAGGGCGGGGGTGCAAGTGCCTTGATGGCGGGTGGCCCGAACCAGAAGGTTCTGGAGCTGGCCCGCGCTCAACAAGCCGAACTGCTGACCGCCGATGACAAGGCCATGCTGAAGGCTACTGCCACATCCGAGCAGGCGGCGCTGATTGACAAGGCGCAGACGATGTCGGAAGTCATGTTGGCGCTCGGTCTCGACCCGGACGACGAGAACGTGGACGTGGAAGGCATTAAGAAGCGCCTCGACCTCCCGCTCGAACAGATTAAGAAACTCGCCCGCCAGCGACCGGAAACGGTGGCCATGTTGCTGAAATCGTGGATTTCGGAAGACCGCTAAGGAGATCGAAAGGAGAACACCATGAGTGCAGCCCGCAAAGCCACGAACCCTGAACTCTCAAGCCGCCGCAAGGCCGCGATCATCCTGGCCGTGCTTGGCCCGAAGCTTTCGGGAGACGTGCTGAAGCATCTGTCTCAAGAGCAGATCGAGCAAGTCTCGCTGGAGATGGCCCGGCTGGAAAAAGTCGGTCCGGAAACGCGACAGAAGGTCGTGGATGAGTTCCACGAGGTCGCCCAGGCCCAAGACTTTATCGCCGAAGGCGGCGTGGAAAATGCCCGCAAGGCGCTCATCCAGGCCTTTGGTGAAGAAGCTGCCGACGCGATGATGAGCAACGTCGTCAGTGCGATGCAGGTCATTCCCTTCGAGTTTCTCAAGAAGGCCGACCCGCAACAACTCCTCGGCTTTATCCAAGACGAGCACCCGCAAACGATTGCGTTGATCATGGCCTACATGCCGATCAGCCAGAGTGCGCCAATTCTCTCGCGCCTGCCGCAAGAGCTCCGCGCCGATGTCGCCGCTCGCATTGCCCTCATGGACCAGACCCCGCCGGAAGTTATCCGCCAGGTGGAGAAGCAGCTGGAGAAGAAGGTTTCGAACGTGATCAGCACTGAACTGAGCAAGGCTGGTGGCCCCAAGGCGCTGGTGGACCTGCTTGGTCGCGTGGACCGCGCGACGGAAAAGCTGATCCTCGAACAACTCACCGAGACGAACCCGGAACTCGCCGACGAAGTCCGCAACATGATGTTCACCTTCGAAGACATCGTGCAGCTGGACGACCGTGCCGTGCAGTCCATCCTCCGCGAGGTCGAAGGCAAGGATCTGGCGACCGCGCTCAAGGCGGTGGGCCAAGAAGTCCGCGAGAAGGTCTACAAGAACATGTCCGAACGCGCCGTGAACCAGCTGAAGGAAGAAATGGAATTCATGGGTCCGGTGAAGATGAAGAACGTGGAAGAGGCCCAGAAGAAGATCGTGGCCGCTATCCGCCGACTGGAAGAAAGCGGCGAACTGCAGATTGGACGCGGCGAGGACGACGTCCTTGTCTAAGCACATTCTCCGGGGTGGGGTGACGACGAGCGCGTTCGTCGACCAGATCGACAAGCTTCCCCAGTATGGGAAGGATGACCTCATCCGTCGCGTCAGCGGACGAGCTCGAACGGAGTTGGCCGAGCTGCGGGAAGAAGCCCGCGAACAGGGCAAGAGCGAGGGCTACATGGTGGGCTTCGGTGACGGCCAGCAAGCTGGTTACCGGGATGGTTTCGCCAAGGGCCGGGTGGAAGCCCGCGAAGAACACAGCGCCCAGCTTGCCCAAGAATTTGAAGCCACGCGAAGTGCCCTCGAACGCATTGTGCGCGAGGCCGAGGTGGCGGTGAAGCAGTGGGCCGAGACGGCCGAGGCGGAACTGACCGATTCGGTCACCCACATTGCCCGCGAAGCCCTGGCCGAAGAACTGTCTCTCAGCCGAGACAGCATCCTCGCCATTGTGCGCCGCGCCCTCAACGAAGTCATTGGCGGAACGGAAGTTCAGCTCCATGTCAATCCCATGGACATGGGCTTGGTCGAAGCGCGCCTCAACGACCTCTTGCAAGCCACGGGCTCGGTTCAGGGGCTGGTGGTGCGACCGAATCGAAACATCGAAGCCGGTTGCCGCCTGGAAACCCAAGCCGGCATCATTGATGCCACCGTCGAAGGCTATTTGGAGCGCATTGACAATCACCTGGAGGATGCCGCGTGATTGCCCCCCGCTTTGAGACGATGAAGCGCGCGATTGAGCGCACGACCCGGCACCAGTTGCAAGGCCGAGTGGAGCAAGTCGTGGGGCTCATCATCGAGTCGCGAGGCCCCATGGCGCACGTGGGCGACGTATGCACGGTGGACACTCCGGGCGGCGAAAGTGTGCCCTGCGAAGTGGTGGGCTTCCGCGGCGACCGCGTGCTGATGATGCCCCTGGGTGACTTGCACGGGATTGGCCCCGGCAGTGCCGTGCGGCCGACCGATGGTTGCCTGCGCGTGCCGGTGGGCGACGCCATGCTCGGGCGCGTGGTGGATGCGCTGGGCCGACCGATGGACGGCAAGGGCCCCTTAGGCGACCTGCCGACTTACCCGAATGTGGCTTCCCCGCCCAACGCCCTGCAGCGGAAGATGATTGAAGAACCGTTCGGCACTGGGGTCCGGGCGATTGATGGATTCTTGACCATGGGTGTTGGCCAGCGGGTCGGGATCTTCGCCGGTTCGGGGGTCGGTAAGAGCACCCTGCTCGGCATGATCGCCCGTAAGGGCAGCGCGGATGTGAACGTGATCGCCCTGGTGGGCGAACGTGGACGCGAAGTCCGCGAGTTCATGGAGAACGATTTGGGGCCGGAAGGCATGGCCAAGAGCGTGGTGGTGTGCGCCACCAGCGACGAGCCCGCTCTGCTCCGCCTCAAGGCCGCTCTGACGGCGACGGCGATTGCTGAAGCCTTCCGCGACCAAGGCAAGAACGTGCTGCTAATGATGGACTCCGTGACGCGCTTTGCCATGGCGCAACGCGAGATTGGCCTGGCCGTGGGCGAACCGCCCAGCACCAAGGGCTACACCCCCAGCGTGTTTGCCCTGCTTCCCCGCCTGATGGAGCGCGCTGGCTGCAGCGACAAGGGCGCCATCACCGCGATTTACACCGTACTCGTCGACGGCGACGATACCAACGAGCCGATTGCCGACGCCGCGCGATCCATCCTGGATGGTCACATTGTGTTGAGCCGCCGCCTGACCAGCCGTGCGCATTACCCGCCAATTGACATTGCCCAGAGCCTGAGCCGTGTGCAACCCATGGTGACCAACCAAGCGCACGTGAGCGCCGCCCAAACGCTGCGCCAACGGATGTCGGACTATCTTGAGATTGAAGACCTCATCAACATCGGGGCCTTCAAGGAAGGCCAAAACCCTGCCGCCGATCTTGCCGTGCAGCAGTGGCCGCGCATCAACTCATTCCTGAAGCAAGACAAGAAGGAGTGGACGGAGCCCACCGAGAGCTACCGGATGATGGAGACGCTGGCCAATGGCTAAGTTCAAATTCCGGCTGGAAACGGTGCGCAAGGTGCGTGACCGCGCTCGCGAGGATGCGAAGCGTGAATACCTGGAGGCGATTGCCCGGCGCGTGCAGGCCGAAGCGGAACGGGACGAGATTCAAAAGCGACTCGCCGCGATTGCCAGCTTCCCCGCCCGCGATATCTCCGACCGATTTAGCCAAGACGCCATGATCTTGCGCCTGACGGACGATGTGAGTTCGCAGGAGACCGTGATCTCGATCTTGCTGATTGAAGAAGACGAGGCCCGCCGCGTATACCTGCAGGCCCGCCAAGACGCCGAGGCCATAGAGCGATTGCGCGAAAAGCGCTACGCCGAGTGGCTGGCCGAAGAAGACCGACTTGAAAACCTGGCCCTGGATGAATGGGCTACGCAAAGGAGATGGGCATGAGATTGCAACCGATGGGGGCCGAGCGCGCCCAACAACGGATGGAAGAACTGAAGGCGCGAGTCGAGCGATTTCGGCCGGCCAACAACGGTATGGCGAGCCAGTTTGATCAGTTGATCGCCTCGCAAACCGGCCAGCCCGGAGCCATGCCGGGGTCATTGGCCGCTGGTGCCAGCGATCCGATGGGCTTCGCCCCGTTCAATCCGATGTCGGCAGGAGTCTCGCTCACCGGCGCGATTGGCCAGCCCGGGAGCCGAGTGGTGGCCGGGAACAAATTCGCCACCGAGATTGCCGCCGCCGCCACCCGCCACGGCGTGGATGTGGGCTTGCTGACGGCGCTGGTGGAACAAGAAAGCAGCTTTAACCCGCAGGCCGTCTCGCCCGTCGGTGCCCAAGGACTGACCCAACTGATGCCCGCCACGGCGCGATCGTTGGGCGTCACCAACCCGATGGACCCCGTGCAAAACCTGAACGGAGGCGCCAAGTACCTGGCGCAGATGATGCGTGAATTCAATGGCGACACCCGCCTGGCCCTGGCGGCCTATAACGCCGGGCCGGGGGCCGTGCGCCGCCACGGTGGCATCCCGCCGTACCGTGAAACTCAAAACTACGTCAGCCGGATCATGAGCCGCTGGCAAAACGGATAAAGCCACTCAGAGAAGACCATGAAGAAAGCCATTGTCATCCTCGTTCCCGTGCTCCTCATCGGTGGGGTGGGCGGCGCCGCGTTTATGGGCGTAATCAAGATTCCGGGCATCACGCCGAAGGCGAAGCTGGCCGCGAACCTCTACGGCGAAGGCACCGATCTCTATGCCCCCGATGCCGACACCGAGGTGAAGATTGACGCCACGGTGGAGCCCATTGAACCCGCGGCCCCGCCGGTGGCAAAGAAACCGGAGGCGGAGCCCGAGGAGCCCGAGCCTGTGCTGGACCCCGAACTCGGCGCGAAGAAGCTGGCGAAGGTTTGGAATGCCCTTTCCACCGAGGACTTGATGGCGGTATCCGCGACCTTCAAGGACGACGAATTGGCCCTGGTGCTGAGCAAGATGGAAGTCGAGAAAGTGGCCGCCCTGGTGGGGGAAATGGAACCCAAACGAGGAGCCTCCGTGAGTCGCCAACTGGCCCGAATTGCCTCTGTCGTTCCTGAGGAATCGTAAGCCTCGGGTAAATTTGCACTCCGGCCGGGCGTAGCTCAGTGGATAGAGCACCAGTCTTCGGAACTGGGTGTCGGGGGTTCGAGTCCCTCCGCCCGGGCCAAATCCTTCCTTTCCGTCCTTCCGCGACGGGACTCTCGTAATCTTGCGGGATTTTTCGTATCCCGTCGTCCTCGTGGAGTAAGCTCTTCCCTTGTTGGCGTCCCGCTTGGGGGCTGCGAACTTTCTTTCTAAGAGGACAATATGATCAAGTCTCTACGCGGACTCCTTGTAGCCGCTGGACTCTGTGGTGTGGGCGCCGCCTTTGCCGCCCCATTCACCCTTTTCGCTGCTGAAACTACGGCTGGCTCCAATGGTGGCAATACGGCTGCCTACGGAGGCTTACGCCAGTACGAGTTCACAGGTACCGGCAGTGCGGCCACCCCGGGTGCCGGTTTGCCGGCCTCGTCTCTCAATGACCCGGCTGGCCTTGCCCTGAATAGTGGGCAGCTCTTCATCAGCAATCGGCACGGCAATACGCTCGGCCTGGGTTCGGTGCAACGTGCCGACTGGGACGGGACGAACCTGAGCAACCTGACCACGGTGGCCACGCAAACGCAGAGTTCCGAACAGGGTTTCCATGGCCTCGGCTTTGCGCCCAATGGCGATATGTTCGTGACGACAGCCAACGACGGCACCATTCGCTACCGCGACAGTGGAAGTGGCTACGCCAAGATTGGCAAGACCACGAGTGGTCCTCGCCGCGATGCGTGGATTTCGCCGGACGGCAACAAACTCTACGAAACCGGGATCGGCAATTCCATCCGCATCACCGACCTGGCGGCCAACAGTTTTGGCAGCTTCACGGACTTCACGGTCTCTGGCTCCAATGCGATGCACCAGATGGCCTGGAAGAACGGCTCGCTCTACGTGACCTC
>CAZDWU010000023.1:11651-15466 GCA_964509165.1 uncultured Chthonomonas sp. | reverse complement strand
GCTCCAATGCGATGCACCAGATGGCCTGGAAGAACGGCTCGCTCTACGTGACCTCTTTCAACAGCGGTCAGGTGTATCGAATGAGTGTTGATGCCAATTTCATGCCCGTCAGCAGCACTCTAGTGGCCACAGTCCCGGGAGCGCTTGGCATCGCCTTCAGCCCCGATGACCAGGAGATGTTTGTCTCTCGCCACAGCATTGGTGGCATCAGCCGGTTGTCCTGGAATGGAAGCGCGTGGAGCGACTCCGGCTTTATTTCAACCGGTGTGAGCATGGGCTATCTCCAGTCCGTGCCCGAACCCGGAACCATGCTAGCCCTTGGTGCAGGCGTGCTGGCCGTCACACGTCGACGCCGCCAACGGAAAGCCTGAGTCAGCGAGAAACCGAAAACCCTCGCTCCTCATTTATGTTGCGAGGGTTCATCGTTTGTCGAACGCCTTGGCACTACGCCACGGCGAAGAACTCGTCCGATACCCGCTTGAGGGCCGGACTTCCCCCTTCCGAAGCCAGCAGCATCGCCGAGACCTCATCCACCAAGATGGCGCGGGCAGGTAGCCCTTCCACCGTAGGCACCGGCCACTCGGGCAGGTCGGCCAGGGTCACTTCGCGGGTGCGGACCACACTCTGCGCGTCGGGGGCCAATTCTTGCAGTTTGCGGGCCACGGCAATGGCCACGCGCGGGCTGGCAAAGGCCGCCCGGGGTTGGCCGGTCATGTGCAGGGCCTCTTCGTGAGCGCACACTTCGCCCAGCATGTTGGCCGTTACGTTTCCAGTGTCCAACACCGAACAGATGGCGCGTTCCGGGAACACTCCCGGCAATCCGGTGCGCAAAATCGCTTTGCGCAGGCTCTTGGCAATGGCATCGGCGGAGGCTCTTGCGTCGTCCACCGTCTGGCTCGTTTGAGAAAACCAGTTGGTCATCGCGGAATATATCTCTGCATTCGCCCCTTCCACCCGCAAGGCTTGGTGGAAGAACTTGAGGGCCGTATTCAGGCCGTGCACTAACCGCGCTTCAGTGGCCAAGTTCAGAACGGCTTCCACATAGGTTTGCCGGGCGCTCACGCGCCAAGGTTCAAGGAACGGCTCGTTCAGCCCCATGGCGAGGGGGCCGGTGTAGAGCAACGAAATCTCTTGCCAAGCCGCTTTGCGCTCATCTTCATCGGTCGTGCGCTCGGCCCGCAGGCTGGCGTCCGTGAACTGGGCAAAGTCAATACGAACGCCGCTCGGATCGAGCCGGATGCCATCACGGTCCGATTCGATGTGGTCGGCCAGGCTGGAGTTCTCACTCTCTAAATGCTTCTTGAGCAGGTGCAGAGTCACGTTCAGGCGGGTACGCGCGACATCTTCGCTGGCCTCCGGCCACAGGAACTCGCCAAGCAGTTCGCGCGGATGCCCGGAGCCCGGGTGCAACGCCAAGAATGCGAGCAGTGAACGGCACTTCGCCGTTGGGAAAGACGTGATCTTTCGGCCTTCTTCAGTAACGTGGACACGGCCAAACAAATGTATGTCTAGCTTCTGTACCTGATTCAAATTTCTCCCCTTTCGGGCTGGTGACCAGCCCAAACCTAGTATTTACTATTGGTTCGACTCCGCGACTTATGAAGGGCCAATTGCGGCCCATGGGACCCAACTGATGAATCCAAACCGGACCTGTACACGTTGACCCAATGAACGCAGATATACTGCGTGAACGGAGCAAGTGTAAATGCGAGCAAGAACGGGTATGTGGTTGGCGGCTGTGATGGCCGTCGCGGTCGCTGGAGCGGGTCTGATCCCGCAGGATCGAACTCTTCGATTCCGCCCCACCGCCAATACGGAATACGCCTACAACAGCGTGAGCGAAACCAGCATGGCCATCTCGGGCATGATGGAACAGTCCAATGACACGAAGGTGACCTCCACCCGCGTGCTGAAGATCAAGGACACGGTGGACGGCTGGACCAAGTTTGAATGGCACACCCGCAACGTGAAGACGGAATCCACCGGCGAAGCCATGCCGGGTATGGACGCTGACTCCACGGGCAAGGTGATGGAGCAAGTGGTGGTGGCCGGTGAAGTTAACGAACTGGCGACCGTGCGCAACATCCGCGTGGTGGGTGGCGACACGAGCGACCCGATGACCATGATGGCCATTGGCGGCATGGGTCAAACCATGGCCGACCTCGGCATCAGCGGCACCAAGCTTCCGGAAGGCCCCCTGGCCGTGGGTCAGACCTGGAAGAGCGAGCTCAACATCGGCAAGGTGCTGAACGAGCAAAGCGGCGGCATGGTGACCTCGGACAAGAGCCTCCCCGTGGAATACAAGGTCGAAGGCTTCGAAATGATCAACGGCGTGGAGCACGCCAAGATCACCTCGACAACCGTGGGTTCGGTGCCGATCTCCTCGCCGATGGCCGGCGAAGGCACGCTGGAAAGCAACACCGTGGGCACCATTCTGGTGAACATGACCAACGGCATTGCCACCAAGTCGAGCATCGAAGGTACGCAAACGATTGACCTGGGCATGGTGGTCATCACGCTCAAGCTCAAGTCGGTTGAAGAGCTGAAGAAGAACTAACTTTCGGCTTACCTTCACGCAGTCGCACCCTTGGCCTCCCGTAGGCCGAGGGTGCTTTTCTTTGCCTAACACGCTAGAATGAACCCGGCATGGCGCGTCACTCCACGTACTCCTATTCATCCCCGGGCGGCTCATTGGCGTTCGATTGGGTCACGCCAGAGGGTGCGGGTCCGTTCCCGGTGGTCGTGCTCATCCACGGCGGGGGATGGATCAGCGGCGACCGCACCATGATGAGCGCCGAAGCCGAGTTTTGGGCGGAGAACGGCTGGGCGTCCGCTTCGGTGGAGTATCGATTGGCGCCCTTGTATCCGTATCCGGCGGCGATCGAAGATCTGCAGGCGTTCTTCCGCCACCTGGATAGCCACGGGGCTGAACTCGGGGCCAAGCCCGGCCATATCGCGACTTTTGGGCACAGTGCTGGAGGGCACCTTTCGCTCATGGCTTCCCTGGCGCCGGCTTTGAGTGGCGAAGATTTCACTCGCCCGCGAGCCACGGTCAACGTGTGCGGCATCACCGACCTGCGCAACCCTGACGACACGCATTACGACATCTCATTGAGCTTCTTGGAGCAGTTCATGGGCGGGTCGCACCATGAGTCACCCGAACGGTGGGCAGCGGCCAGCCCTATCTCCCACGTCCGCGCGGGGATAGCCCCGGTGCTCAACCTGCACGGCCAGGACGACGAAATCGTGCCGGTGGATCAGGCCCGGCGCATCCACCAAGCGCTGCAGGGGGCCGGGGTGACGAGCGAGTTGATCGAGTATCCCCGCGAGTACCACGCCTTCTCTTTGGAAGCCTGGACCGACATCCGGGCCCGTGCCTTGGCCTTTGCCAATACCCACGCTGGCTAAGCCATGATTGACCTGCGTAGCGACACCGTCACCCGGCCGACCCCGGCCATGTACGCCGCGATGGCTAGTGCCCCCCTGGGTGATGATGTGCTGGGCGATGAGCCAACCGTAAGAAAACTTGAAGATTCGGTGGCCGAACTCTTAGGTTTCCCATCGGCCATGTTTGTGCCCAGTGGCACCATGAGCAACCAGATTGCCCTGATGGTGCACACGCGCCCGGGCGACGCCGCGCTCTTTGAAGAAGAGGCGCATATGGTGTATTACGAAGCCGGAGCCCCCGGGGCACTGGCAGGTGTCGTCACCCTCAGTTACCCCAGTCAGGGCGGGATTCCAGACCCGGCCGTGGTAGCGAGCAAGCTGTGGCAGCGCACCCATCACACGCCCGGCGTCAAGTTTGTGGCGGTGGA
>CAZDWU010000023.1:6734-11551 GCA_964509165.1 uncultured Chthonomonas sp. | reverse complement strand
CGCGGGTAGGCGTGGGGTGCGTTCCCTTCGGGCCGCAGCGCCTGCGGTTTGTCACTCACCGCGACGTGAACGATGCCGACCTAGCTTTGGCGATTGACCGGATCAAAGAGATTGCCGGACAGATGCGGGCCTAAGAGCTCGCTTTCCAACTGCTTGTAGGCAATCCCCGCCAGGGTCTTGAGATTCGCCACGTCTTCCCGGTTGTAGGCTAATAGCGTCTCCAGCGCATCCTCGCGCCCACGCTGGGCGGCGTACCAAAGCCGAATCGCGTCCCGCCCGTCCAGGCCGTCCGTGTCGTCGCCGCGTTCCAGGCCAAACCGCTTCTCGATCTTCTTGAGGCCACCCCGGATGCCCAGCCGCTTAAATGCCATACACAGGTCCAAGTGGATCTGATCGAACGGCACCCGAGGGAAGCCCCGCTTCAACATCGGGATGTCGAATCCGGTGCCAAAGAACGTCACGATCATCCCGTACTGCTCCATCAGATCGGGGAAATCATGCAGGTCCTTCCCTTTCACCAGGCCCCGGAAGCCCACATCGTCGTAGAGGCCGATGATGGTGATGGACGAACCGGATTGCCCCCCGTCCGTCTCAATATCGAGATACACCGCCTGATCGGCAAAGGCGGGCCAGGTGCGCCATACCTCTTTGGAAAAATGGCGGGCAAAGAACCGGAAATCTCCTGCCGCCAAGGCTTCTCGGCTGGCCAGGATGAGGTCCTCGGCCGCCACCGGGTCGCAGCCCCGCAGGTTAAAGCCCTTAGGGTCTTCTAAGAAGGCATCCCAGGAGGTGCAACCCTGCCGCCACAGATCCGCCTCGGTGGAAGGACCGACGCGAGGCAAATGGCAGAACGACCGGGTGAGCAAGACTAGCCGCCGGACGACTTGATCTTGGGCTGGATTCGTTGGTTCACAAACGGCTCGGGGACGATGACGTCCCGGCTGCTGGCGGCGGGCCAGGGCAACGCGAGGTCCGGGTCGTCGTACCAGAACAAGCCCGTATCTTGGTTGCTGTCAAATTCCCCGTTCACACGGACCAAACCATTTCCGTAGAACACGGCCCGCATATCCTTGCCGAACCACTGGATGGCGCGCCACTTGCCGTTGGCCACCACGCGTCCCGTTCCGTAATAGACCTTACGATCTCCGAATTCGTACTCCTTGCGCACGTTGCCCGTGACCTGCACATCCCCTTCCATCCGCGAGATGAGCACGGTGCCGGTGAACGTGAATTCCATGCGGCCCTCGCAGTTGATGGACCGGAACGAGCCCAAACGCGTGGATAAGTGCAAGGTGCCGTACTTGCGCTCGTCCAGAGGCAACTTGCCGCGTTGCTCCGGGGTGGCCGGTTGCGAATGTCCCACCGCATACAGGAGGCCCAGAACCCCCACGGTTGCCAACAGTCCGTAGCGTCGCATAACTTGTCTTTCCATTATGGCAAAACCCGTGCCGAAGTGGTTTCGTTCCCGCCCAAGGGCCCCGGCTAAATTGGGAGTTGGGCCAGAAATTGCGTACACTCACGTTAAGGCCATGAAAGGTGTAGCTACCAAGCGTAAGGTCGGCGTCATTGCCCTCATTGCAGGTTCCGTGGTTGCTTTGGGCGTGGTGATGACCATGTTTCTCACCCAGGCGAGCCCGTACGTCAACGTTGAGCAAGCCAAGAGCATGAAGGGTAACAACCTGCACTTGGCGGGCGTCATCGTTCCGGGAACGATCACAACGACCGTTATGGACGGCTCCACCACGCGCTTTATCCTTAAGGACGACCACGGGCAAACCGTGCCCGTGGTCTACAAGGGCCCCGCCCCCGCCAACCTCCGCACGGCCGACCGCGCCGTGGCCATTGGTGGCATGGGCACCACCGAATTTGAAGCTCGCGATTTGCTCCTCAAGTGCCCGTCTCGGTATGAGGGTGACGGACCGAAGGTAGCCCAGAAGTGAACACGGATATTGCCCCCCAGGATTGGCCAGCCCCCGCGCAGTGGTCGATGCTGGCCGGCGACGCGGGTCGAATCCTCCTCTTCCTGGCGATGGCCAGCTTCTTAGCGGCGGTCATCGGCTCCATCACCAACCGTCTTCGCGTTTCCCGCATCGGTTTTGCGGTGGGGGCCTGGAGCGTTTTCATCTCCTTTGGCCTGCTCCTTTCGCTCACCAGCACGGGCCAATTCCACTACCGATACGTCTTTGCGCATAGCCAGGCCGATCTGGAACCCTGGTATCGCGTCTCGGCCGCGTGGGCCGGACAAGAGGGTTCGTTCCTCCTCTGGGCCGTGACCTCGGCAATGTTTGTGGCCCTTGCTCGCAAGAAGACCGGCGCCGATGAGCGCGGTTACCTCGGGGTGGCCAGCGCGTTCCTCATGGGCTTGGCGGGCATCCTCACGTTCGAGTCGCCCTTCCGCCTGATCGATCCGATCCTTGGTCAATTGCGCACGCCGCCCGATGGCAACGGCCTCTCGCCGGCACTGCTCAACTACTGGATGGTCATCCATCCGCCCACCATTTTCTTGGGCTTCGGCTCCCTTCTGGCTTTGTTTGCGTGGGCGACCGCGGCCCTCATGCGCAAGAACCTGGAGGACTACATCATCCCCATTCGGCCGTGGGCCATCATCTCGGCAACGCTGCTCGGCCTCGGCCTGTGTATGGGCGGCTTTTGGGCGTACGAGATGCTCAACTGGGGCGGTTTCTGGATGTGGGACCCGGTCGAAAACACCTCCTTCGTCCCCTGGGTGGCGGCGGTGGCCTTCCTCCACGGCATCTTTGTCCAGCAGGCCCGGCGCCGGTGGCACATCGGCAATGCGGTGCTGGCGGCGGTGCCGCTCATGGCGTTCTGCTTCGGCACGTTCCTCACCCGGTCCGGCTTTTTGGGCGACCAAAGCGTACACAGCTTCGCGCAGATGGACCGCAGTGCGCTTTGGATCCTCACGAGCATTGGCGGCGTCACGATCCTCGGTTTCTTCGGCTTGGTCTTTGCACGCATGCGCACGGCCAAGGACTGGCTACCTGAACCCCGCGCGGCCGAACCGGAACACATCCTAAACCGCACCACGGGCTACGGCACGTCCATCTGGATTCTGCTCGCCTTTGGCGTCATTGCCGGAGTGGGTATGAGCGTGCCGCTCATCCAGAGCCTGGCCGGGCAAGCGCCGAAGATGGTGGAAGAAAAGCTCTACCACTACATCCTGAGTTGGTTCTTCCCGCCCTTCATGCTGGCGTTGGCCATCTTCCCGTTCATCACATGGCGCGGCTCGACCTTCAAGGCCACACTCGGGCGGGTCAATCAGTCGCTGGCGATTTCGGTGTTCATCACCGGCATCCTGCTCTTGGGCTTGCGCACCGAGACCGTGTGGCTGCCCATGGTCAATGAAGGCGTCGATACGCCCTGGGGCGCTAAGCTCCCGCGCCTGCCATGGGTGCTGTTCCTCAGTTGGCTGTGCGTGTTTGCCACGGTTTCCAACTTCACGCGCATCTTCCAGCTCTGGCGCACGGCCCGGCCTTCGGTGGGCGGGCTGGTTACCCACGTCGGGTTCGCCCTCACCCTTTTCGGTCTAGTGTTCTCGCGCGGGTTCGAGCAGAAGACGGAAGTCTTGGTGCACCCGGATTACCCCGGCACGGCCCTGGGCTACACCTTTGCCTACATGGACCGGGCTTATAAGTTCACCGACCGGCACAACGAACTGCACATGATGGTGATGGGTCGCGGCGAGGAGTTCTTGGCGCACCCCGGCCTCTACTTCACCCCCGGTGAAGAAGAACCGAACCCCGTGATGTGGCCGCACATTCAGCGCCATGCCCTGTGGGACATGATCGTCATTGCCTACCCCATGGCGTTCGACGCTTCAGGTGAAACCACCTTCAATGTCGGCGAAATGCGGGCCTTCAAGGACATCACGCTGCAGTACGAAGGCATGCGCACCGAAGGCCAACTCGGCACGGCAGGCGCGCGCTTCTTTGCTCGGTTTACCTACGATTCGGTGACGATGGGCGACGGCGAGTTTGAATCCATGATGATGATCACGGAGGATGGCCCCGAGTACAGCAATGGCCGTATCGGCGACACCTTCGAGATTCGACTGGACCGCATTGATGCCGCGACCAAGTCGGCCACCGTCACGCTGTTCTTTGTGCAGCCGGCCTATCCGGTGGAGCTGTTCTACAAGCCTCTCACCATCTTTGTGTGGATCGGGGTGGGCGTGATGACGCTCGGTGGATTCTGGGCGGCGCGAAGCCGGTCCCGGCGGACACCCGGACCAATGCGGGATGAGCCCACTGGCGACGACAACCAGGTCGTCCAAAATGAGGAGCAGTCCAAGCAAAGCGATGCGCCTGAACCAATTACTCAAGGCTAAGATTCACCACGCGCGGGTGAGCTACGCCAACCCCGACTACGTGGGCAGTATCGAGATCGACCACGAGCTGATGGAACGCATCGGCATTGTGGATGGTGAACTCGTGCATGTGTGGGCGGTGGATCACACTTCGCGCATCACCACCTATGCCTTTGGGGGGCCGCGCGGCGTGGTCGGCCTGAATGGTGGAGCCGCGCACCACTTTAAGGCGGGCGATCGGCTGGTCATTGCCGCTTTCTGCATGAGTGATGAGCCGGTGACGCCCACCATGATCCTGGTGGACGAGAACAACCAGTTCGTGCGCGAAATGGAGCCCTTCACCGTCCATGGCTGAGACCGTTGATCTCGGGAAGATGCTCGAGGATCGCGGGGCGATCCTGCGGGGCCACTTTGTGCTCACCAGTGGCCGCCACAGCGACGTTTACTTTGAGAAGTTCCGCGTGCTGGAGCAGCCGGACGTGCTCTCCGCCCT
>CAZDWU010000023.1:3803-6634 GCA_964509165.1 uncultured Chthonomonas sp. | reverse complement strand
GTGCGGGAAACCATCCAGTGCGTGCAGCAAGCCGGGGGCGACGTGGTGGCCGCCAGCGTGCTGATAGACCGCAGCGCCCCGAACACCGACCTCGGTGTGGAGTGGACCGCGGCCTACAAGGTGGAAGCTCAGACTTGGGCGGCCGGCGAGGTACCGGAATGGTTGAACGCCATCGCCGTCACCAAGCCGGGCACTCGACCGAGCGCCTGAAGCGCCTGCATTTCCGGGTCGTCCGGCAACATGGTTGCGGCAATAATCGGCAATACGATGCCGAGAACCATGCAGATAATGACGGCAATCTTGTCTGTCTCCTCGTACTGCGTGAAGAGCCAGTAGATGGCATAGAGCCCGCAGATGAGCGCAAGGACGAGGTGACCAAACCCTTCGGTCTCGAAGATGTCGTACAGGATTCGTATGGTCGCGTAGAGCGAGGCGATCATGCCAAGGGCAGCAATGACTTGAGGCACGGGGGGTGTTCTCCAGCGAGATCGTATCCGACGGCCCGTTTCCAGGGCAATCCAAATGAACAAAAAAACTCCCCCCGGCCACCGGCCGAGAGGAGAATTTTGCGTGAACCCGTTAGGACTAGCCCGCGCCGCCAGCCGCGACCGCGCTGGCACCTGCCATGCCCACACCAATGAAGTAGAGCACGATGCCGACCACGAAGATGATGATGAGATTCTTCTTGTCCGATTCGTCGTACTTGGCGAACAGCCAGTAGAGAGCGTAAATGCCGCAGAGGAAGCAAATGATGGCGTGCAAGATGCCCGCCGACTTAAACGCGTGGATGAGGATCTTGATCGTCACGTAAAGTAACGCCAAGCCCCCAACACCAATCAGAACAGTTCCAAACATGTAGAATAACTCCCGCTATGGTTATTGCACGACCCCGGTAAAAATGTCTACCTTTCCGCAATTCTTGACTTCAATCTGAAGTCGGCGGCGTCACCGCCGCGCCCGGCCCCAACACCATCCGCAGCGCCCCTGGCACCACTTCCACTTCCAGCGGGCTTTCGCCCTTCAGGTCGCCTTCGAGGTGAAACGCGCCGGCGGGCATACTATCAATCTGCATCCGGCGGAACGTGCGTGACTTCACTTTGGGGTGGCCGATGTGCTTGGCCTCGTAGACCAGAGGCAACAACTTCGAAAGCTCCACCGCGCTCAGCGATTCCGCCCACACGGCATCCAGGAGCCCATCATTCAGCACCGCATCCGGGCACATGCGCATGCCCTCACCGTATTGCCGTGCCGGACCGAAGGCCAGCAGCATCAGCTTGGGGACCACCATCGGCGGCTCATCATCAAAGGTGATGGTGGCGCGCAAGCCGCGAAAACCTAAGAACGTGCGGCCGATGCTGCTCCAGTACCGCGCCTTGGTTCCGAGAGCTTTCACAACGGAGCCAGCGGCGTGGTAGCGGCGCACCACCTCGGCGTCGAATCCCAGCCCACCCAAGTTCACGCAGTAGTGCTTGCCGTTTACTCGGGCCAAATCCACCGGCGTGCCCGGCCCCGAGGCCGCCAAGTCCAGCGCCGCCGTCAGGTCCGTGGGCAGGCCCGCGCTTCGGGCGTAGTCGTTGGCGGTCCCCACGGGCCACAGCCCCAGGGTTACGTCCGTGCCCGCCACGCTCTGGACCACCTCGTTCAGGGTGCCGTCGCCACCCCCGACGATGATGCGCTGCCATCCTGCCGCCACCGCCGCGGCCGCGAGCACCGTGGCGTGCCCAGGTTTCTCGGTTTCGACGGTCAGGATGTGCTCGCCCACCAGGGGTACATCTTGCTTCCCTTTGCCCGCCACCGGATTCAGGATCAGAAGGGCCGAATCGGGGGCCGCCGGTGTGGGTATCTTGTAGATCATGGCGTTGGAACCCGCAGTGGGCGACCGGTACTACATCACTTACGAGGCGTTGGGCAAGCCCCAAGCTCCGCGTGACGTGTTCGTACCCGGCTTGGGCACGGTTTACCTGGATGACGCCGATATCTACTACGCCAAGCGGACTGCTGGCGCGGCCTTCTACATTCGAAAGAGCAAGGCCCTCGGTGACAACTATTTCGTCACCGTGAGCCGCGTGCAGCCGGGCTAAGCCTTACGCCGCGCCCTTGGCCAGGCGTGCGAAGGATTCCTTATCCACCGCGCGCATCAGGCACTCTTCGTAGCTCACATAACCCTGACGGAACAGATCCGCCAGTGAGGCATCCATCGTGCGCATGCCCACGTTCTTGCTCGTCTCGATGACGCTGTACATCTGATGCGTCTTCCCTTCTCGGATCAAGTTCTTGACCGAGGGCAAGCCCGTCATGATCTCAAGCGCCGCCACGCGGCCGCCACCCAGCTTGGGCAGCAACTGCTGCGAAATGATGCCTTCAATGGTGTTGGCAAGCAACACGCGAATCTGATCTTGCTGGTCCGCTGGGAACACGTCCACCACACGGTCAATCGTGGCCGGGGCGTTGCGGGTGTGCAGCGTGCCGAAGACAAGGTGACCGGTTTCGGCCAGCGTCAGGGCCGCTTCGATGGTTTCCAGGTCGCGAAGTTCACCGACCAGAATGATGTCCGGGTCTTCGCGGAGCACTGCACGCAGAGCGTTGTGGAACGAGTAGGTGTCCGAGTGCATTTCGCGCTGGTTCACCATGCACTTCTTGTGCTTGTGCAGGTACTCAATCGGGTCCTCGATGGTGAGGATGTGCGCCTGCCGCGTCTCGTTGATGTCGTCGATCATCGAGGCGATGGTGGTGGACTTCCCGGAACCCGTCGGCCCCGTCACCAAGATCATTCCGCTGTGCCGCTTGGCGATTTCGCGGATGACCGAAGGCAGCCGCAGTTCATCAAAGGA
>CAZDWU010000023.1:0-3703 GCA_964509165.1 uncultured Chthonomonas sp. | reverse complement strand
TCGCTCGCTTTGCGCTCCACGGCCATGCGGAGTAGCTCATCAATGTGAATCTCCGCGACCGGCTTGACGTCTTCACCCGTGCGCACGAGGCCCTGCTCTTGCAGGGTTTCGTCTACATAAAATTTGCCCTTGTGCTTTTCGGGCTCGCGCACGTCCTTGGGGACGAACGCCGGGGTGTGGCCATCGTTCTCCGCGGCACCTGCGCCAAAAATCGAGAGTTCAGGCTTCTCTTCCTCGGCACTGGTCGGGCGGGCGTAACCAAAGACTTCGGCCGTCGGGTTGGCCGGCTCGGGAGTCCGATTAGCGAAAACATCCGGCACAGCCGGAAACTCCGGATCGGCCGGCACATGAGGATTGCTATCCACCTTGACCGGCTGGTCAATGATGGGAAACTCTTCCGTCACCGGCGGCGCGGTCGCGGCCGGAACCTCTTCCATCAAGGGCGGGACAACGGGAGAAGCCGCCGGAGCCTCTGGTTGGGGTTCGGCGGCAGGCGCACTCGGCTCGGACACGGGGGTCTTCCCCCGATCCGAAATCTGACGCAAGATATCGGACAGCTCCGCGTCCTTATCTTTCGACTCCGGCAGCTGGTCACCGGTTTGACCGATAATCTTGTCCCAACTAAATCCGTTGTCGCTCATAGTGTCCTCTTTCCATGTGTTGTCGATAAAATCGACGACTCTTATTGATGTTTGGCCGTTTCGATCAGCTTTCGCAGAGTAGCGACGACCAAATCACCCATTTTTTCAGGTTCTACGGCCAGAACCTCATAAACCCAGCTCGGGAAAATCAGTTCAGAAGTCATGTTTGGTACCGCGCCCTTCTGCATGAAGGTGGCGATGAGATGGGCCACGTAAAGGTTCGCACGGGCTTCGGCCCCCGGCTCACCCGGGAATGCGGGCTCCAGGTAATCCAAGCACTGGGAGAGATCATCCGGGAACCGCCAAGCCTGGGCGGCCGCAATCAGCACGTGGCCGTGGTGGCACCCAAAAACCGCCTGTTCCGCTTGCCACACCGGAGCACCCTTTTCGATGAGGAACTCCACCTTGTCGTACTTCGGGGCACTAGAGCGGCACAGCAAGGTGCGGCCCAAGCTATGGAAGAGACCCGCCGTGTAGGCAATGTCCGGTTGCACCACCTTGCTCCCGGTCGCGAGGATGAGGTTGGCCTGGGCCGTGTCCAGGGCGTGTCGCCACCATTGGCGTCGACGGAGTGAATCCTTGTCGTTTTTGCCCACAAAGAAATCAAACACACCCGCCTGCATGGCAATGAACCGAACCTGCTTAAAGCCCAGGAACGTCACCGCCTCTTTGACCGAGCGCACCGGCCGAGGGAGAGCGTAATAGGCCGAGTTCGCTTGCTGCAGCACCTTGGCCGAGAAGCCCGGGTCCACACTGATTTCACGTTCCAAATCTGCTGCTGACGTGGTTTCCGATCGCAGGGTCTCCACGATCTTGTAAACCACCTGGGGCATCACTGCAATCTCGCCGGCCACCGTAAGGAGGCGTTCGGCAACTTGCATGGGGCTGATATTTGGTGCGGCGGACATTCTGGTCTCTCGGGCTCTCCGTAAAAATGTTTGGTTAGGGGGGTCGTGTTCTTTAGGCGAAGATCACGCGCAGGACTTCATCCACGCTCGTCAGACCCATCAGGATCTTCTGAACGGCGTCGTCTTGGAGTGTCTTCATGCCTTGTTCCATGGCCTTGTTCTTGATGATGTGAGCAGGTTCGCGCCTCAAAATGAGGTCACGCACTTCATCGGAGACGTCGAGAAGTTCGTGGATACCCATACGGCCCTTGTAACCCGTGCCTTTGCAGTGGTCACAGCCCGCACCTCGAAACAGGGTGAGGGCGCCATCGGTATCCACGCCCAAGTCTTCAGGAACCGGGAAGCCGTAGCGAATTAAGCTTTCGCGACTGGCCGTATACGATTCCTTACACTTGGGACAAATCTTTCGCACAAGTCGTTGGGCAAGCACCCCCACGATGGAGGAGGCGATCAGGAACGGTTCCACCTCCATATCCACCAATCGAGTGGGGGCGCTGCACGCATCATTAGTGTGCAAAGTGCTGAAAACAAGGTGACCGGTGAGGGCCGCTTCCATGGCGATGGTCGCGGTCTCGTTGTCGCGCATTTCACCGATCATGATGACGTCGGGGTCTTGGCGCAGCATGGCGCGCAGACCCGCCGCGAAGGTCATCCCCGCCCGGTTGTTCACCGAGCACTGGTTGATGCTTTCCAGTTCGTATTCCACCGGGTCTTCGATGGTCACGATGTTCTTCAGGCCGTCGTTGGTCTGGTTGATGAGCGAGTAAAGCGTGGTGGACTTACCCGAACCGGTGGGACCCGTGACCAGCACGATGCCGTATGAGCGCTGGGCAAACTCCACCAGCTTCTCGTAGTTGTGATCGAGGAAGCCGAGCTTCTGGAGGCCGACGTTGATTCCGCCCTTATCCAGAACACGCATAACGATCTTTTCCCCGTAAATGAGGGGAAGCGTGTTCACACGGAAGTCGTACTCCTTTCCGTTGATGGTGGCGGAGATGCGGGCGTCCTGCGGGGCGCGCTTCTCGGCGATGTCCATGTTGGCGACGATCTTGAAGCGGCTGGTGAGCGGGGCGACCACCTTCTTGGGCAACCGCATCGCCTCAATCATGATGCCGTCAATGCGCAAGCGCACCACCAGCCCATCCTTGCGGGGCTCGATGTGGATGTCGCTCGCGCCATCGGCCACGGCTTGGTTGACGATGAGGTTGGCCAGCCGGATAATGGGCGCATCCTCGCCCATAGCCTTCAGTTGGTCGGCACTTATCTCCTCGTCGTCATCCCCCGAGAGGAGCTCCATCTCGCCGCTAAAGTCCGAGATCACCCCGGCCAACGCTTCGTTGACGTTCGTCTCGATCTTATAGTGCTCGCTGACCTTGGCGAGGATGTCCGACTCGACGGAAATGACCGGCTCAATCTCGCAGCCGGTGTTCATCCGGAGTTCGTCGATGACGAAGACGTCCAGGGGATTCGCCATCGCGACGATCAGCTTGTCTTGGTGGACCACCAAGGGCAAGCACTTGAATCGCTTGGCAATTTGGGCGGTAACGAGGTTGAGAGCTTCGGGCGTGGCTTCCAGCTCGTTGAGGTCGGCAAAGGGGATCCCCCACACTTTGCCCATGACTCGGACGCGATCACGTTCCGTGATGAGGCCCATGTCCACCATCACGCGGGTGATGGATTCGGTGCCCCCGAGTTCGAGTTGCTTGGCGACGGCAACTTGAAGTTGATCATCTGTGATCAACCCCTCCTTCACGAAAACGTCGCCCGTTAACATCGCCTGAGGGGTTGTTCCACGTAAGCCCGGGCGGCAGGGCCAGTATTAGTGCGAGGTCCCCTTCCCTTTGTTTTAGGGCGACTTTATGCGGGCGGCTTGGGGTCCTAATCCCGCGACATTCCCGGCCTCGGGATGCCATACTTCTGCTTCCGCCTGTGCCCAGGTGGCGAAATTGGTAGACGCGCTGGCTTCAGGTGCCAGTTCTCGTAAGGGAGTGAAGGTTCGAGTCCTTTCCTGGGCACCAAACTAGGCTGGTTTTTCAAGATCCCGTTTTAGGGCATTTTTACGCCCATTGCGACCTTGCGCAGGGCCGCCACCGTCTCCGGCTTCGGCGCGGGCCACGTCTTCCCCGCCCAGTCCTTGGTGTCCCAGTACGGTGA
>CAZDWU010000022.1:27050-30836 GCA_964509165.1 uncultured Chthonomonas sp. | reverse complement strand
CGCATGATGACGCGCTGAGCGGACAAGAACACCACTAACGTCGGCACCGCCGCCAACGTCACCGCCGCCATCATCACCGCCTTCGGCGCACTCTGCTGGAGCTGATAAATGAACACCATCAGCGTCCACATTCGCTGGTCTTGCGCCACCAGGAACGCATACATAAACGCCCCGTAGGCTCCCATGAAGGCGAGCAGCGCCAGGTAGCCAAGAACCGGCTTGCTGAGCGGCATGGCCAGGCGCATCATCAGGGTGCTCTCCTTGGCGCCGTCCAGTTGGCCGCTCTCAAAGATCTCATTGGGCAGCGAATCGAAGAAGCCCTTGAGCAAGAAGATCATGTAGCCGTTGGCGGCGGCCGGCAGCACCAGCGCAGCGAAGGTGTTCAGCAAACCCAAGTCCTTGAGAAGCAAGAACGAAGGAATCATGGCGACCTCGGCCGGGAAGGCCATGGTGGCCAGCAGGAACAGCAACACCCGGGCCGTACTCTTCATCGGATAGCGCGAGAGCACGTAGGCGGCCAGCGGGTTCACCGTCAGCTGAGTGAGAATGGCCAGCAGGCAGAAAATCGCCGTATTGATGAGGGCGCGCCCGTTCAGCAGCATGTAGCCGCCCACGTAGCGGAAGTTGCGCGTGAGGAAGTCCTGGCGGATAGCCCCGGCGTTCTCCTGCACCCACAGGGCTTCTTCGGCCGCGATGGGCATGGGGCCGTCGCTCACCTTGGCCCAGCGGTCTTCCACGGTGTCGCCCTTGTAGGCCACGGGCAGGCCTTCGGCTTCAAATCGCGTGCGCCACTCCGGCGGCGGGGGCCAGTCAATGGCTTCAAACGCGGTCGCTTCACCCTTGGCCGCTGCCGGCACATCCCCAATCTGGTTCTTGTAGACCGTGCGCAGCCACTCTTGGTACATCACCTGCGCACGCACGGGGATGCGGAACTCCGTCGGCAGCTTTTCTTTAAAGGCGACGTAATCCTGATACTTGGGGCCGGGCGCGGGCAGCCAGCCCTTACGCTGTTGGTTCTCGGCCAGGGGTGCCACGCTGCTGAATGTGGTGTTCAGCTCGAGGTAGGCCTGGTTCAAGGAATCCAGGCGCGGGAACTTGGCCTTCATTTCCGCCTGGTAAGCGGCGCTCAGGCGGCTGTAAACCTGGTTAGCCGGGGTGCTGAAGCCTGACTGCCAGTGGGTGGGCGGAAGCTCGGCCAGGAACTTGCGGTACTTCGCGACCTCCTCAGGAGAGGCATCGGCTCCAATGCGGGTGGCCGCAATCCGACTCATGTCCCCGGCGTATTTGTCGTCGATGTACTTTTCCGTCAGGGCTACGTTGTCGGACCAATAGGCGGGCCACAGCTTGTTGTCGTTTTGGTCAGTCGGGCCCTTGGTGGCGGTGGTCACCATCACGGCAAAGGGGTACAGCGTGGTGATGGCGCCGATGATCAGCAGGCTGTAAATCACCGCCATGGCCAAGCGTGCGCGCGGCCGCTTTCTTCCCACCTGACCGACCAGTGACATGAGGTGCTGGTTTACCCCGTGGGGGCCGGGCGCGTCATCCGAGTTCAAATCCCTGACCCGAAGCCCCCATTCATACCGGGAATCAAAAAACCTGGTAATTCTGCTAAATCCCAGTATTTTTACTAGGTAAACGAGAAGTCTCGTGCGGAACAAGACACCTGGCAGAACCACTGGCTCGCAAAAATGCCGGCGGCTTTGCTAGGGAAAACGCATGTCTTTTCGTATCAACACCAACGTTGCCGCCATGGGTGCCTTGCGCAACCTCAACGGCACCTCAAGTGACTTGAACCGATCCATTAACCGGCTTTCGACCGGTTTGCGCATCGTCAACGGCTCGGACGACCCGGCCGGTTTGATTGCGAGCGAAAACTTTCGCGCCCAGTTGGGTGGGATGGACGCCGCCCTGCGCAACAACCAAGACGCATTGAACTTTGCCAAAACCGCCGACGGGGCGCTGGATGAGATGAGCCGCCTGCTCAGAGACGCCCGTGCCCTGGCGGTGGCCAACGGCAATGGTACGTACGATGCCGACCAAAAGCAAGCCAACCAAACGCAGTTGAACAACATCCTCAACTCGATTGACCGCTTGGCCAGCACGACCTCGTTTGGTCGCAAGAAGATGCTGGACGGGTCGGCCGGGGTGCAAGCCAATATCAACAACCTCAACGTGATCACCAACGTGTACACGAGCGGTTCGTTTGCCGGCACCACCCTCAACTCCAACGGCACCCTGGGGGTGAACGTGACGACGGCCGCCGGCCGTGCCACCCTCACCGGGACGCAGGCCTACACGGCTGGTACGGTGCTGGTGGGTGCGGGTCAGTTCACTCTGAACGGAAAGACGTTCGAAACCACGGCCGCTACGACGCGAGACCAACTGGTGGACATGGTGAATGCCGCCGTCGGTGAAACCGGCGTGAGTGCCACCGTGAACGGTAGCAACCAGCTGGTGCTGACGAATACGCAATTCGGTTCGGACAAGGCCGTGCAGCTGACGACGAGCGCGGGCGTAATCAACACCGCCGCCGGCTCCGCCAGCGACGTGGGTGAAGACGCCGTGGCTACGGTGAGCTACACTGTGGGTGGCGCGACGACGACGGCCGCTTTCAGCCGAGGCAAAGGCCTGGAGCTGCGCGATGTGAGTGGGAACGTGATTGGACTCAACGCCAGCGCGAACACCGTGAGTGACAAGGGCAACGTCATTCAGGTCTTCACTCAAGGAGCGCAATTCCAGGTCGGTGCCAATGCCGGCGAAACGGTGACGTTGAACCTGGGCAACATGTCGGCCAGCAACCTGGGCCTTGGCTCGGTGGACATCACCGGCACCTCGGTGCAGACGGCCCTGGAAGCGATCGACAGCGCGATTACGAACGTAAACACTCTACGAGCGAACATCGGTTCGTTCATGAAGAACACGTTGGAATCGAACATGCGCGCCCTCGGCGTAGCCAAAGAGAGCCTGGCCGCGACCGAATCCAGCATCCGCGAGGTGGACGTGGCTCAAGAAATGACCAACTACACCAAGCTCCAGATCCTGCAACAGAGCGGTATCTCGATGCTGGCGCAGGCCAACCAGGCCCCGCAAGCGGTTCTCAGCCTGCTGCAGGGTTAAACGTAGGGATTTCCCTTATGAAGCGAAGAGACGGCCCGGGCGTAATGCCCGGGTCGATTCGTTTTCGGCTACATTGAATTTCTATGTTTCTGCCCGACGAAGCGGCCACCCTTGCCGCCGGTGCTCGGCTGGCGGCCGTGTTGCTGCCGGGCGATGTGGTGGAACTGCACGGCCCGCTGGGGGCCGGAAAGACGACCTTGGTGCGCGGCATTTTGCAGGCGCGCGGCTGGGCGGGCGCGGTGCGGTCGCCGTCTTTCAACTTACTCAGCGTTTACGATTTGGAGCCGCCGGTGGCTCACCTCGATCTCTACCGGATCGAATCGCCCGAGGGCATCGGGCTGGAAGATCTTCTGGACACGCACATCGTCCTCATCGAGTGGCCCAAGGGGCTGGACGAACTGGTGGACGAGGAGTCTCGTTGGCGCGTTGAGATCGTGCCCGTTGAGCCCGAAGGCCGTGAGCTTCGCATCACGCCGCCCACGGGTCGCACTATCCCCGCCCTATCCTAAGTGCGCGAGGCATACTAGAGCGCATGATCCGAGTTGGCTTGGTGAGTTCGGCGCACCTGCATGTGGGCAGCTACGCCCGCGTCTTGAATCAGATGTCCGACCGCGTGCAAGTGGTGGGCGGATGGGACGACGAGCCGGCGCGGATGGCCCAGCTTTGCGC
>CAZDWU010000022.1:23635-26950 GCA_964509165.1 uncultured Chthonomonas sp. | reverse complement strand
TGCAAGTGGTGGGCGGATGGGACGACGAGCCGGCGCGGATGGCCCAGCTTTGCGCTACCTACGGATGGAACACCTTCGCCACGCTGGACGAACTGCTGGCCGCCAGTGATGCGGTGGTGATCTGCAGCGAGAACCTTAAGCATGCCGACCACATTGAAGCGGCGGTGGCCGCCGGATGCCACGTGCTCTGCGAGAAGCCGATTGTGGGGAGCGAAGCGGATGCGGCTCGGATCAAGGCGCTGCTCTCTGGCCTAAAGACCACATTGATGACCGCCTTCCCGTGTCCGTTCTCCCCCGTTTTCGCCGACCTCAAGGCGCGGGTGCAACGGGGCGAGGTTGGTCAGGTTTTGGCGCTGGCCACCACCAACCGAGGCACGTGCCCGGGCGGCTGGTTCACTGACCCAAGCCTCAGCGGCGGCGGGGCGATGATTGACCACACCGTTCACGTGACGGACCTCCTCCGGCGCCTGCTCGGGGCCGAGCCGGTGCGCGTGCAAGCCCAGACGGGGAACAACCGGTTCCAAAGCGAGTTCGACGACACCGCGATGGTGACCATTGAGTTCCCGGACGGCATTTTTGCCACGCTGGATAGCAGTTGGAGTCGCCCGGCGGGCTACAAGACGTGGGGCGACGTCACGCTGCGGGTGGTCGGCGACCAAGGCATTGCCGAGGCGGACCTCTTTGGCTACGGGATGGAGGTCTATCCCACGGATGCCAGCGGCCTGCGCATGAATGGCATTGGCGCCGACCTCGACCGGCTGATGGTGGAAGAGTTCTTGAATGCCATCGCGGAAGGTCGTGAGCCGCTTACCTCCGCCCAGGATGGTCTGGCGGCCTCGGCGGTGGCCCTGGCCGCGTATCGCAGCCTGGGCCAGCCGGTTCCGGCTCCGGTTGCTTAAGGCGGGTTAGCGCGCGGCGGGCCACTGCGCCCGGGTGACGAAGTTACGGTCCACCACGGTGGCGCGGACGGGATTCGCGTTCGGCTCCCAGTACACCAGCCCGCCGGGAATGGCCCGGAAGCCCGCGCCCTTCGGGATCGCCATCTTCGCGCCGGTTTGCCCGTGCGAGACCACATCCGTGCCCCCAAAGCGGAACACCACGATTCCGGGCTCATAAATGCCGGCGAGGGTGCCTCGGCTTTCAATCGTCTCGCGGTAGCCGAAGCCCGGCCCCCACAGCCCCACGATGGTGGTGCCGTAGCTCGTAGCACGCACGGTCGCCATCATCTTGCTGCCGGGGACAAAGAAGGCGTCTTTGGCCTGGGAGGCAGCCTTTTCGAAGGTGGTGGTGCCGTCGGCAAGCTTAAAGCGGCCCAGCCCCCAGCCTTCCTGAGCCCGCACCGGGGCGATCAGTTCCTCGCCGTCCAGCCGGAGGCGATCATTCGCCACGCCGGTGGCAAAACTGTTGCCTGGCATTTTGCCGATGAACTTGGTGGTGGGTTGCTCTAGCGAGGCATCGAGTTCAAAAACCCCTTCCAGCCAGCTTTCCCCAGTCTTGCGCTCCCAGCGCAACCACATATAGAGCTTGTCGTCCACCGCGACGGCGCCGTTCATGGCCGAGACGTTGAGGCTGATTTCACCTCGGTTCGCCATGGCGCGATGTTCGGCGATGATTTCGGGGGTGAACAGCACGTCCGAAGTCGGCACACTAGCGAGGCGGCTTCGGCCCTTCCAGCCGTTCTTCTCAATCAGCAGGCCGTCCTTGTCAAAAGTGACCTTGGTGGCACCGAGCTGAAACATCTGGCGGGAGACCGTGCGCGGAAGCTGAGGCAGGCGATCGGCAATGCGCACTTGGCTTCGCTGCTCGGCCAACACCACCGAAATGAGGCCATCGCGGTACGTCACCGAATCCTGGGTCATGGCATCTTGCTGCGCCGCGACGAGGACTGCAACCGGTAGCATGGAAACCATTCTAACTGATGAGATGTCGTGACTGCCCACGGTACGACCCGGATGTCGAGCGATGTCGGGACGGGAAGGTCAACCCTCTGCGCTGGGAACAAGCGGTCGAGGCGGCCAACGTGTTGGGCTTGCGGGCCATCTGCCCGCTCTCGGATTACCGGGAACGCCTCATTCAAAGCCGCACTCCGGCCCCGCCACGACCCTCCGCGCGACGACCGATGCCACCTCGACCTGCATCACGGCCGCCCGCCGAGGGCGTAGAATAGGGCGACATTCATGGCGAGAACACTGTTTGAAAAGGTTTGGGACAACCATGTCGTCACCGGGCTCGAAGGGGGCGGCGTGCTGCTCTATATCGATCGCCACCTGATTCACGAGGTCACCAGTCCCCAAGCGTTTGATGGTCTGCGAGAGGCGGGGCGCCCCGTGCGCCGGCCCGACCTGACCTTTGCGACGGTGGACCACAACGTGCCGACCGATGGCCGCCCCATTGACCCGAGCACGCTGAGCGGCCAGCAATTGGAAGCCATGCGCCGCAACTGTGAAGAGTTCGGGGTGAAGCTTTATGGCTACGGCGACCGGGGTCAGGGCATTGTCCACGTCATCGGCCCGCAGATGGGCATCACGTTGCCCGGCCTCACCATCGTGTGCGGGGATAGCCACACCAGCACCCACGGCGCGTTTGGGGCGCTCGCGTTCGGCATTGGCACCACCGAAGTGGAGCACGTGCTGGCCACGCAGACGCTGCGCTCGCCCAAGCAACCCAAGACCCTGGCGGTGAATGCGCGCGGGCAACTGGGTTACGGCGTCACGGCCAAAGACTTGATTCTCTACATCATCCGCACCCTCGGTGCGGGGGGCGGCACCGGCCACGTGGTGGAGTATCGCGGCGAAGCTGTGCGGTCGCTCTCAATGCAAGGCCGCATGACGATGGCCAACATGAGCATCGAAATGGGGGCGCGGGCCGGAATGATTGCCCCGGACGACACCACGTTTGAGTTCATTGCGGCGGAAGATCGCCCGTTTGCCCCCAAGGGCGCGGACCTCGAGCGCATGATCGCCGAGTGGCGGCAACTGGCCACCGACGAGGGGGCCACGTTCGACCGCGAAATCGAAATTGATGCCTCGGCCCTGGTGCCGCAAGTCACCTGGGGCACCACGCCGGCCATGACGGTCGACGTCACGGGGGCGATCCCGGAACCCAAGGATGCCTCCGAAAAGCGCGCCCAGATGTACATGGGTGTCCGCCCCGGGCAGAGCATCGAAGAACTGACCGTGAACACCGTGTTCTTAGGGAGTTGCACCAACTCGCGGATTGAAGACCTGCGCGCCGCCGCCCAAGTGATGCGGGGGCACCAGGTGGCTTCCGGGGTGCGCGCCTTGGTGGTGCCGGGCAGTGAAGAAGTCCGCATCC
>CAZDWU010000022.1:14262-23535 GCA_964509165.1 uncultured Chthonomonas sp. | reverse complement strand
GTGGCTTCCGGGGTGCGCGCCTTGGTGGTGCCGGGCAGTGAAGAAGTCCGCATCCAGGCCGAAAGCGAAGGGCTGGACCAGATCTTCAAGGACTCCGGGTGGGAGTGGCACCGCGCCGGCTGCAGCATGTGCCTGGGCATGAACGGGGACATCGTGCGCCCCGGCGAGCGTAGCGCCAGCACCAGCAACCGACCCTACGAAGGCCGTCAGGGACCGGGAAGCCGGACGCACTTGGTCAGCCCCATCTCGGCGGCGGCGGCGGCGATTCGAGGTCATCTGGCCGATCCTCGCCCCCTCCTTCCGGCCTAGTGCCGGGAATTTCGGGCCGCATGACACGTCTGTCGTGCGGCTTCGGGGTATCTTTGTCCGACCATTCTCTGCGAGGACCAGCACCATGAAGCGAACTTTCCAACCCAATAACCGGAAGCGATCCAAGACGCACGGCTTCCGAATCCGGATGCGCACTCAGGACGGCCAAAACGTTCTTCGCCGCCGCCGTGCCAAGGGCCGCGCGCGACTAGGCGCCTGAACGGGCTCCCTAAGGCCGACTTTGAACAGGTGTTCACGAGAGGTGCGTCCGCTCGTGAACACTTTTGTCGTTTGCACTGCCTTCCGGGCTCGGGCCGCGTGGGGATCGGCGTGGCACGGGCGCTGGGCAATCACCCTCGCCGCAATCGGACCCGTCGCCGCATCCGCGAGGCCCTTCGCGTCGTTTGGAATGACCAGTGGGCCCAATGCGATACCGTACTCATCGCCCGGGCTTCCGCCGACCAAGTGACCTTATCCCAATGGATTCAAGTCCTTCCTCGCCTCATGGAGACCGCCCGAAGCTCTCGCCCGGACGAGCCTTCGGCGTCTTCATGATCCGCCTATACCAAAAAGGGACCCGGTGGATGCCCCCCAGTTGCCGATACACTCCGTCCTGCTCCCAATACACATTGGAAGCCATCCAAAAGTACGGTTTGCTTAAGGGATCGTGGCTCGGGCTCAAGCGCATTGGTCGCTGCCATCCAGGCCGCCCCGGCGGTCACGACCCCGTTCCGTAATCGAATTCATCCATCATGGCTAGACCCCAAGCGCGCCCCCAAGGCAATTTCCTGCAGATTGCTCTGATCACGATCCTGCTGATGATCTCGTATCAGATGCTCTGCGTGTCGAACAAGCCCAACGATCCTCGCACCCGCATGCAGGTGCAGGCCGAGCTGGAAAAGCAGAACATGAACCTGCTGGACCTCGAGATCGTGAAGACCGAGCGACTCCTCATCGCCAAGATCGACGAGGAACTGAAGGCGGGCAAGATGACCAAGGAAGAGGCTGATGAGGCCCGCCTGGCGAGCGTGCTTACCGTGGCCGCCACCCAGTTCCAAACCGGGGTGGCCTGGAACCACTACGCCAAGATCGACCGCAGTTACACCACTCTCGCCGCGCAGTACGAAAGCTACCGCCGCACGCCGCTGTGGAAGAACGTGGACGTCACCGTGCGGGGCCGCGATGGAGCCCCGGTGGCCGTCACCGCCGAGTCGCTTTACACGGAAATCACTACCGAACTCAGCGCGCGCAACAAGAAGGAGATCGTTTGGGGTGTTCTGCCGGGTTGGCAACTGATTGACGTGCTCGTGAAGGCCACGGGCAGCATCCCGTCGTTCTCCTATGCCTTTGCCGCCTTCCTCTTGGCCCTCGTGGTGCGCGGCATCATTTGGCCGCTGGCGCACAAGCAGTACCAGTGGGGTCGCCAGATGGCGCAGCTCTCGCCGCGCATCAAGGAGATCCAAGACAAGTACAAGGATAAGAAGACCGGTCAAGTCAAGGATCCGCAGGCCTTCCAGATGGAGACCATGGCCATCTACAAGCAGTACGGCATCAATCCGATGGCCGGCTGTATGCCCGCCCTGATCCAGATGCCGCTGTTCTTGGCGGTGTACCAGTGCATGTGGAAGTACAAGTTCGAGTTCACCAAGGGCTCGTTCTTGTGGGTGCATCCGGGGGCGGACAAGTTCCTCGGCATTCGGGTGGGTGCCAACCTGGGCGAACCCGACTTCATCCTGATCTTCCTTTACGGCGTCTCGATGATCGTCACCACGCTGCTCCAGCCGGTGACGGACAATGGCCAAACGCCGCCGATCCGCATTGCGGGCAAGGAAATCCCGCAGCAGCGCTTCATCGGTCTGCTCATCGCGGTGATCTTCTCGGTGACGATGTTCTTCTGGCCGGGTCTGCCGTCCGCGTTCGTCTTGTACTGGATCTTCACCAACATCCTCTCGACCGTGCAGAGCCTCATCGAATACCGCTTGCCGCTGGCCGAATTGGTGCCGGTGCAGTCGGTCAAGGGTGGCGCTCTTCCCGGCGGGTCCCCTGACGATGAGAAGGATAAGAAGCAAAATGATGTCTCTAGCGATTTCTTCGGCAGCAAAGGCAACCCCAACAACCGCAAGCGCCGGAAGAAGTAACCTCAACCCCCTCCATACCCCCCATGCAAACGATCGAAATTACCGCTGCCTCCCACGATGAGGCTGTCGCTCAAGCGGCCAAGTCGCTGGGCGTCTCCCCCGACGAGCTGACCGTGACGGTCCTGGAAGAAACCAAGGGCCTCTTCGGCAAGACGAACGTCAAGATTCGCGCGGAAGTGAACAGTGGCGCCCCGGCCAAGGCCGCCAAGCCCGCCGCCAAGGCGAAGGCTGCGCCCAAGGCTGCTGCCAAGACCGAAGAAGTCGCCGAAGAGAAGCCCAAGGGCCGTGGCCGCACCGCGAAGGCCGCTCCTGCGGCTGAAGTCGTTGAAGAAGCCCCGGCAGCGGAAGAAGCCAAGGAAGACGCCAAGCCCCGAGGCCGAGGCCGCGGCAAGAAGGCCGAAGCCACCGAAGGTGAAGCCGCCCCCGAACGCGAAAGCAAGGGTGGGCGCGAGCGCCGCGAAGAAGCCGACGTGGAAGCCACTGAGGAAGATGCGGAAGCGCTACTGGCCATGCTGGAAGAGATCATCGAATCCGGCGATATGCAGGCTTCGGTCAAGATTTCTCAGCGCGAAGGCCGCTACGTGCACCTGAGCATTGAAGGCGAAGACGCCAGCCACCTCATCGGTCGGCGCGGCGAAGTGCTGAACTCGCTGCAGTACCTGCTCAACGTGTTCTCGGGCCGCAAGGTGCGACCGGGTATCCGCGTGGTGCTGGACGCCGACGCCTACCGCGACCACCGCAAGGATGTGCTCACCGACCTCGCCACGCAGATCGCCGAACAGGTGGTGGCCCGGGGTGAAGAAGCCGTTCTGGACGCCCTCCCGGCGTTTGAGCGACGCGTGATCCACCAGATCTTGGCGGACTTTGAAGGCGTGCAGACCTACAGCGAAGGCGAAGAGCCGAACCGCCGCGTGGTCATCGCCCCGATCGAAGAAGGCGCCAAGGCCTAACGACGATGAACCGCCCGCGTGCGCTTCGGCCCGGTGACCACATCCGTGTGGTAACGCCGGCCTCGGGGCTCACGCGGGAACAGGTGGCCCGCGCCACGCAGGTCCTCGAGAACGAGGGCTACCGGGTTACTTTTGCCGAGCACGCCTTTGCGATGACGGGCTTCTTGGCCGGACCGGACGAAGACCGGGCCGCCGACCTCATGGAAGCCTTCTTGGACCCGGACGTGGACGCCGTGGTGTGTTCGCGCGGGGGTTACGGGTGCGCCCGACTATTCCCGTATCTTGATCTCGATGCCATCGCCGCCAGCGGCAAGCTGTTTGCGGGCTTTAGCGACATCACCACCCTGCACTTGGCGCTTAATCAGCGCGGATTACCCACGCTGCATGCCCCGATGCTCCTGACGCTGGGCTCGGACCGCGAACCGTGGGTGTGGGAGTCGTTCCTGGGCCAACTCAAGGGGGATGTCAGCACTCCCGCCACCGCTCCGCGCGGGGTGACCAAGGTGGGGGGAACGGCGGAAGGCGTGGTCACCGGCGGGTGCATGATTTTGATTTGCGATGCCATCGGTACGCCCAACGCGATGGCGGCGCGCGGCAAGATCGTGTTGCTAGAAGACGTGGACGAGCAACCGCACCGGATTGACGCGATGCTGACCCGCCTCCTCAACACGAATTCTCTGGATGGCGCGGCGGGCATCGTGGTGGGCGAGATGACGCGCACCGACGACCGGATTGACCCCAAGATTGGCGGCACGCCGTGGCGCGAGATGGTGATGGAGCGCCTAGGTCCGCTAGAGATCCCGATGATTTTTGACTACCCGATGGGGCACGCGGCGCAGATGTTAAGCCTCCCCCTTGGGATACGTGCGAGACTGGACGCGGACGCGGGTACGCTCACGTACCTCGAACCGTTATGCGTCCGCGAATCTTAACCCTGGGGGCCGCCGTCTGCGCGACGGGTCTTGCCGTTTTTGGCCTCGTTACGCAAGCTTCGGCTCAAGATCGCCCCGAGGTGTGGGAGAAGCTGGTGGTGCCAGGCCTCACCTACCGCCAGGAAATTGACCGCACGGTGCCGCGCGTGACGCACGCCTTCCGGATGAACCTGGGGGCTCCGGGCGTGAAACTGGTGCCGCATCTTGCGCAGGGCAAGGTCTACGAGAACGACGAAACCAAGGGCCGGGGCGTGCTTTCGCAGGCTCTCCGCGAAACGGGCGCGATTGCGGGTGTGAATGCGGGCTTCTTTGGCCCGAGCGGCGACCCGTTGGGCGCGCATATTCTCAACAAAGAAATCATCAGCGTGCCGTGGCCGGACCGCACTGTGTTTGCGTGGGGCCCCAAAGGGGGGCGCGTGGCGCAAATGCGCTGGTCGGGGCGCATCGTGGCAGGTTCGGTGCGGATTCCGCTGGATGGCATCAACCAGTCCTGCATGGCCAACGAAGCGATTTTGAACTCAGCGTGGGCCGGGCAGGCCCTCAGCGGCGGACCGACCGACCTCGTCCACGTGGTGATGGACGCTTCCGGGCCGCTTCTGCTCAATCAGAACGTGAAGGCCAAGGTGAAGATGGTCGTCACCAACCAGAAGGACGTGACGATCAGTGATGGCCAGTTCGTGCTGTCGGCCCACGGAGCGAAGGGCAACCAAGCCAAGGCGTTGCGCCCCGGCCAAGACATCACGATCCGCGTGGACCAATCCGGCGTGGACCTTGCCCAGACCCCGCACGTGATGGGCTGCGGCAACCGCCTGATTGAGAAAGGGCAAGTCGGCATTCGCTATGCCTCCGAGCGCTTTAACGATGCGTTCGGGGCCGCACGCCACCCGCGTACGGCCGTGGGCGTTACCGCGACCGGAGAGATCTGGCTGGTGGTGGTGGATGGCCGTCAACCGATGAGCGCGGGTGCCACCCTGGCCGAGATGGCCACCGTGATGCAACGCCTGAACTGTGTGGAGGCCCTGTGCCTAGATGGCGGGGGCAGCAGCACCGCCGGGGTCGGCGGCGTGGTGGTAAACCGCCCGAGCGATGGCCGCGAGCGCGCCGTGACCAACTTCCTGCTGGTGATGGCGAGTGGGCTCAACCCGCCCAGTGGCGATCGATTTGAGATTCAAGCGCCGGAGCAAATGGCGGCAGGCACGACCACCCGGGTAGTGCTACGCGACGAGAGTGGCGCGGCGGTGCCGGATGCCGAAGTGTTCTGGAGCGCGATGGGCGCCGGATGGATTGACCAAAGTGGTCAACTCACCTTGCTCACCCCCGGCGATGTGCGCATTGCGGCCTGGGTGCGCGGAGTGCGGGTGGAAACGATCCTCACTGTCCCCGGCGAGGCTACGCCCCCGCCCGCCGGGCGGCACTAAGCCCCTGGTCTATTACATTTTAGGACCATTCGCGCCGAAGGCATCTTCTTTGAGTCGGTAACGTATACGGGTTGAACCCCACAAGGTTGTGGGGGTGGACTCCTTTATGCTCTCCACGATACTTGCTCTCGCGACGGTCGTTCAAAACCCTAATCCGGACGCGCTGCTGCTTCGCTGGCCTGCCGTCCACGGCGAAACGGTGGTTTTCCACTACGCCACGGACCTCTGGGTTGGCTCGAAGAATGGAGGTCCGGCGCGACGCCTGACGTCCCACCCGGGCATGGAAACTCGCCCGCGATTCTCTCCCGATGGCAAGTTCGTTGCCTTCTCGGGCCTCCTTGATGGCAGCGTGCCGCAGGTTTATGTGGTCGCCGTCAATGGTGGCCAACCGCGCCGCATCACGATGGACCCGATGGGTGCGTTTGTTTTTGACTGGCGCGCCGACGGCAAGATCGCTTACAGCTCTATCAGCGGCAGCTTGACCAACCGTCATGATCGCCTTTTCTTGGTGGATCCCAAGGGCGGTATGCCGACCACCAACGAAATTTTCGAAATTGGTACCGGTGACTTCTCGGCGGATAACCAAACCCTGGTTTACAACCGCATGGATAGCTTCACCTTCAACTGGCGTCGCTACCGTGGGGGCACGCAGGGCCGCATTAGCTTCTACAACTTTGCCACCGGCAAGTACAGCGAAATGCCGCAAGGACGCGAGCAGAGCTACTTCCCGCTCTGGGTGGGCAACGAAGTGGTGTTCTCCAGCGACAAGGAAGCCGGCACGCAAAACGTGTATCGCCTGAATCCGGCCAACAACCGCGTGACCAAGCTGACGAACTACACCGACGGGGACGTGAGCAACCTGGAAACCGACGGCAAGACCCTGGTTTACGAGCGCGATGGCACCATCGAAATGATGGACCTCAGCAACAACAAGGTGACGGTCTTCAAGCCCGAGATTGCCGGGGATGTGAATCAAATTCGCCCCAGCTACCGACGCTTTGGCGGCGAAGTGAGCGAGCTTGCGCTCAGCCCGACCGGCGCCCGCCTTGCGGTGAATGCCCGCGGTAAGTCGTTCAGCGTGCCCGCCACCTCCGGCGACACCCGCATGCTGATGGGCAAGGCCGGAGTGCGCGAAAAGAACGTGACCTGGAGCCCCGATGGTGCCCACATCGCGTTCATGAGCGACGAATCGGGTGAGTACCAAATCTATCGCGTGCCGCAACGCGGTGGTGCCCCGGAACTGGTGAAGACCCCCGCTGGCGATGTCATCCGCAACTTCAGCTACAGCCCGGACGGCAAGGGCATCATGTATCGCACGCATGACAACCGCCTGATGTGGCTGGACCTGGAATCGGGTCAAGTTGAGATGGTTTACAAGGGTGGCGATGCCAATGGCTCTGCCGACATCTCGCAAGATGGCCGCTACGTGGCGTACACCGCCCCGACGGAGACCGTGCAAAATGGCGTGTTCATCTACGACCGCACGACCAAGAAGACGCACTCCGTGGTGGATGGCTTCTACAACAACAGCGTTGTGAGCTTCGACCTGAGCGGCAAGTACCTGTACTTCACCTCGAACCGAACGTTCGGCTTCACCCCAACGGACCTCGAAATCACGATGGTGCAGACCAATACCGAGCGCGTCTACGTGCTGCCCCTCCTGAAGGGTATGGGCAACCCGTTCCTCACGCCGGGCGACGAAGAGCCGCTGCCCAGCCAGGAAGAGGAAAAGGTGCAAGCCACCACGCCGGAGATTGACTTCGATAACATGGCTGCTCGCGTTATGCCGATGCCGTGGGGACCTGGAGCCTATGGCGGGTTGTTCGGTGCCAACAACGGCGTGTTTGTGTGGACGAACGGCAACCTACTGAAGTACGACTTCAACAGCCGCCAGTCGGTCCCCATTCTGCAAGGGATCGGCGGGATCGCGTTCAACAAGAACCGTACCAAGGGTGCCTATGTGGCGGGCAACATCGTTGGCATCGTGGACCTACGCCCCGGCGTTCAAGTTGGTCAAGGCCGCGTGAACCTGGACAATGTGGCCTTCACTTGGGACCCCAAGGCGGAATGGAAGCAGATGTACTGGGAAGCCTGGCGCTACCAGCGCGACGAGTTCTACGACAAGGACATGCTCGGCCTGGACTGGCAAGCGATTGGCAACAAGTGGGCCAAGATGCTTCCGTCGCTCAGCAGCCGTGCGGACCTCAGCTGGCTCCTCGGCAAGATGGTGGGTGAGCTCGGCACGGGCCACGCCTACGTGCAGGGCGGCGACCAGGACGTCCAGATCCGCACCGCTCCGGCGGGCATGCTCGGCGCGGACTACGCCGTCGAGAATGGACGCATCCGCATCAAGCGCGTGCTCAAGGGCCTCAACTACGGTGAGGAGTACCAAAGCCCGCTCGGTCGCGTCGGCATCGACGTGAAGGACGGCGACTATATCCTGGCCATCGACGGCAAGAACCTGACGGCCAATGATAACATTGCCGACTACTTGGTCGACAAGGTGGGCAAGAACGTGACGCTGACGGTGAACAGCCGCCCGAGCGAGGCCGGTGCCCGCACGGTGACGGTGCAACCCATTAGCAACGAAATGCGCCTGCGCTACGAAGACTGGGTGACCCGCAACCGCGAGTACGTGGACAAGATGAGCAATGGCACCATTGGCTACATTCACGTCCCCGATACCAGCGTGGGTGGGATTACCGAGTTCATGCGAGCCTACGGCTCCATGGGCGGAAAGAAGGCTGTCCTGGTGGACGAACGCTACAACGGTGGCGGCTTCCTCCCGACGTTCTTCATCGAGTACCTGAAGCGCGACGTGCTGACCGGCTTTAAGCCGCGCCACGGGGCCACCTTTGCGGTGTATCCGAACTACGTGGAAGGGCCGAAGGCGATGTTGATCAACAACTACGCCGGCTCGGGTGGCGACATGCTCCCGTGGCTGTTCAAGGAAGCGGGCATTGGTCCGCTCATTGGCACCCGCACCTGGGGTGGTCTCGTCGGTATCCAAGGCGGTATGCCGCTCAGCGATGGTGGTAGCGTGACCGCGCCGGCGTTCGGCATCTTCGACCGCGTACGCGGCAAGTTCATTGCCGAGAATACGGGCGTGGATCCGGATATTGAAGTCGACTGGACTCCGGTGGACTACAAGAACGGCAACGACCCGCAGCTCAAGCGGGGCGTGGAATACCTGATGGAACAGGTTCGCAAGAACCCGGTGCCGGCCATTCCGGAACCGCCGTTCCCGACCGTGAAGCCGTAAGGGTTTTCCTTAAAACCCCGTATATTCATCGTCCCCCTGTCTATGGCAGGGGGCCGATTGTTTATGCGGGACTTGGTCTATGCGAAGGATTCAACTAGGCGACTTGCTGGTGAGTCAACGACTCATTACGGCAGAACAACTTGACCGCGCGCTGGAAACGCAGCGCCGGAGCCACGCACCGATCGGCACGATTCTCGTGCGGATGGGCGTGATTGACGAATGGAAGCTGCTGCAGGCGCTGGCGACGCAGATGGGGGTTCCGGC
>CAZDWU010000022.1:0-14162 GCA_964509165.1 uncultured Chthonomonas sp. | reverse complement strand
AAGTCGGCGGGCTCGGATGTGGACACGTTGGTCAAGCAAGCCATTGCCGAGTACGGCGTGGACAATGATCGCCGCGTTCGCCAGGAACGCACGGTCATCAGTGAATCGGATACGCGCCCGGTGGTCGGCATGGTCAACCAGATCATTGGGGACGCCATCCGCCTGCATGCCAGCGACATTCACCTGGAGCCGCGCTTCGACAAGATGGAAGTGCGCTACCGCATCGACGGGATGCTGGTGAAGCTGCGCGAAATCCCCGACGGCCTGATCCCGATGCTGACGGCGCGTCTGAAGATCATGTCCGGTATGGACATCGTGGAGCAGCGCCAGCCGCAAGACGGCCGCATGACGGTGGAACTCGACGGTCAATCCGTGGACGTCCGCATCAGTGTGCTGCCCAACGTGCACGGCCCGCGCATTGTTATGCGCGTTCTGGACCGCGCGGTCGGCCTCAAGAGCCTGGAACATCTGGGCTTCACGGCGCAGAACGAATCGCTCTTCCGCCAACTGGTGCAACGGCCTTACGGTCTCTTCCTCGTCACCGGCCCGACCGGTAGCGGGAAGACGACGACGCTCTACGCGGCCCTGCAGGAACTGCGCGACAACGCGCGCAACATCATGACCTGCGAAGACCCGGTGGAGTACGACGTCGAGGGCGTGAACCAGGCGCAGGTGCAAGAGGGCATTGGCCAAACCTTTGCCAAGCAGCTCCGCGCCATCCTGCGCCAAGACCCGGACATCATCCTGGTGGGCGAAATCCGCGACAAGGAGACCGCTGAAACGGCCATCCGCGCCGCCATGACGGGCCACTTGGTGCTGAGTACGCTGCACTGTAACGATGCGGCGAGCGCCGTGCCGCGACTGCTGGACCTGGGCGTGGATCCGTTCCTGCTGAGTTCTTCGCTCATCGGCGTGACGGCCCAGCGCTTGCTGCGCAAGCTGTGCCCGGATTGCCGCGAACTGAGCTCCACCACCGCCGAGGAAGAAGTGCTGATGCGCACCTACTTTGGCGTGGACGGCATTGACGAGGTGTGGCGAGCCACGGGCTGCGAAGCCTGCTTCCACACGGGCTATCACGGCCGAACGGCGGTGCACGAGGTGCTGCCGGTGACGAGCGACGTGGCGAGCCTGATTGCCAAGGGGGCCACGGTGGAGGAAATGCGCCAGGCCGGGGCCGAGTTTGGCTTCCGAACCCTGCAGGAAGACGCCCTAGAGCGCGTGCTGGCCGGTGAAACGACGCTGGAAGAAGCCAAGCGGCTGATCGCGTTCGAAAAGCTGCTCCGCCCGCAAGACATGCTGCAGATCGCGGCTTAAGTCGAGCACAAGTCCAATCATCCCTGCGCTTCCAAGGACGGAAGCGTGGGGATTTCTTGTTTAACCGAGTGGTGGACCTTGCAGAAGCGTGTTGGCAATGCGCAGAGCTTGCTGGCGAAGAGCGCTTTCGGTTTGCTCGGGGAGCGTTTGCCGCAGGGTCATTCGCCAGGCGGCGTCTTCGGCCCAAGCGCGGCCGCGCTCTAGCCACTCATCCAATGTGTACGTGATACCCTCGGTGAACCCCGCCGTAGTCAGGATGCTCGCGCTCATGCGCTGGGTGTAGCGGCTGCCCGCCAAAGTCAGCACCGGCACCCCGCAGGCGAGAGTCTCGACCGTGGTGGTGGCACCGCCGTAAGGCCACGGGTCCAGGGCAATGTCCACCTCTTGGTAGAGGAGGAAGTGTTCGCGGGTGGGGAGGAGAGTTTCGAAACGCACCAGACGCGGATCCATGCCGCCCATCACCAGGATTTCGAGGACGTGCGCGCGGGCACGCTCGCTGCGGAAGCCGGGATTCTTGAGGAGAAGGCTGGCGCCAGGAATGGAGGAGACCAAGCGTGCCCATTGGAAGAGGCACGGCTCGCTCAGCTTGGCCGCATTGTTGAAGGAGGCAAAGACGACGCCCTCGTGCGATTGTGAAATCTTGGCTTCGGCGGGAATCTCGAGGTCGGGCCAGGTGAATGAACCGCCCGGGATGTACCAGGGCCGCTCGGAGAAATTGGTGATCTCCTCAGCGGGAACTTGGAGTTCATCGCTGAGGATGGCGTCCATGTTGGCAATGCCGGTGGTGCCGGAATAGCCCAGGTAGGTGGCCTGCATGGGGGCGGCCCGTCGGGCAAAGATATCGAGTCGGTGGTCGGCGGTATGGCCGCTCAAGTCCACCAAAAGGTCAATCTCGTCGGCTTGGATCATCCGCACGGCTTCGGCGGTGGGGACTCGGTGCAAGCCACGGGAGGCCATGGCCAGTTCGCGCAGAGCTTGACCGTGCGGTTCGTCTCGCTCGTTCGTAGGATAGAGGAAAACTTCCGCGCGACCCGCCAGCGCCTTCAAAACGGGCAACAAGAACCGTCCCACCGGATGCCAACCCAGGTCTCCGCTCACAAATCCGATGCGGCGCACGGGTCCGGGCGTCGGCGGCTTGTAGAGCGAGCCATAGAGCCCGTCCATGCCCTCGGCCAGGAGCTTGAGGTCCTCGGCGGAGGTGTCTGGCGCGTATTGCCGCGCCATCAGGTAGTTGCTGAGGTAAATGGGTTCGTGCGGGTTGAGCTCGGTGGCAATCTCAAAGCTCATCGCCGCATCGTCGGCGTAGCCTTGGCCCAGCAAAGCGTGGCCGCGCGCAATCCAGGCTTCGGGCGTGTCTTGGCTGAGGCCGCAGGCAATCGCGGCGTGGTCTTCGCTGCGGTCAATCTCGCCGATATCGCGCAGGGAGTTGGCCAGGTTCACGTGCGCCTTCACATAGGTCGGCACGTCTTCTAGCACGCGCTCGTATTCGGCGATGGCAAGGTCCGCGCGGCGGCCGTGGTCGTAAATCAACCCCAGGGTCACGCGGGCGGAGTGCAAATCGGGCTGCAGGGCTAGGGCTCGCTCGGCGCAGCCCTGGGCGAGTTCTCGTTCGCCGAGTTCCAGGCGGGCATCGGCTTCGTTTCCCCAGGCGGCGGCCATATTCGGTGCGGCTTCTCGCGCAGACTGGTAGGCGCCGGCGGCTTCGGTCCAGCGATCTTCGGTGCGGTACGCGTTGCCGAGGTTAAAGGCAATGTTCGCGACCTGTGGGAATCGAGCCGTAGCGCGCTCACCTGCCGCGATGGCCTCGGGGGTTCGGCCGGCCTCATTCAGGGCCGCCAGCCAGTTGCTCCAGGTGCCGGGGTCTTGGTCGTTCACTTCAATCGCGGCGGCGAGGCGATCACAAGCAGCGGCGGCTTGGCCCAGTTGCAACAGGCCGGTGCCGCTGAGTTGCAGAGCGTCGTAGTGGCGCGGATCGGTCTGCAAAATGGATTCGTAGACCTCTAGGGCGTCTGCAATCAAGCCCTGCTGGTGCAGGGCTAATCCTTCGCTGAGGCTCTTAACGATATGGTTGCTCGGGGGCGTCACCGCCCGTTGGTAGGCGCGGCTCAGATTGCTCAAGCGGCACGCTCCTGGGCCAGTGACTGTACGGTGGCTAACCATTCGGTGGCAAATTGTTGGGGTTGATGGACAGAACTCGTAGCACCTCGACGGGGAAGTTCCTCACGCAATTGCTGGCGGCGAGCAGCATCCAGGGCCAGATGTACCGCGCACTCCACATAGTCTTCCGGAGTGCTTGTGATGAGATCCTCGGCGCCGTAGGCGGCCAAGAAGGCGGCACTCATGCGCCCGGCGTACCGGTCGCTCACCATAGTCACCACCGGAACCCCGCGCTGCAGGGCATCCAGCGTGGTCGTCGCCCCGCTGTAGGGGAACGTGTCGAGCATGATGTCCACGTCGGCGAAGGCGGCGTTCACGTCGGCCTCTTCGGTCCAGTCGCGGCATTCAATCCGGCTCACCTCTATGCCGTTTGCCTCAAATCGCGCCACCAGGGCGTGCGCAAGCGCCGGGTCACCAAGGCCGCGATACTTCAAGATCATGCGGCTGTCCGGAATCCCCGCCAGCACCGCACTCCACAAGGCAATCGTTGTGTCCGAGAGCTTGGCGAGGTTGTTGAACGAACCAAACACCACGTGGTCGCGCGGACCCGCCGGCACGCTTTGCGGCGTGCGCGAATCACAAGTGAACACGGTGGGCATGCGGAGCAGGGCTTCGGTGGCGGTGGCTTCGGTGCCCTCGGGCATCGTCCACGGGCAGCCCATCCACGCATCCATCGCGGGCACGCCAGTGGTGGCGCTGTAGCCCAGCCAGGAAACCTGGAAAGGCGCGCACCGCGCGGCAAAAATGTCCAAGCGGTGGTCGGCGGAGTGCCCCGAGAGATCCACCAAAAGGTCCAGGTTCTCCCGCCGTACTAAAGCGCAAGCGGTCTCGGTGGGCAGCGCCCACACGTTGTGCCACGCACTGGCGGCGTCTTGCAGTTGCTCGGTCACGCCATCCATCTGGCTTTGGTTGGCAATCAGCACCACGTCTACGCCCAAAGCTCGAAGGGCAGGCACGAAGGCCAGCATCATGCGCCCCACGGGGTGGGCGCGAAAATCGCCGCTCACCAGCCCAATACGCTGGATCGCAGAAGGCCGCGCCCCCGGCGCCGCCGAAGGCTGAGAGCGAGACCACAATCGGGTGGCCTCCAAGATGTCCGCCGAGGAGATGTCGTCGCGGTATTGCAAAGCAAACAGCCACTCACTCCAGGCATCCGGCAGGGCCGGATCCAGCTGCAGGGCCCGATAGAAACAGTCGCTCGCGCGTCGCGCGTCGCCCATGTGCAGCCACACGGCCCCCAGGGTGCGCCAGCCGCTGTTCAACTCGGGCGCTAGCTTCACGGCTTGCTCCGCATGGGCACGGGCCTCCACCAGGTCGCCGAGCGGTCTCAAGCACGCGGCGAGGTTAGCGTGGGCCAAGGCTTGGCGGGGATTCAGTTCCACGGCGCGGCGGGCACATTCGGCTCCCGCTTCAAATTGAGCTTCGGCGCGGTAGGCGTTGGCCAGGTTGCTCCAGGCCTCGTCATCGTGAGGATTTCGATCGAGGGCGGTCTCCATATCCACAATGCCCCCGGCTCGGTCTCCGGTCTGGAATCGCAAAACCCCACGCCCCAGCCAGGCCAAGGCGGCGGCATCTGGCGCGTCTACCGCTTGGTCGTACCAGGTCCGGGCCGACTTCAAATCGCCCTTGCCGTGGGCGGCCAAAGCTTGCTGCAGGGCCGGGCACGGAGCGGGAAGGGGTACAGATTTCATGAGACCTGCCGAAGTTATCGGTATGGCGGCCCCGCAAAATCACCTGGCCCCGGACAAAAATGCAAATCGAGACGCTCTGCTGGAGCAGGTGAACTCGTTCCCATTTTGGTACCACCGCATTGACCTGCCCCACGGCATCACGACCCCCGGCTGGGCTCCGCTCGACCGTGACTCCTATGGCATCCCTGCCGACCTGACCGGCAAGCGCGTGCTGGATGTCGGTTCTTGGGACGGCTACTGGGCGTTTGAAGCGCTGAAGCGCGGCGCGGAACAGGTCGTCGCCATCGACGATTTCAGCGACTACCTGGGCAAGCTGGACGAACGGGATCGGCACGCCTGGCAAACGTTTGATCTCTGCCGCGACGCGCTGGGCTACACCGAAGAGCAGTGCCAACGGATCGAGATGTCGGTCTATCAGGTCAACCCGGAAGTGCTGGGCACCTTCGATGTGGTGTTCTTCTTCGGCACCCTGTACCATCTGCGCTATCCGCTCTTGGCCCTTGACCTGCTCAGCAGCGTGAACACCGGCGAGATTTTCATCGAAACCGCGATTTGCGACGACTTTAGCCCGTATCAGGGTGGCCTCGGCCATGGCTACGGCGGCGCGCAACCCGTGATGGAGTTCTATCCGAACAACGAATACGGCGACAACAACACCAACTGGTGGGCGCCCAGCCTCAGCTGCCTTGGCCTCATGACCATGGCGGCGGGTTACCTCGATTGCTCGGTGTGGAAGCTCATGGAGCAACCGACGCACCTGGGCTACTGCCGGGGCTTTGCCCACGGCCGCAAGACCAGCTAACTACGCGCAACTCATCAAGACCGCTCTGAATCCGCTTCGGGTTCAGGGCGGTTTTCTTGTTGCTCAGGGGTTGGGGTGGCAGCCAGGCCGCGCTTCCACCAGGCCGACCACTCGCCCAGCAGGCGGCGCCGGGCCAGAGCGTTCAGCAAAACGGCCGGGCTCATGCGTGGTTCCACCAGGATGCGGAAGGGTTGGCCTTCCCGTTCGCCTTCGATGCTAATCCACCCGCCCAGGAACAGCCAGGAGTGGATATTGGGGCGCAGGCGCATCACCCGGATTTGGGCGCGGGGGATGTAGAGCCGCACCCGTTCGCCAAAGATCTCCAGCTTTTCCTCGTGCAATACGAGGAATGCGACATCCTCGTGCGGGTCGAGAGCGCTCTTGAAGCCCGGAGTCGCCACCCCCACAAACCATCGCGGCCGTTTTTCAAAGGGGGCAATGGCGTGCCGCTGCACGGCCAGGTTCTCTTGCAACGCCCCGTTCCCCAGGTAGCCCAGAAAGGCGGTCATCCCCCAGCCGATGCCCAAGAAGAAGGCTCCGTAGCGCCACACCAGGGGGTCCGGCCCAAACTCCGCCGCGCGCTGCACCGCCAGCACCAAAAACGGCACGCTGAGCACCAGCGGCAACACATTGCCCAAGAATCGGCGGAACGTGGTCCAGCGGGGTTTGCGGAGGGCCTTTCCGGGTCGGGCGGCCGGCTTCGGTGCCGGTTTCCCCGTCGGGTTTGGACCAGAAGGGGGCGATTCCCTCACGTCCGGTAGGTTACCGTTCACCTGCAGGCCGAAATCAGGATAATCGGCCTTGATGGCCACCGCGCGCGGAACCCTTTTCGGTCTGCCGCCCACCGCGCCGCACCTCCGTGACTTTCTGGCGGCGCTGCCCGGGGGACGGTGGGTCATCACGGGTCCGGACGACCCGCGCCTCAAGTCCGCTCGCGACCTCCTCGACGAAGACCAACTGGAGCGCATGGAGACGGTGCCGCTGGGTGAATTTGCGGGGCGCTTGCTCACGGCCTGCGGGGTGCCGGCGGGGCGCATTGCCACCAAGGGGCAACTGTGCGCGGCCTTTGTGGACGCCCAGCGCACCCTCGGGCCGGATCACCTCTTTGTTGCCAGTGCTCACCACGTCGGGTTTGCGGTGGAACTCGCCGATTGCTGGAGCGATCTGCGTCAGGCCGATATTGGCGTGGATCAACTGATGGCGGTGGCCGAAACGATGAGTGGCCCCTGGCGCGAGTGGACGCAAGGGCTGGCCAGCCTGGGCGCGCACGCCGAAGCCCTGCTCAAAGACCAAAACCGGCTGCTGGGCAGTGACCGGCTGCGGCAATCTCTCACCATCCTCCCGCAGCCCCTGCCGATGTTCGACGGGGTGGTGGTGCTGATGGGCACCAGCGAGCATCTGCTGGCCGAACGCTGGGCGAAGTGGCTGGTAACCATGGGCCTGGACGTGCGGGTGGTGGTGGATGCGGTTTCGGCGGAGTCGCCCCTCTTCGAGCCCCACCGCCGGGTGGCGCAACGCATGGAGTGGCCGGTGGTGTACAGCGACCAGCCCGTGTGGTGGGCCAACCTCTTCACCGAGCGCACCGACCCCCCGGTGCCACCGCCCGCCTTGGCTCTGCACCCAGCCTTTGATGCCCTGGCGGAATGCGAATGGGCACTGCGCGAGGCCATGGCCGACCCCGCGCCCGGGCGGCACCAGGCCCTGGTGGTGCCGGATGTGAAGGAGTACGCGCCCCTGGCGATAGTGAGTGCGAGCCGGTTTGGGGTGCCGATTCGGGCGCACTACAGCGCCCCGTTGCTCACCAACGGCCTGGCGCGCTTCTGCTTGGAGTTGCTCGAAGCCCTGGGTGAGCCCGACCCTCGCAGCCTGGCCCGGGTGGGGCAGCTGAGCTACGTGGGGCTGGATGCCAGCGAGTGGGGCGAGCTGGACAACATCACCCGGCAACTTGCCTTTGAGGGCAACGGCGCGTGGGGCGACCTGGCGGTGTGGGCCCGCGACCAAAGCGAGCGCATGGTGTGGCTGCAGTGCGCGCTGGAGTGGCGGGCCTTGTACAGCCATCAGTCACTCACTCTCATCCAGTGGCGTGACCATCTCCGCACCCTCATCGGGGACGTGATGCACGTCAACGGCACGCCCGACCCCGGCGACCCCACCGAAGGGCGCGATGACCGCGCGATCACCGCTCTCCAGCGCCCGCTGGCCGACTACGCGACGATCTTCGGGGCGCAACAAGTGAGCTTTGCCCAACTTGTCATCTATCTGCGGCAATGGTGGACAAACGAGATGGTGACCGTGCCCGCGCAATCGGAGAACGGGGTGCAGCTCTTGGTGGCGGGGTCCAGCCTCAAAGATGTGCGCCAGGTGTGGGTGCTGGGGGCGCTGGAGAGCAAGATTCCGGTGCGGCGGCGGGAGAACACGATCCTGCCCGACGCCATCGTTCAGGCCCTGCGCGACCAAGGTTACTGGTTGCCGAACAGCACCGAAACGGCCCTGGCCGAACGCGACCGCTGGGCGCGCACCGTGGCGCTGGCCCAGGATTCGCTGACCCTGATGTACCCGCTGGTGGATGACGACCGGGAAACCATTGAATCCGGCTACATCCGGGCGACCCTGCGGGCCGCCGGGCAAGAGGATTTGGCCGCCAAAGTCTACGATCGAAGCTGGACCTTGCCGCCCCCGGATATGTGCCGCTCGCGGGCGGAGCGCGATATCGTGGAGGCCTGGGCGCAACCCACGCGCCCGCCGGAAGTGGCCGAAGTGATCCAGGTGGGTGTGCAAGAGCAGATTCGCCCCGGCGACCAACCGGTGACGCCCGCCCAACTCAGCATGGCGCGGCTGTGCGGGTTCCGGGCGGTGGTGGAGCAGCGCCTGCGGCTCTATCCGGCTTCCGAGCGGCTGAGCCTGATGCGGTTCGCTTCACTGCCCATGAACGTCAGGTTGCCGCAGCTGCCGGATGGGAAGGAGGCGAGGGCCGCCTTGCGCCAAGCCTACAACGAGCGGTGGAATGCCATCGCGCCGTTCCTCTCGGAAACCGAACGCCGCGTGATTGAAGTGGCTTCCAAGAAGCTCCTTACTGGCTGGGCGCACCGTGAGCATCTGGCCCGCACATACCACGAATGGCGTGGCAAGGGCGAAGCCAATCCCGTCATTCTCACACCCATTGAAGGCGACGACCGCACCGTGCGTCTGCAAGCCGATGTGCTGGAAGTCGAGCGTACCAACCATACGGTGACTTTCTTTACATCGATGGTGAGCTTGCCCGATGCCAAGAAGTGGGAGTGGACGCCGGGGCCGAGCGAAGCGCAAGACCCGTACCGCTTCTGGGAGATCATGATCTTGATGTCCCAGTTGCCCGTGGGCGAGGGGCAGGTGCCGATTCTTGAGGTCGAAACGGTGGTGAATGGGCGTCAGCGGCACATTCTCAACGATCGGGGCCTCCGCGCCGGGATGGACACCAAACACCAAATGGTGGAAATCGTCCACGCCGCCACCTTGTCGCTCACCCGGCAGTACGCCCGGCACCGGGCGCTGGAAGGTTTTCGCATTTTGGATTCCGGCACCGCTCGCCCCCAGCCGGGGCCGCACTGTGAGCAGTGCCGCTACGGGGAACTCTGCCGCGCCCACGCCGAATTTGGGGATGCCGCCACGGAGGGCACCACTTGAACCTCTCCGCCGAGCAACGGGCGATTATCGAGTCCGAATTGCCCCGATTCCTGGTGCGAGCCGGGGCGGGGTCGGGCAAAACCACAGTGCTCACGCGCCGGTACCTGCGTTTTGTGGAGCAGGGTATCAACCCGGACCGCATCCTGACCATCACCTTCACTCGCCGCGCAGCGTACGACATGAAGACGCGCATCGTGAATGCGCTGACGGCAAGCGGCCACGCCGAAGCGGCCAGCCTCGCCGAAACCGGCCCGATCCAGACCATCCACAGCTTTTATCGCCGGATTCTTTCGGAAAACGCTCTGGTGGCGGGGCTCGATCCGGAGTTCCAAGACATCCGCGATGCCGTGGCCAAGCCACTGGCGTGGCAGTGCCTGCACGGGGCGGCCACCGACCTCAGCCAAGACGATCAGGAGATCAACGCGATTCTGCGGGATCTCAGCTCGACCAAGCGCGACGGGCGGCGCTTCCCGACCGAGTTTGAAAAGCTCGGCCTGGAGATGATGGATCGCGCCCGCAACTACATGGCGGCGGGGATCAACCCGTGGGAGCACCTTAACCAGCCCGAGGCCATGTACCAGGCGTGGTGCCAAGCCTTCTCCGAGTGGATGGGCACGGCCTTCCCGCTGCCCGTCGACAATATCCCGCAAGCCAAAGAGGCCGCCAAGCCCAAGAAGCTGCCGCACGGCCTGAAGGCTTCGCTAGTCCACAGCGATGACCACCGCGAGGACTTTGATGGCCCCGATATCCGCCGCACCCAGGCGTGGATGCGCATCCTCAAGGAATCCGTGACGCGCCTGAATGACGCGATGTGGGAGCGACAAGAGTTCGACCAAACCGCTCTAGAAGGCCTGGCCGTAGACCTGGTGCAGACCCGCCCGTTCGTTCAAGCCCGCCTCTCGCATCAGTTTGATGTCCTCTTTGTGGACGAAGCGCAAGACCTCAGCCGCGCCCAGCACCGCCTTCTGGAGGCTATGCCCATTGGCCACAAGATGTACGTGGGGGACGCCCAGCAGAGCATTTACTTCTTCCGGCAAGCGGACCCGGAGGGGTTCCAGCGCCAGGCCGACGTGTGGCCGACGCTCTCGCTGGCGCAAAACTTCCGCAGTGGCGTGGGCATCCAGACGTTTGTGGATGACGTGTTCCGGCGGGTGTGGGGGCCGGACTATCTCCGCCACGACATCGTGCCCGAGTTCGACTTGGACGCCGATCCTGCCCCTCGCTACGAGGGGGTGGAACTGTGGACGACGCCGCAGGGGATGAACTACGCCCAGTCGCTGGCCCAACAAGTGGAGGCGCTGAAGAACGAAGGATTTAAGCTCAACGAGATCGCCGTGCTGGCCAACCAGCACCGGATGCTCGGGCAGGTGGCGCAGGCGCTGGACCAGCAAGGCATCCCGCGCCGGGTGGCGGGCCGCCACCTGTGGAGCCGCCTGGAATCGGCGGACATCCAGAACCTGATGGGGGCCGTAAGCGATCCGCGCGATGACTTTGTGTGGTTTGCGTTCTTGCGGAGCCCGTTTGTGGGCCTGAGCCTGGATGCCGTGATGGACCTCGCGAACCGCAAGCAAATCGCCATGCAGCTGGAGAACTACGAGCCGCAGGTGTATGCGGACCGGGTGGCGCTGCAGACGTTTTGGGATTGGTTCCGGCCCCTGCGCCAACGCGCCGACCGGATGGCGGCCTGGGAAGTGCTGGGCGTGGCGCTGGAGAAGTCGCCCTACATGGTCAATATCGCCACCCTGCCCCGGCGTGACCAGATTCTAGCCAACGTGCGCAAGCTACTGGTGAAGGCCACGACCTACCCGGACTATCCGCCCCGCCAGTTCGCCGAGGCGATTCGCGACATCCACAACTACGCCACCGGGGACTCGGACGCCGACACCAGCGATGCCGATGCGCCCGCCGTGCAGCTGCGCACTATCCACTCCAGCAAGGGGCTGGAGTTTGATGCCGCGATCGTCCTGTGGGGCTCCTCTCGGCCTTCCTACGTGGATTCGTTGGTGTACAGCGTGGAGGGCAACCTGTGGGCCACGGGGACGAAGGAGCAAGCGGCCGTGCGTGCCCTGCATGACCAGTATTCCGCTCGATTGAAGGAGGAGGCCAAGCGCCTGCTCTATGTGGGCATGACGCGCGCGCGCCACCGCCTTTGCCTCATGCCGACCGGCAACAACTACATCCTGCGCGATGCCCTGGAACCGTACTTGGCGGATGAATCGATCCATGTCCGCCGTGGGACCATCCCCGACGTGGAGTAACGCCGCTTTGGCATAGAATACAAGCCATGCCCTATCAGCTGGCCGTGGCGCAATTCAGTCCGGAGAAAGGCCGTGCCTCGGCCAATGCGGCGCGGATCGGCGAGCTGGTGCATCAAGCGGCGGCAAAGGGGGCGGAACTGGTGGTCTTCCCCGAGAGCATCTGGACCGGCTACTTCCTGGAAGGCGGCGCGGATGAACACTCCGCGCGCCCCGAACAGGTTGCGGCAGAACTCGCCCCTCACGTACAGGGATTGGGGCCGCTTGAGATCATCCTCGGCTACTACGAGCAGAGCGACGGCCGGCCCTATAACAGTGCGGTGCACCTGTTGGTCGAGGGCGGGCAAATCTCGGTACGCGGCAACTACCGCAAGATCTTTTTGCCGACCTACGGCGTGTTTGATGAAGCCCGTTTTCACGCCCCGGGCGACCACCTGGGCGTTTTTGAGACCCGGCATGGCCGGGTGGGATGCCTCATCTGCGAGGATGTGTGGCACAGCACCATGGGCACACTCCTGGCCCTGGCGGGCTGCCACCTGGTGGTGGTGCCGAGTGCCTCGCCGGCGCGCGGATTCCAAAACGAGAAGCCCGGCAACCTGCTGCGCTACGAGCGCATGGTGAGCGCGATGGCCGAAGAGCACGGGGTTTACGGCGCGGCCAGCATGCTGTGCGGATTTGAAGGGGGCAAGGGGTTCACCGGCGGGAGCTTTATCATCGGCCCGGACGGGGTGGCCCTGGGGCAGGCTCCGCTCCTGGAGGAAGCCATTGTGATGGCCGAAGTGGACGAAGCCGAGGTGCGCGCGTGCCGCATGCGCACCCCACTCCTAGAAGACCTCCGCGAGAACTGGGCGCGGCTCCTGGCGATGAGCGCCCCGCATCTCGAAGCGCCCTCGCCGATGCCGCGAGACTAAGGCTGCCTGAAGACTAGGGCGTCGCCGGGCGAAGGATTAGGTTCTCAATCAAGAACTCCAGACTTCGCTGGTAACTGACGGCGGAGTGACCCGCGTCCGGCCCGACTTGCACTTCAAACGACTTGCCCGCCCGCTGCAGCGCCGCAATGATCTGCAGCGAGTTCGTCGGGTGCGTGTTGTCGTCGGCGGTGCCGTAGTAGATCATCAGCGCCCCCTTCAGGTTGGCGGCGTAGGTGGCGGCGCGGCCCGCGTCGTAGCCTTCCACGTTGCGTTCCAGCAGGTCCATGTACCGCTCGGTGTAGGTGGTGTCGTAGTTGCGCCAGTCGCTCACGTTGCTGTTGGAAACGGCCGCGTGGAAGTGGTCCGGGTAGCGAAGGATCGCCATGAGGCTGGTGTAGCCCCCGTAGCTGGTGCCGATGATGCCGACGCGGTTGTCGTCCACTCCCGGCTTGGCGCGGGCCATCTCCACACCCTTGGCCATGTCGTCAATCTCGGCGCGGCCCATATGCCGGTACATCGCGTTCTTGAACGCCACCCCGCGCCCGCTCGGGCCGCGGTTTTCGACTTCCAGCACAAAGAAACCGTAGTCGCAGTAGCTGTCCGGGAGCTCAAAGCTCGGGTTCCAGCTGGTTTGGAACGCCCCCAGCGGCCCGCCGTAGACCGGCAGGATCATGGGGTACTTCTTGCTCGGGTCGAAGTTGACCGGATAGTGCAAGCGGGCGTTCAGTTCGGTTGTGCCGTCGGCCGAGGTGAAGGTCAGCGCCTCCGTGCGGCGGTATCCCGCCCGCGTAATGCCTTCCACATTGCTTTCGGCCACCGTGGCCTTCACTTGGCCGTTGCGGTCGATGATCCGCACCACCGGGGGCACCGTGTCGCTCTGCGAGGTCACGACGAAGAACTGACCATCGGGGCTCGGCACCACTTGGTGGGCGAGTTCAGGGTCGGTGAGGCGAGCGGCGCCTTGGCCGTTGTAACCCACGCGCCAAAGCTGGGCGCCGTGTCGCTTGCCGTCCAGCGCCATATAGAAAAGCACCTGGTTCTGGTCATCAAAGTGGACGGGGCGGCGGACTTCGGCCTGGTGGCTGGTGAGGGGGGTGACGGTGCCGTCCATCCCGACCCATGCCCAGTTAGCAAAGCCGTTACGCTCGGTGATGCTCAGCAAACGGTCGTTGCCCACGGGGAACATCGGGAAGTCGCCATCCACCCAGCCCTCAGGGTTCGTTTCGCGCTGCAGCACCTTGGTGATGCCCGTGGTGGGGTCGCTGGCACAGAGCTCTAGCACTTGCTGGCGCCGGTCTGCGCGGCGGAAGTACAGCCGTCCATCGGCCAGCCAGCCAATCCGGAAGATATAGTGCCCCACGCCTTCATC
>CAZDWU010000021.1:0-30860 GCA_964509165.1 uncultured Chthonomonas sp. | reverse complement strand
CTTGGGTCCCTCGCCAAGAACTCCCGCACGATTTCGGTCTGGTGGACCCCATCCAGCAGGAAGGAATCATGCCCGTGCGGCAGATCAATCTCGTGCCACTCGGCGTAGGCGCCGGATTCACGGAGCGACTTGGCCAGGGCCACGCTCTGGTGGCTGGGGTACAGCCAGTCGCTGGTGAAGCTCGTCAGCAGCACATCGGCATGCACCATGCTCACGTCCCGCCCGTCGTACTGGTCGATCGCCTGGCTCAGGACCACCAGCGAGGCTGGATCGAAGCGGTGGATGAACTTATGCCCTTGGTACTGCAGGTAGCTGGCCACCTGGAAGACGCCGTCTTCCCTCTTCTCGCGGGCGAACTTGCGCTCGAACGCTGCCTCGCTCAGGTAGCTCAGGTGCCCCACCATGCGGGCCACAGCGAGGCCGGCGGCGGGGGGTTGGTTCGCGTCGTAATCGCCTCCGTTCCAGGCCGGGTCTTGCGTGATGGCCTGGCGGGCGGTTTCGTTGAATCCGATCTGGAGGGCGTTGTGGGCGGCGCAGCTGGCCGTCATCCACACGCGCTGCACACGCTGCGGAAACTGGCGGGCCCATTCCAGGGCCTGCATGCCGCCCATGCTGCCCCCTATGACCGCGGCGAGCCGATCTACGCCCAAATGGTCGCAAAGGCGCGCCTGCGCCGCCACCATGTCTTCCACCGTGATCTCCGGGAACCGCGAGCCGTAGCGCCGAGCGTCCTCCGGGTGGGCTTGCCAGGGGCCGGTGGTGCCTTGGCAGCCGCCCAGCGCGTTGGTGCCGATCACGTAGTACCGGTCGGTGTCAATCGCCTTGCCGGGGCCGATCAGGGCTTCCCACCAGCCAATGCAGTGGCTATCGCCACTGAGGGCGTGGCACACCACAATCGCGTTGTCCCCGTTGTAGGTGCCCCAGGTTTCGTAGGCCACCTGCACCTGCGGCAAAGTGACACCGCACTTCAAGCGCAAATCCCCTAACGCAAAGTGACACCGCCCCTCGGCTTGAGGAGCGGTGCGTTCGTTCTCTTTGAAGAGGTCGTCCGGAGGCTGGGTCATGCGCTAGCTGCCGCCGCCAGGCCGCCAACCGCCGCGAGGGCTGGTGGACGGGGGCGCGGAAGGGCCATCGGTCGTGCCGGGCGGGGCAACGGGCGGAGCCGAGGTCGGCGGGGCCGTCGGCGTGGCCGAAGAGGGCGCCCCGGCCTGGGTGGCACCGGCCACATTGGTCAACTGGAGCAAGCGACCGAGTTCGCCGCGATCCTTGGCGCGGAACAGGGCTTCCATCTGGTCCACCAACCCCGCCTCGACCAGCTTGGCCAAGCTTTGGTCCAGCGTCTGCATCTTCTGCTTCGCGCCGGTCTGGATGATGGAGTTGATTTGGTACGTCTTGTTCTCGCGGATGAGGTTGCGTACGGCGCTGGAGGCGTTGAGCACCTCGAAAGCGGCGATGCGACCTCGGCCGTCCTTGCGCTTGATGAGCGTTTGCGAAATCACGCCGAGCAGGTTCACCGAGAGCTGCATGCGAATCTGCTGCTGCTGGTGCATGGGGAACACGTCCACGATGCGGTCCACCGTTTGCACGGCGTCCACGGTGTGCAGGGTAGCGAACACAAGGTGCCCGGTTTCCGCCGCCGTGATGGCGAGGTGGATGGTCTCCAAGTCGCGCATTTCGCCGACCAGGATCACGTCCGGGTCTTGGCGCAGCACGTACTTGAGCGCGTTGGCAAAGCTGTGGGTGTCCACATCCAATTCGCGCTGGTTGATGAGCGCCATGTGGTCGTCGTGCACAAACTCGGTGGGGTCTTCCACCGTCATGATGTGGACGGGCTGGGTGCGGTTGATCTTGTCGATCATCGCCGCCAGCGTGGTGGACTTCCCTGACCCGGCCGGACCGGTGACCAGCACCAGGCCGCGCGGACGCTCGATGAAGTCGTAGCAGGCTTGCGGCAGGTTCAGCTCATCCATGTTCTGGATGTGGAACGGAATGACACGGAAAACGGCCTGCGGGAAGCCGCGCTGCCAATACAGGTTGCCACGGAAACGGGCCACCTTCGGGATTTCCAGCGAGAAGTCCAGCTCTTGCGTTTTATTGAACTTCTCCACTTGCTCCGGCCGGAGGTGCTTGGTGAAGTTCGCCATGAACTCATCCGCTCCGTACTTCGGCACGTCTTCCCAGTGAATCAGTTCACCGTGCTTACGCAAGTAAACGCTGCCCGTGTCAGTCTTGAAGTGGAGGTCCGATCCGTCTTGCTCGACGCACCGAGTGAGGAGGCCCAAGACGTCAGGCATTGCTCGACGCTCCCGGGGCCAGGCCGCGCGCGAGGGCACGGCGCTCAAATTCGAGAACGTTGGTGCTCTTGGATAGAGCCACTTCGTAGTCCACTTTCTTCTCCTCGACCAGCTTGAGCAGGTGGTTATCGAGGGTTTGCATCCCGTGCTCGCCCCCGGTCTGAATGTCTGAAACCAGTTGGTGCGTCTTGCCGTCGCGGACCATCGTGCGGATGGACGGAGTGACGACCATAACCTCGAAGGCGGCGACACGTCCTTCGGTGTCGCAACGCGGCAACAACGACTGCGAGACCACCGCTTGCAAGGTGACCGCGAGCTGAGTGCGGATCTGCTCCTGCTGTTCGGGATCGAAAACGTCCACTACGCGGTCGATGGTTTGCGCAGCGTCCACGGTGTGGAGCGTGCTGAACACTAAGTGTCCGGTTTCCGCCGCCGTGATGGCCAGCTGGATGGTTTCCAGGTCGCGCATTTCCCCGACGAGGATGACGTCCGGGTTCTGCCGCATGATGTGGCGCAGAGCCTCGGCAAAGCTCGAGGTGTCCGTGCCCAATTCGCGCTGATTGACGATGCACTTGCGGTCTTGGTGAACGTACTCGATGGGGTCTTCGATGGTGATCACGTGGCGAGTGGAGTGCTCGTTGATGTGATTGATCATCGCCGCGAGAGAAGTGGATTTCCCGCTTCCCGTCGGCCCCGTGACGAGGATGAGCCCGCGCGGGAGCAGGGCCAGCTTCTTGGTCACCTCAGGCAAGCCAATTTCATCGATCGTCTTGATGCGATAAGGAATCAAGCGGAACACGCCGCCCTTGCGCCCTTGCTGCCAATACAGGTTCACGCGGAACCGCGCCAAGCCCGGAATGGCGAACGAGAGGTCGCATTCTTTGAAGTTGTTGAGCCGCTCGCGGCGCTCGTCGTTGAGCACCGCATCGAACATGGCCTCGACCTCGCTCTCGCTGAGGGCCGGCATGTCCAGCCGCTTGAGATCGCCGCGCACCCGGAGGATCGGCGGGTTGTTGACTTTGATATGGAGGTCGCTCGCGTCGACCTCCACCACGTGCTCTAGGAGCGACTTTAAGCGATCATAAGCGGCTGACATAAACGACCTACCGGCGAAGCATCTGCTTCAATTCCGAAACAATACCTGCGTATTGGATGGCGGTGGGTTCGTCCACGATGCCCGCCTTCACATATCGCACCAGGCCTTGGTTCATCGTCTGCATGCCCCAGTAGCCACCCTCGTTCATCAGGTGGTACAGGTCACCGAAGTGGCCGTCTTCAATGGCCTTGCTCACGGTGGGCGTACAGATCAGGATTTCCGGCACCACGACGCGGCCCTGGCCGTCGGCCCGCGGCACCAGCTTTTGGGCGATGATGGCGCGGAGCGAGTTGGCAAGCCGCTGACAAAGGAAGCCCTTTTCGTGCGGCGGGAACATGTTGATGATACGGTCGAGCGTTTCGTAGGCGCTGGAGGTGTGGACCGTGGAGAACACCAAGTGGCCGGTTTCCCCGGCGGTGAGCGCGGTGTGCATCGTGGTGATGTCGCGCATTTCACCGATGAGGATGACGTCGGGCGCTTCACGAACCACGGCGCGGAGGGCCGGGATGAAGTCGTCGGTGTCAATCCCGACTTCGCGTTGGCTCACGTAGCTCTGGTGATCGGGGTGCTCGATTTCCAGCGGGTCTTCGATGGTGACGATGTGAACGTTGCGCTCGCGGTTGATGATGTCCAGCAGGGCGGCCAGGGTCGTCGTCTTCCCGGAACCCGTCGGACCGGTGACCAGCACGAGGCCTTGGCGGTGCTTGGTGACTTCGGAGAGCGAGGCCGGCATCCCGAGTTCTTCTAGTTGGCGGATGCGGAGCGGAATGATACGAAGAACGGCCGCGGGGTGAGTGCGCTGGCGGTAGATGTTCGTACGAACGCGGCACTTCCCTTCCACCACGAAGGCGAGGTCCATTTCGTTGGTTTCGTCGAACTTGCGGACCTGCTTCTCCAGCATGACCGGCTTCAGCAACTCCATCACATCTTCGCCGGTGAGCTTCGCCCAATCTCCGGGAAGCGGGTTCATGGAGCTGTACTGCTTCATGTAAGGCACGGCATTGGCCTTGAGCATGATGTCAGAGGCACCGAGCTCGTAGCCCTTTTCGACGAGGTCGTAAATCGTGAAATTAAGTTTGGACATTCCGCTAATCCGTTGGCTTTGGCAACCCAACGGCGATCGCGACCCGAAGAGAATGTCCCTTGCGCGTCGTTATCGCCGCCGTGTGAGGGAGTATACCAACGCCCCCGCCGCAATGACGCCCGCGACGCCAATGCCGATGAGAATGATTTGTCGGTTGTTGCCCGAACTCCCCTTGGTTGGCGTCTCTGACTTGCCGACCGGTTGGTACTTCGTGGGGATCTTCACCTTCTCCGGGTCTTGGCTGGCCACGGAAATGCGGTACTCAATCGAATCATTGCCCAGCGGCACGCCCTTGAGGAGAACCGTATCGGTGGCGTGCTCCACCAGCGTGGTGTTGGGCACGGCGGGCATCCCTTCCACCACCACAATCATCGTGTCCACCACGAACGGCTCGGGCGAACCCAGGAACGGCTTGACGATGGCTTCGAAGTTGATTTCGCCCGTTTCGGGCTTCAGCAGGCCATCCACCGCAAACATCGCCTGGCGCAGCGTCTTGGCCGGGGCACCGCCAAAAATTTCCAGCCCGCGCGGCGGCGTGGTGCCGTAGGTGGGCATCAGCTCAATCTGCTGGCGCAGAAGCTCGGTGGGGTAATCCCCTTTCAGCATCGTCACCTGCACCATGTCGGCACCCATTTGGTGCTTGCGCACCAGGATCGACATGGCGGGGCGGCGTTCTTCCAGCGCATTCGCGAGCGGCTCGCTCGTTTGGGCCAAGGCCGAGCCTGCGCTCAGACAAGCGCACAGCAACCAGGCGTAACGAGAACAGGCAGCAAATCTCACGGTGATAGAGACTAGGATACCAAGGTGAATTCCTCAGCCCCGGTCGCCACTTGGCGGTAATGGCCGTGACCGCGAAACCTTTTTCTCTCGACATTCGTTGAGAATCCTAGACATCAAGCGGTCGCCTTCGGGCTATAATGCCGGGTCTCACAGATTCAGGAAAGCTATGGACGAACTAGAATTAGGACAGGCATCCCCTGTACAACTGACGCCGGAGGGGCACACCCGACTCAAGTCTGAGTTGGAGTACTTGACGAAGGTCAAGCGAGACGAGATTGCGCAGCGTATCCGCGACAGCAAGGATCACGGCGAGTTCAGCGAAGACAACAACGAGCTGGACGAAGTGAAGCAAGAGCAGGCGATTGTGGAAAACCGCATTGCCGAGCTCAAGACGATTTTCTCGAATGCGGAGCTTCTGGACGAGTCCACGATTCCGACGGAGTTTGTGGGTCTCGGTTCGCGCGTGACGGTGAAGGACGACGAGCGCGGCATCGAGTTCACGCTTCGCATGGTCGCCTCCATCGAGGCCAACCCCGACGAGGATCAGATCAGTGAGGAGTCGCCGCTGGGCGCCGCGCTGATGGGAGCCAAGCCGGGCGAGAGCATCACTTACGAAGCTCCGGTTGGACCGATTACCTACCAAATCACGGCGATTTCTCGCTGATTTCTCGTTCACCCAGCCAAGTGCCCTCTTTTGCCCAGGCAGAGGGGGTAAATTGGCTCAATTCCCCCCTTTTGAGGCAAGCCCGCCAGGGTGAATACCTCTCGGAAAGAAAATGAGTACGGATAAGAAGACGCCCGCAAGTGCGGGAAGTCCACTTGATGGGATTCGAAAGTCACGCGGAATCAGTGGGTTTTTCCAAGACGTCATGCGCGAAATGAAGCACGTGACCTGGCCGACCCAAAAGGAAACCATGCGCATGACCGGCACCGTGCTGGCCGTGTGCGCCATTTTGGCCGTGACGCTGTTCTTGCTTTCCGAGGCGTTCCGCATCGTGCTCAGCATCCTCATTGGGGGTGGGGCCTAATCTATGGCGCTCCGCTGGTACGCCGTGCACACCCTCTCGATGCACGAGAAGAAGGTGTCCGAGCTCATCATGCGCCGGGGCGATGCCCTGGGCCTGTGGAACACGTTTATCGTTGAGATTCTGATCCCGACTGAGCCGGAACTCAGCCACCGCAACGGCAAGCGCACGGTTATCCAGAAGAAGCTGTTCCCGGGCTATATCCTCGTCCGGATGGACCTCACGGACGACGTTTTCAAGCTCATCAAGAGCACTTCGGGCGTGACCGGATTCTTGCAAAGCGGAGGCAAGCCCGTGCCGCTAGAAGACTTCGAAGTCAAGCGCATCATGAAGAACCTGGAAGTGAGCCAGGAAGTGCCCAAGATCGCCTTCAACAAGGGCGAGATTGTGCGCGTGGTGGAAGGTCCGTTTGTGGACTACACCGGCAAGATTGAGGAAGTGAATGCGGAACGCGAGAAGCTCAAGGTCATGATCAACATCTTTGGCCGCGATACGCCCGTGGAGCTCGATTTCACCGGCGTCGAAAAGCAGTAATCCACCGTGCCCGAACTGATCTGGCGATGGCCGGTTCGAGACCCCGGGGCTGAGGCAAGAATTGTCGCAGCCTTCGGGGTCTCTCCCGTTGTGGCGGCCTGGCTGGTGCAGAACCAGTACCAAGACCTGGAGCGCACCCGGGCCTTTCTTTACCCCGACGAAGCGCACCTGCACGACCCCGAGCTGTTGCCCGATTTTGCCGCCGGGGCCGACATCGTGGAGGCGGCGCTGCGCAACCACGACACGATTTACATCCACGGCGACTACGACGCCGACGGGGTAACAAGCGCGGCGATCTTGCTGAAGGGGCTGCGAGGCTACGCCAAACGGATCTCGTCGAACTCGAAGATCGTGCCCCACGTGCCCAACCGTGCGCTGGAAGGCTACGGCATCCACCCGCTGGCCATCGAAGCGGCCCACAAGATCGGCACCAAGGTGCTGATCACCTGCGACTGCGGGGTGAAGGCGCACGAGCAACTCTCCCGCGCCATGGAGCTGGGCATGCAAGTGGTGGTGACCGACCACCACGCGGTGCCGGAAGAGCTACCCAGCGTGCCGGCGGTGATTAACCCGCACCGGGCGGATTCGCAGTACCCCTACGCCGAACTCTGCGGCGCGGGCGTGGCGTTCAAGTTCATCGTGGGGTTAGCGCCGCGCTTTGGCGTGGACCCCGTGACGGCGATGCGATCGGTCGTGGACCTAGCCGCCATTGGCACCGTGGCCGACATGATGCCCCTCACCGGCGAGAACCGCACCATTGTGGCGCTCGGCTTGCCTCGGCTCTCGAACACCAAACGGGTGGGCCTGAAGCATCTCTATGAGCGCGCCAACATCAAGCCGCCCATCACCACGGGCACGATTGGCTTCCAGATTGGGCCGCGCCTGAACGCGACTGGACGTATCGAGGACCCGCGTCCTTCGCTGGACCTGCTGGTGACGAATTGCGACCAAGAGGCGTTCAACCTTGCCGCTCACCTGGACGAGGCGAACACCATCCGCAAGTCCATGCAGGATGAGATGGTGGAGCAAGCCATCGAGGCCGTGAAGAGCCTCCCGGAGTTGCCCCCCATCATCGTCGCGGTGGGGCGCGAGTGGCACGAAGGCATCATTGGGTTGGTGGCGGGCAAAGTGCGCGAGGCGTTCTACCGCCCGACGATTGCCATCACGTTGCTCGAAGACGGCACGGGCAAGGCCAGCTGCCGCAGCATTCCGGGGTTTGACATTGGCCAGTTAGTGGACGACCTGGCCCCTATCATCCTCAAAGGCGGCGGACACGAGCAGGCGGCCGGCTTCTCCTTTGAAGCGGAGCGCGTGGCGGAGCTAGAAGCCTTTGTGGCCACCTACGGGGCGGAGCGCATCACCGAGGAGATGCTCGTCCCCAAGACCGTGGTGGACCTGGAGGTGCAAGCAGGCGACATCTCGTTTGACCTGATCCGCGATCTCGAATTGCTGGAACCGCACGGCAAAGATAACCCGCGCCCGCTGCTGGGGATGCGCGATGTGGAAGTCGTGCGGGTGCGCCGATTTGGAAAGTCCCCCACCGGGGCGACGATTGAACTCCGTAAGGATGACAAACTATTCGTCGGCAAGACGTTCCGAGAGGCTGACGACTACGAATCCCTGCAAGGGCACCGTGTCCACCTTGCCTTTGAACTCGGAATCAACGAGTTTAATGGGTCTCGGAAGCTTGAGCTGACGCTTCGGGCTTGGCATTGGCCCCCACCTTCAGCTGAATCGTAAACGTACGATCTAGGTCGCGCACCGTCATGTTGACGGTGTCGCCCACGCTAAGGTTGAAGAGCATCGTGGCCAGCTTGACCGCGTTCTCCACCGGTTCGCCATCGATGCTGAGGATGACAAAACCAGCCTGCAAGCCCGCCTGGGCGGCCGGAGATTCCGGCAAGACCTGGGTGACGAGGGCCCCTTCTCCCGCCGGATAATTCCGCCAAAAAGCGCCAATGGTGGGGTGATCCACGCGCGGTTCGGCCATGCGGAAACCGGTGACCACGCGGCGCAAAACCGTGGGGTTGATGGAATACGACACGGCGATCCCTCCGGGGCCAAACTGACCGCTGCGGACCATATTGGCGGAAGAAGCATCAATCGCCAGCGAGGCCGAGAGGAAGCCGCACAGGCGCCCCTCTTGGTCAAGAACCGGCATGCTCCCGACGAGCGAGAGATTTTCAAAGCGGTATTCGCGCAGGGGGAGGTAGCGACGGGAGTCTTCGTCAATCCCGACCTTGTCCTCGCCGACCACCATGCCACGATGCACATCTTGGGCGCTAATCGCCCACACGGTCTGGCCGTCGCGCAGGGTTCCCGCTTCGGAGATGACCGTGGCCCCGTCCGTGGGGCCAAAAATGAGCGCGAGGCGCGTGATCTCGTCGTTGGCCAGCACGCGGGTACTCATGCGGCGACCATCTCGGAGCAAAAGCACGGGCGCCGGGCCTTCGGCGTCAATATCGGGAGCCAGCCAGCGTCCATCGGAGGTGATGAGCACCGCAAAGCCGCGCGTGCGGCCGCTCTGCTCCACCGCCCGGGCGAACTGCGTGTAGGCCACGTTGGCCGACGTCGACGTGGGGGGCGCGATGGGCGAGGCCGGGGTGGCCAGCGCCACCGTCGTCAAAAAGGCCGAGTTAACCGCCAAAAACCACATCGTCACTTTCCACTTCAAAGGCCGCATTCTGGCCTGTCACCGGCCCCGAACGCTCAGAAATCAAGACCACCGGCACGCTCTCTTCCTTGGGCGCCTGGTCGGCCGCTGCCGCCATGGTCATCGCGGGAGCTCCGCCGCCCGATCCACCCAGGCCGCTCGATTCCGCATTGCCCGGCAAGCCACTGGCGCGCGCCATCGGCATGTTAGCCGGAGCGAGCGTCACGGGCGCGGGTGCGGGGCGCGAGACCGGCCGGCTTCGCCGAGCGGAACTGCGGCGCGGGTTGGCGACTTCTCGCTTCAGCGCGGCCACCGGGTTGTCCGCGGTTGTAGGAGCGCTATCCAGATCCGTCGCGCCGAGGGCCATGGGTTGGTCAGCCAGGGCCGAGGCCGCACTTTCGGTTTCGGGTGCCGCATCAGGCGCCGCCAGCGGGGCCGTGAGAGGCGCCGTGGTGGGCGTATCAACCGCCAGAGTGGGCGAGACCGCCGTCTGCGGGCGCGACATAAAGACGGCAAAGGCCACTACCGTCGCAGCCACGGCCATCGTGCCACCCCACATCCAGGGCAACCGGAAGCCGCTCTTGGGCGAACTCGGCAATGCCAAGGATTCGGTGCGCACACGGCGCATCACATCGTCAAATTCCACCGGACAAGACACGTCCGCCTTGAGAGACTTCAATCCATCGCGGATGGACATCAGTTGGCGCTCTTCCGCCGAGGATCCCGCAAGACCCTGCTCAAAAATGCGGTTCAGTTGTTCGTCGCCACGTGCCATCAGTCTTGGTCTTCCTCCATCAGGGGCAGGATGCGATCTCGGAGTGCCCGGCGCGCTCGCAACACCCTCAGCTTGGCCCCGCCCACGGTGCATCCCAGCGTGGCCGCTATATCTGCGTATTCCATTTCTTCGATGTCTCGCATGATGATGAGGGCGCGATTGGCTTCGGAAAGACTCTCCAACGCTTGACGAAGAATCTCTCGGCGATGATCCTGTAAGAGGTTCTCATTAGGATCTTCGGTAGATCCTTCCGTCATCCATCGTAAACCCTCTCCCACCTGCTCTTGTTCGAGCACGGTGCGACGCTGCGTCATGCGGGCGCGGTCGGTGCAGAGGTTGGTGGCAATCCGCAGCAGCCAGGTGGTGAACTTGGCGCGGTCCTGATACTTGTCGATATTGCGGAACGCGCGGACAAACGCCTCTTGGGTGATGTCTTCGGCCTCGTCCCGGTTCCGAACCATATTCAGGACAAATCGGTAAACCAGATCGCGGTGCTTGGTAAACAGCATCCCGATCGCCACTTCATCTCCGCGCTTGGCGCGGAGAACCAGGGCGATATCATCGTCGACAGGTCGGATTTGTTCCGGCTCTGACGACGCGGATCGGGGCGGCATATCCAGGCGAATGGCAGTCCTCGCGATCATGTTACTTGGGTCGGACGTGCGGATTCCTCCCTCGTTACGCCAAACCCCGCCTATTGGACCTTGCAATTCCGCCGTCGGGTCGTCAAGATACAGGTGATGTCCCTGCCGTTGATCGTGCGCCAATGGCTGGCTTTCCTCAACATTTACATCCAGGAAGGCATCACTTACAAGGCGGCCGGGGTCATCTGGATTCTCACGGACGTGAGCACCGCCGTCACCATGCCGTTCGTATGGATTGCGGCCAGCCGAGGCGGCGAGATTGCGGGCTACGGGGCGCCTGACTTCGTGCTCTACTACCTCGTGATGCTGTTCGCCTCCACGCTGATCAGCAGCCACTTTATGTGGGAGATCGGCTACGAGATCCGCGAGGGCGTCTTCACGTCGCACCTCATCCGGCCGTTCTCCTACTTGCAGTTCATCTTGGCCCGCAATCTGGCTTGGCGCGTGGTCCGCTCGGCGTTGTTCTTGCCCTGGATGGTGATCTTTGTCGTGATGTTTTGGCAGTGGCTGGGCGGCGCGCAACTCTACTTTGGCTGGCAGGTATGGGCGCTAATCCTGGGCGGGCACTTGGTGAGCGTGCTGGTGGTAACCGCACTGGGGCTGATCGCCATGTTCACGGGCGAGATTGATTCGATCTTCAACCTCTACTACTTCCCTATGCTCTTTTTGAGCGGGCGGCTGGTGCCAGTGGACCTGATGCCCGAGTGGGTGCGCACCCTGGCCGCCTGGACGCCCTTTTACTACCAACTGGATGTGCCGACCCGGGCGATTATGGGGCGCATGACCGAGGCGCAGATGCTGCAAGCTTTGGGCGGGCAATTGGCCTGGATCGTGATGGCTTATGCGGGGTACCGCCTGCTGTGGCACTATGGCCGCCGGGTCTACACCGGCGTGGGCATGTAACTTTTGATCGTCCTGGCAGACAAGCGTCGTCAAATCAGGCAAGCTCCTTCTGATGATTGAGCAAGAATCGTCATTTTCGACAACGAGATCATCATTCTGGACAATAGGACCCGGAGGCGGGCTCCACAGAATTTCTCCATGCGCCGCGCGTTTACTCTCATCGAGTTACTCGTTGTCATTGCCATCATTGCTATTCTCGCCTCGATCCTGTTCCCGGTGTTTGCGAGGGCAAAGTCGGCGGCCAAGAAAACGCAGAGCCTGAACAACATGAAGCAAATTGGCACTGCCAACCTGCTGTATGTGGCCGACTATGACGATCAGTTGCCGCAGTTGTTCTGGTTCAACCCGGCGGACACGACGTACCCGACGGCGCAGGGCTTCTACTACTATCCGCTCTTGATGTTGCCCTACACCAAGAACCGTCAGATCTTCCTTTGCCCGGAAGACAAGGGCGATGACCCCTTGCTGCGCGATGCCGCCGGTCGGGGCCGCTTCGACCCCAACTCGGGATTCAAGGACTACCTCTACGCGGCGAATCCTTCCTACGGTTACAACTTCCGCTACCTCAACAACGTGACGGTGAGCATCGTGGCGGGCCGCCCGGTGAGCAACTTCAGCGGCCGCAGCACGACCTCGTTTGAAGCCAGCGCGCAGACGATTGTCTTTGCCGAGGCGACGATGAAGGACAAAGTGGTGCCGGGCCTAAACGGGGCGGGCTTCGGTCTCATCCGCAACGACGTGGGCTATTCGCGCATCGAGCCGCCGTTTGCCGTGCCGGTGCCGGCCGGCCTGAGCCCCTACAACGGATGGACGGGCACCTTCCCCAACGCCAACAGCCAAGGCCAACTGTGGGGCCGCTTTGACGAGAAGCGGGTGCTGGTGTCGTGGCTCGACTCGCACGTGAGCTTCCCGGCCATTCAGTCGCTGCGAGGCCAGGGCACCACGGAAGACGAAGTCAACCGCTATTGGAACGGGCGCGGCGACCAGTAAGGTCGTCGCTTCTTTCCTCCCGGCTAAAGGAAAACACCCCCGGCACTCTCTCGAGTCCGGGGGTGATTCTTTGCGTGCCTTGCTCGGCGCGGGAGGCTTACTTCTCGCGGAGCGGCAGGCCCATGGCCTTCAGGAAGGCGCGGGCTTCGGCGTCGTTGGCGGCGGTCGTCACAATCGTGATGTCCATCCCGCGGATCTTGTCGAACGAATCGTAATCAATTTCCGGGAACACCAGCTGTTCCTTGAGGCCGAACGTGTAGTTGCCTCGGCCATCGAACGACTTGGGGCTGAGGCCTTGGAAGTCGCGGATGCGCGGCAGCGCCACGGTGCACAGCTTGTCGAAGAAGTGGTACATGCGTTCGCCTCGGAGGGTCACGCGGCACCCGATCTTCATGCCTTCGCGCAGCTTGAAGTTGGAGACCGACTTGCGGGCCACGGTGGCGGTGGGTTGCTGACCGGTCACCGCGCGCATATCGCGCATGGCGCCTTCCAGTTCCTTTTCGTCAATCCCGGTGCCCATGTTGACCACGATCTTGAGCATGCGCGGCACCTGCATCTTGGAGCTGAACTTGAACTCCTCTTGCAGTTGCGGCGCCACCTTTTCGGCGTAGATCTTGCGCAGGCGCGACTTGGGCGCAAGGCCCGGATTCGCGTCGCTAACTTCCTTGGTGGCAGTCTTGCGAGCCATGGTTACTTCTTATCTCCTTTCAGCATCACGTTGTGCGCGTCGGTGAGGGTGGTGCCACTTCGCTTGGCGTACCGCACGATGGTGTCTCCTTCCTTGCGTCGGCCCACTCGGGTCGGCTTGTTGTCCTTCGGGTCGAGCAGCATGAGGTTGCTCAGGTCGATCGGAGCCGGGATGCGATAGCGAGCGGACTGCTCGCCTTGGTAACGAGCCTTCTTGTGCTTCACGGCCGCGTTCAGCGGGTTCGGCATTTCCGGGTTCTCGTCGTTGTCTTGCAGCACGAGCGCGCGGCGCTTTTCGGGGTCCACGGCGGCGATGAAACCGATCTGGCCCTTATCCTTGCCGGCGATGATGATGACGCGGTCGCCGCTGCGCAGCTTCAGCTTCGTCTTCTTGGTTTTGAGTTCGGCTTTGGTCGGCATGGCTTACAGCACCTCCGGAGCGAGGGACACGATCTTCATGTAGTTGCCATCGCGAAGTTCGCGGGCCACGGGGCCAAAGATACGGGTGCCACGCGGCTCACCGTTCTGCGGGTTGATGACCACGCAGGCGTTGTCGTCGAAGCGCAGGGTGCTACCGTCTGCGCGGCGAATGTGCTTCTTGCACCGTACGATGACGCACTTGACCACGTCGCCCTTCTTGATGGGCATGTTCGGCGTTGCCGCCTTGACGCTGGCCACGATCACGTCTCCCACGGAGCCGAAGCGGGGCTGAGAACCCTTGAGCACGCGGATGCACATAACCTCGCGCGCGCCGGAGTTGTCGGCCACCTTCAGGCGGGAAAACTGTTGAATCACGGTTCTTCTCTCTTGGTTTTAGTTTCGTGTTGGCAGCGGGCGGGGACCGTTTATCCGCGCCATGCCCATAGGGTCTTGGGCCAGGCGTTGCCGCCTGGCCAAATGTCGTTTACTTGACCTTCTCGATGATCCGCACGACGCGCCAGTGCTTGGTCTTGCTCAGCGGTCGGGTTTCCATGATTTCGACGGTGTCGCCGATATCACAGGAGTGCTCATCGTGGGCCGTCACTCGGTTGGAGCGGCGGACGGTCTTGCCGTACAGCGGGTGCTGGTAAGCACGGTCGAGGCGAACCACCACCGACTTCTCCATCTTGTTGCTGGCGACCACGCCACGGCGGACCTTACGGCCACCGCGATCCACGGCCTTCACTTCCTTCTCGCTCATGCGTCACCTCCGCGCTTCTTCTCCTCGATGAGGGTCAGCAGGCGCGCAATGTTCTTGCGGCGAGTCTTCAGTTGAGCCACGTCCGTGGTCTGACGGAATACGAGGTCACGGCGAGCCTTATAAAGTCCCGCTCGTTCGGCCCGTACCAAGTCTTCCAGTTCCGGCACGCTCTTATCGCGCAGTTCTTTAGCTTTCAGCCCTTTCATTCTTTCGTATCCTCCAACACAGCCGCGGCGCGGATTTCGGCATCGGTGAAGAAGAGTTCCTCTTGCACCTTGCTTCGCTCCACAAACTTGCAGCGGATCGGCATCTTGTGAGCCGCGAGGCGCATAGCTTCGCGGGCCACGTCCGGGGTGACCCCGTTCATTTCGAACATCACCTTGCCCGGCTTGACAACGGCCACCCAGCCTTCAACGCCGGCCTTACCCTTACCCATTCGCTGCTCAAGCGGCTTCTTGGTGTAGGGCTTGTCCGGGAAGACGCGGATCCACACTTTCCCACCACGCTTGATGTGGCGGGTCATGGCGATACGCGAGGCTTCGATTTGGCGGGCCGTGATCCAAGCACAGTCCATGGCAACGAGGGCGTAGTCCCCGAAGCAGATCGTGTTGCCACGGGTGGCAGCGCCGCTCATGCGGCCACGGAACTGCTTGCGGTACTTCGTCCGCTTAGGCATCAGCATTGTTCGTTTCCTCCTTCACCGGTGCCGGTGCGGGTGCGTTGTTGGTGCGGCGTCGGCCTTGGTCAAGACCATCTCCCGCACGGGGATTCTCGTCGCGGCGCGGGCCACGGTTGAAACCGCCGCCACCACCACCACCATGGCCTCCGCCACGGTTGAAGCCGCCACCGCCGCCATGATGACCACCGCCGCCGTGATGGCCACCGCCACCTTCGGGGCGCGGGCCACGGTCGGGTCGGTCACCACCGCCTTCGGGGCGCGGGCCACGATCGGGGCGATCACCGCCACCTTCGGGGCGCGGGCCACGGTCGGGTCGGGGACCTCGGTCGCGGTCGGGTCGTTCGCGTCGCTCGCGGCGCGGGCCACGCTCTTCGGCGGTCGGGGTTTGCATCATGGCCAGTTGCTTTTCGGGCAACACTTCGCCGCGATACACCCACACCTTGACGCCCACCGTTCCGTAGATCGTATAGGCAATACCGTAACCGTAGTCAATATCCGCGCGCAGCGTGTGCAGCGGGATCTTGCCTACCATGTCGGCTTCCGTACGCGCGATTTCCGCGCCGTTCAGACGACCGCTGACCTTGATCTTGATGCCGCGCACGTTCATGCGCTGGGCGCGGGTCATGCTCTGCCGCATGGCGCGGCGGTGGCTGACACGCTTTTCGAGCTGCTGCGCGATGTTCTCGGCAATCAGCTGGGCATCCAGTTCGGGTTGGCGGACTTCCGTCACGTTCACCTGGACCATGCCGGTCGGGTCGGACTTGCGCACCAACTTGTTCAGATCTTGGCTGATCTGGTCGATGCCCTTGCCTCCGCGACCGATGACGGCGCCGGGGCGCGAGGTGAGAATCGTCACCTTGACGCGGTTGGCAGCTCGTTCGATATCGATGCGGCTGATAAGACCCTTGCCGATCTTGTCGTTCAAGAAGGTGCGAATCTGGTGGTCGCCCACCAGGGCATCGCGGTATTGCTTCTTGGGGAAGATCCAGTGACTATCGTGCCCTCGGATGACTCCGAGTCGAAAGCCGTTCGGGTGAATTTTTTGACCCATGGTTTACTTGGTTTCAGGCGCCTCTTCGCCGGCGTCGTTGGTCGGGGCTTCCGCCGTCACTTCCGTTTCGGTCGTCACTTCGGCTTCCACCGGCGTTTCCACCACTTCTTCGGTCACTTCTTCCTTCACTTCTTCGGCGACAGCGGCGGCAGCCTTGGGAGCCGCCTTCTTCTTGCCAGCCGGAACGGCGAGCTTCGGTCGCGGCTTGGGCTTGCCCTCGCCTCGCGATCGCTCTTCCGTCGGGAAGTCGTCCGCCACCACTACCGTGATGTGCGCCGTGCGCTTGAGGATGCGGTTGGCTCGGCCCATGGCTCGCGCAATGATGCGCTTCATGGCCGGTCCTTCATCCACCTTGATCTCGGCAATGATGAGTTGCCGCGGATCCATGGCGTGGTTTTCCTGAGCGTTGGCCATCGCACTGGCGATCACCTTTCGCAGGACGAATGCGCCGCGACCCGGCTTAAACCGGAGCACATCCACCATCTGCTGAGCCGGCTTGCCGCGAAGTTCGCGGGCCACCTGGCGCACCATTAGCGGCTTGCACTTGACAAATTTTGCTACTGCTCTTACTTGCATGAGGTTTATCCCTCGGGTCCTGTCGGTTTCGGGGGGCGCGACCGTCAATTATGGCTGTCTCCCACCCGAGCGTTCAGGACTCGGTTTATCGCAGTCGCGTCCCCCGGTCCGGTAAGGACCCGCCGTGACCTTTGTAAGTGCGCGTGGGCGCAAATTCGCCGAGCTTGTGACCGACCATGTTTTCCGTCACCAGAACCGGCACATGCTTGCGGCCATCGTGGACCGCAATGGTGTGCCCGATCATGTCGGGAATGATGGTGCTCCGTCGCGACCAAGTCTTGATCAACTTCTTCTGATCCGCGTCGTTGAGCGCGTCAACTTTCTTGAGTAGGTGTTCGTCAACGAAGAACCCTTTCTTGAGACTACGTGCCATTGATCTTCTCCTTTACTTGGTGCGCCGCCGCACAATGAACTTGTCAGTGCGCTTGTTCTTGCGAGTGCGCGTGCCGATAGACTTGTTGCCCCAACGGTCCACAGGACCTTTCTTGCGGCCGACCGGGGACTTGGCTTCACCACCACCGTGAGGGTGGTCGCGAGGCGATTTCACAACACCGCGCACGTGCGGCTTGCGACCGAGACCGCGGTTCTTACCCGCCTTCCCGATGCGCTCGTTTTCGTGCTCGGCGTTTCCGACTTCACCCACCGTGGCGCGGCAGTCCAGGTGGACCATCCGCATTTCGCCACTCGGCAGGCGCAGGGTGCAGTAGTTGCCATCCTTCGCCATCACCTGGGCGCTCGCACCGGCGCTGCGGACCATTTGGCCACCGCGACCCGGGTTGAGCTCGATGTTGTGAACCAGCGTACCGAGCGGGATGTTGCGCAGGGCCAAGCAGTGACCGGGCAGAATGTCGGCCCCTTCTCCACTTTGCACCTTGGTGCCCACCCCCACGTTGCGCGGGGCCAGGATGTAGCGCTTTTCGCCGTCGGCGTATTCCAGCAGAGCGATGCGGCAGGTGCGGTTCGGATCGTATTCGATCGCGATGACCGTGGCCTCCACCCCGTCCTTCTGGCGCTTGAAGTCAATGATGCGGTACCGGCGCTTGTTGCCACCACCACGGTTGAACATGGTGATCCGGCCGGTGTGGTTGCGACCACCCGACTTCGGACGCGGAGCCAACAGGCTCTTTTCCGGTTTGGACTTCGTGATCTCCTCGTATGTCGAGACCACCATATTTCGGCGGCCCGGCGAGGTCGGTTTGTACTTTCGCGTAGGCATTAGACTCCAAAGTCCTCAATCATCTGGCCCGGGGCCAGGGTCACGACGGCCTTCTTCCAGTCCGGGCGGTAACCCACAGAGCGGGCTCCCACGCGGCGCTTCTTGCCGTGCATCTTGATCGTGCGGACCGACGAGACCGTGATGTGCTCACTGGCCTTCTTGCCCGAGTTGTAGATGTCTTCGATCGCCGACTTGATTTCGATCTTGTTGGCGGTCGTCGTCACCACGAAGGTGTAAGACCGTTCAACATTCTTGAGATCCTTGATGCGCGGGTCGCCGGTGGCGAGGCGCATGGTCTTTTCCGTGATGTGCGGGCGAACAATGATCAGGTGCGGATCTTTCACTTGCTCCAAACCTCTTCTAGCTTGCTGGAGACGCCCTTGGCCATCACAATCTTGTGCGCCACGAGCAGGTCTCGCGTCGAGAACGCCGTGCCCTGACCCGCCTTGTTGGGGGCGACGCGGACTTCAACGTTCGGCAGGTTGCGGAAGCACAGATACGTGATCGGATCATGTTCTTCCAGAATCACCAACACGCGGCGAACATCGTTCACCTTGTGCTTGGTGAGGAAAGCGATGGCTTCCTTGGTGCTCGGCTTGGCGAAGGCGATCTTGTCGACCACCGTCACGTCGCCAGCGTTCACGCGGGCGCTCAGCGCACCGGCGAGGGCCAGGCGTCGCTCCTTGCGGTTGACCTTCTTGGTGTAATCGCGCGGCTTGACGGCCAGAGCCATACCACCATGAGCGTAGTGCGGCGCACGGATCGTCCCTTGGCGGGCGTTACCGGTCTTCTTCTGCTTGTACGGCTTGCGGCCGCCACCCCGGGTTTCGCTGCGCGTCTTGGCGCTCTGCGTGCCTTGGCGGGCGTTGGCTTCTTCGGCCACCACCACGCGGTGCAGCAGGCTGCGCTCGACGGTCAGATCCTTGAGCTTGTCAATGTAGTTCGCCATGGTTACTTGGCCACCTTCTTAATCGTCACGAGGGTGCCGTTGGCGCCCGGCACGCTGCCGCTCACCAAGATCAGGTTGCGTTCGGCATCCACCTTCACCACCTTCAGTCCCTTTTGGGTGACTTGATCGTCGCCCATGTGACCCGGTCGGCGCGAACCCTTAAAGACGCGCTGCGGGCCCGTGGCACCGTTGGAGAGCGGGCGGCGGTGGGTCATATAACCGTGGGTCATGTGCTGACCCTTGAAGCCGTAGCGCTTCACACCCCCGGCAAAGCCGCGTCCCTTGCTGATGCCCGTCACGTGGACGTCTTCGCCATCGGCGAAGATCGAGGCATCAATGGTCTGCCCGAGCGAGAAGGACGACGGATCGTCCACCCGGAACTCGCGCAAAAACCGCAGATTGGTCGTAAGGCCTGCCTTCTTGAGATGCCCGTACTTCGGGTAGGTCAGGCGCTTGTCGCTGATTTCTTCAAACCCGACTTGGACGGCGTTGTAGCCTTCCTTGTCGGTGGACTTGATCTGGGTGACATGCACCGGCCCCGCCTGAATGACGGTGACCGGGATCATTCGCCCGTCTTCTGCGAAGACGTGCGTCATGCCCACTTTCGTCCCTAAGATTCCTGGAATCAAAGTATTCAACCTCGTACCGGCGCTTCTTCCCGCCCCTCTGTTGCGTCTGATTCCTCAGTTGGCCTTGCCCCAAGGTTGATCTCAGGGATGCCCGCAAAGAGAGCGTATGAAGTTCTCCGGCTTAGAAATGGTCCGCACACAGAGGCGCGGACTTGAGAAGATACCCTTTGAATCAGGCCGAACGGCGGGGTGAGGGCCGGAATTCCCCCGGATGACCTACTGGACTAGGCCTTCTTTGCGCTCTCAGCCCGGGCCGTGGGCGCCCTGAGGCTGCGCGGAGGTGAAAAGCACGAAAAAAGGGGATTCCCTGGCCCGTAGCCAAGCAACCCCCTGAAACGGTCCGCGAACCGATTAAACCGTCTTAATTTCGATATCGACGCCGCTGCTCAGGTCGAGCCGCATCAGAGCGTCAATCGTCTTGTTGGTGGGTTCATGGATATCAATGAGTCGGCTGTGAGTGCGCAGCTCAAAGTGCTCCATGGACTCCTTGTCAATGTGGGGACCACGGATGACGCAGAAGCGGCGAATGCGAGTCGGCAGGGGCACGGGGCCGGCCAAGCGGGCGCCAGTGCGCTTCGCGGTATCAGTGATCTTCTCAGCGCTTTGATCCAAGATGCGGTGGTCGTAAGCGCGGATTCGAATGCGGATGGTAGGTGCGGACATGTTTTCTTCTCAAAAGCTTGCCCCCGGGCTCCAGTGAACCCGGGGGCGATTGGTCTTACAGGTGGACCTTCGTGATGGCGCCGGCGCCGACCGTTCGGCCACCCTCGCGGATGGCGAACTTCGAGCCTTCTTCCATGGCGATCGGTTGAATGAGTTCAACGGTCATCGTCACGTTTTCGCCCGGCATCACCAGCTGGACGCCGTCCGGCAGCGAGAGCGTACCGGTCACGTCGGTGGTGCGGAAGTAGAACTGCGGTCGGTAACCCGTTTGGAACGGCTTGTGGCGACCACCTTCATCCTTCGACAGGACGTAGACTTGCGCGTCGAACTTGGTGTGCGGCTTGATGGAGCCCGGCTTCACCACGCACATGCCACGTTCGATGGCCGTGCGGTCCACACCGCGGACCAGGAGGCCGACGTTGTCGCCCGCTTCGCAGTAGTCCAGCGTCTTGCGGAACATTTCCACACCGGTGCACACCGTCTTGATGGCGTCTTCGCGGAGGCCGATGATTTCGACTTCTTCCATCGAGCGCAGCTGACCGCGTTCGACACGACCCGTGGCAACCGTACCGCGACCCGTGATGGTGAACACGTCTTCGACGGCCATCAGGAACGGCTTGTCCTTGTCGCGCTCAGGCGTCGGGATGTAGCTGTCCACGCCCGCCATCAGGTCAAGAATCGGCTTGACTTCGGGGCTGTCGAAGTTGACGTTGCCGCTTTCGACTTGGTCCAGCGCCTTGCGGGCGGAACCACGAACGATCGGGGCGTTGTCGCCATCGAAGCCGTACTTGCTGAGCAGCTCACGAACTTCCATTTCGACGAGGTCGAGCAGTTCTTCGTCGTCCACCTGGTCCACCTTGTTGATGAAGACCGTGATGTAGGGGACGCCGACCTGGCGAGCGAGCAGGATGTGCTCGCGCGTTTGCTGCATCGGACCGTCAGTACCCGCAACCACCAGGATCGCGCCGTCCATCTGGGCGGCACCGGTGATCATGTTCTTGATGAAGTCCGCGTGGCCAGGACAGTCCACGTGCGCGTAGTGGCGACTTTCCGTTTCGTATTCCTGGTGCGAAATGTTGATCGTAATCCCACGGGCCTTTTCTTCAGGCGCCGAGTCGATTTCGTCGTAAGCGCGGGCCTTTGCCAGACCCTTAGCCGCGAGGACGCCCGTGATCGCCGCGGTCAGAGTGGTCTTCCCGTGGTCGACGTGGCCGATCGTCCCAATGTTGACGTGAGGTTTCGTTCGTTCGAACTTTTGCCGTGCCATGACTTTCAGTTTCTCCTGTTTTTAGCCGCCGCTCTGGGCCTTCGCCACGATTTCGTTGGCGATGTTAGTCGGGACTTCCTCATAGTGGGAGGGCGTCACGTTTGGCGTGGCGCGCCCCTGTGTGAGTGAGCGGAGCGTCGTAACATACCCAAACATCTCCGCCAGCGGAACGTGAGCCGTGACGATAGTCACACCCCCCAGACCACTGTTCATCCCTTCGATACGACCTCGGCGGCTATTGAGGTCGCCGACCACATCCCCGACGTTGTCTTCGGGAGTGGTGACTTCTACGTGCATGATCGGTTCCTTCAGAACCGGCTTGGCCTTCTTCATGGCTTCCTTGAAGCCGATGATCGCAGCCTGCTTAAACGCGTTTTCGTTCGAGTCAACGTCGTGGTACGAACCACCGGTTACGGCGACCTTCACGTCCACCACCGGGTAACCCGCCATCACGCCGTTGTTCAGGGCTTCGCGCACACCCTTTTCGATCGCCGGGATGTATTCGCGCGGAACCGTCCCCCCGACCGTCTTGTTTTCAAAAATGAACCCGGAGCCCGCTTCCAGAGGAGCGATCTCGAGGATACAGTGACCGTACTGACCGGAACCACCCGTCTGCTTGATGAACTTCCCGTCCGCGCTGGCGTTGCCTTGCACGGTTTCTCGGTAGGCCACCTGCGGCTTCCCTTGGTTGGCCTGCACACCGAACTCGCGGTTGAGACGGTCCACGATGATTTCGAGGTGGAGTTCGCCCATCCCGGAGATGATCGTCTGACCGCTTTCCGGGTCGGTTTGCACGCGGAACGTCGGGTCCTCTTCGGCCAAGCGCTGCAGGCTGGTGCCCAGCTTTTCTTGGTCGGCACGGCTCTTCGGTTCCACCGCCACCTGGATAACCGGTTCGGGGAACTTAATGCTTTCCAGCGCCAGCGGATTGTTCGAATCGCAGATGGAGTAACCCGTGCGGACGTCGTTAAGACCGATCACGCCCACGATTTCCCCGGCCACCACTTCATCCAGCTCTTCACGCTTGTTGGCGTGCATTTCTAGGATTCGGCCGATGCGCTCGTTGCGAACGCGGAGGTCGTTGGTGTGCGGGTCGCGGTAACAAACCGAAACTTGGCTGCCCTTCTTGAGGACACCCGAGTACACGCGGAGGAACGTGAGACGACCCACGAACTTGTCCGACATGATCTTGAAGGCCAGAGCCGTGAACGGCTCGGAGTCTTCCGGCTTGCGGGTGACTTCTTCTTCGGTGTCCGGATCCAGACCCGTCGTCATGCGCACATCGAGCGGCGACGGCAGGTAGCAAACCACGGAGTCAAGCAGCGCTTGCACGCCCTTGTTCTTAAAGGACGAACCGCATAGCACCGGCACGATCTTGCCGGCAATGGTGCCCGCGCGCAGCGCATCCTTCAGCTCCTGGAGCGGGATTTCTTCGCCCATCAGGAATCGCTCCATGATGGAGTCGTCCATGTCCGAAATCGCTTCGATCAGCTTTTCGCGGTATTCAGCGGCTTGGTCCGCCATTTCGGCCGGAATGTCCACCACTTCGTACTGCTTGCCGTCGTCCGAGGTGTAGCGCGTGGCCTTCATGGTCATGAGGTCCACATAGCCCTTGAAATCGCTTTCCGCACCGATCGGAATCACGATCGGCGTCGCATTGGCACCCAGTCGGTCGCGCATGCGCTGCACTACCGAGTAGAAGTCCGCCCCCAGACGGTCCATCTTGTTGATGTAGGCAATGCGCGGAACGCCGTACTTGTTGGCCTGGCGCCAGACGGTTTCCGATTGCGGCTGCACACCACCCACGGCGCAGTAGACAGCCACCAGGCCGTCCAGCACGCGCAGGGAGCGCTCCACTTCCACCGTAAAGTCCACGTGGCCCGGGGTGTCAATGATGTTGATCTTGAACTCCGGCGTGTCCTTGCTGGCATCGGGATCAGCGGCGTTGAAGCCTTCGCGCCAGAAGCACGACGTGGCGGCCGAGGTGATCGTAATGCCTCGCTCTTGTTCCTGCTCCATCCAGTCCATCGTGGCGGCGCCATCGTGAACTTCACCGATCTTGTGCGTGCGGCCGGCGTAATACAGGATGCGCTCGGTCGTGGTGGTCTTCCCTGCGTCAATGTGCGCAGCAATACCAATGTTCCGGACGCGTTCGATAGGGTGGGATCGGGGCATGATTAAGGGCTCTTCTGAGGATTAGAATCGGTAGTGGCTGTAAGCCTTGTTGGCGTCGGCCATCTTGTGGGTGTCTTCCTTCTTCTTCACGGCGTTGCCCGTGTTGTTGTAGGCGTCCACAAATTCGGCGGTCAGCTTGTCAATCATGGACTTTCCAGAGCGCTTGCGCGAAAAAGTCACAAGCCATCGCAGGGCCAAGGTCCGGCGTCGCTCGGGACGAACGTCCATGGGGACCTGGTAGGTCTGGCCACCGACGCGTCGCGGGCGGACTTCCACACCCGGCATGATGTTGCTGAGGGCCTTGTCAAAGACTTCCAGCGGCTCGTCGCCCACCTTTTCGGCGGCGTTCTTGAGCGCGGTGTAAACGATGTCTTCGGCCTTCACCTTCTTGCCATCAAGCATGAGGCGGTTGATAAAGCGCTGAAGGAGTTCACTACCGTACACGGGGTCCGGCAGGATGACTCGGCTGGGGGCTGGTCCTTTGCGGGGCATGATTCTTTACTTCGCCTTCTTGGGTCGCTTGGTGCCGTACTTGGAGCGGCTTTGACTTCGGTTGTTCACACCCGCGGTTTGCTGGGTGCCACGCACGATGTGGTAGCGCACGCCGGGGAGGTCCTTCACACGACCACCTCGAACCAGAACCACCGAGTGCTCCTGCAGGTTGTGACCCACACCGGGGATGTAAGCAGTGACTTCAATGCCATTAACCAAGCGAACACGAGCGACCTTGCGCTGGGCCGAGTTCGGCTTCTTGGGGGTCATGATGCGCACAACCGTGCACACGCCACGCTTGAACGGGTTGTTCTTCAGCGCCGGCGATTTCGACTTCACGGGCGATGACGTTCGCCCTTTACGGACCAATTGGTTTACGGTCGGCATTGTTCTCTCTTACTTTGCGGTGCTGCCTAGAACGTGATAAGGGCCGTGCACCATTTTCTGACGCACGGCCCCTCGGACCACAGATGGAACGACTCGTTGTCTAACCGATCTAATGCCCGAGAGGTCACTCCTAGACGGAATACGACCGACATTGAGCCAGTCGCAGGGGCGATTATAGACCTGAAGTCAGTGCAACATCAAGGCCCTTTGGGGGGCCACGCCTGCAATATAGGACGAAGGGACTGACACGAAGGATGCGGAAAGTTCCCGCCGGTTCCCTGTCCTATGCCCCAGAATTGCGGAATAACCATCATTTAGCGCTGATGGGTCTTGCTGAGATACATCATTCTGGCCCTGTAGATAACGCCAGCAGAGCCCGCTCTGCGGACCAAACAGGATCACAACCATGAAGACTCTCATCACCAGCACTCTGGCCGTTGCCGCCATCGCCAGCGTGGCCGTCGCCGCCGCTCCGACCAAGGATATCGTGGACATCGCCGCTGGCGATTCGAACTTCTCCACCCTCGTCAGCCTCGTCAAGCAAGCTGGCCTGGTGGATACCCTGAAGAGCGAAGGTCCGTTCACCGTGTTCGCGCCGACGAACGATGCCTTCGCCAAGCTGCCGAAGGCCACCGTGGACGCCGTGGTGAGCGACAAGGCCCTGCTGACGAACGTTCTGCTCTACCACGTGGTGCCGGGCAAGGTGACCGCCCACCAAGTGATCGACGCCGCTCCGCTGAAGGCCAAGACGGCTCTGAAGGTGAACAACGCCGCTCAGACGCTGGACATCAAGGTGGTGAACGGCAAGGTGCGCATCAACAACGTCAACGTGATCAAGACGGACATCATGGCCAAGAACGGCGTGATCCACGTGATCGACGGCGTGCTGGTGCCGCCGGCCGCCGGGACGCAGGCCAAGGCTTCCAACACCGTGGTGCACACCAGCACCTGCGGCGGCTAAGCCTCCCCTTCCCTTCCTCACGACCTGGCTCGGCTCCCTTTGCGGGACCGGGCCAGTTTGTTTTGGCGAGGGTTCTGTAGACTCACGAAGTCATGTCTGACAACGCCAACGAACGAGAGATTCGGCTGGGCAAGCTTGCTCGCCTGCGCGAAATTGGCTACGACCCCTACGCCGTGGAGTCGTTCCCATTTACCGAAACCGCCGAAAATCTTAAAGACACGACCGCCCAACGCGAGGGCGAGGTCGTGCCGTTCGCTGGGCGCATTGTTAGCCGCCGCGAGATGGGCAAGTCGCAGTTCCTTCACCTCAGTGACGGCGCCGACCGGTTCCAGATCTACGTGCGCAAGAACGACATTGACGAGGCGGCCTGGGAGGCCCTGAATCTGCTGGACCTGGGTGACCACCTGGGCGTGGTGGGTTCGCTCTTCATCACCAAGACTGGCGAACCAAGCCTGCAAGTGAGCGAACTCAAGCCGCTCAGCAAGTCACTGCACGTGGTGCCGATCCCCAAGCAGCGCGGTGAGGAACAGTGGTACGGCCTGACCGACACCAATGTGCGGTTCCGGCACCGGCACCTCGACCTCATCACGAACCCGGATGCCCGGCGCACGCTGGTGGACCGGAGTCGCATTGTCACGGCCGTGCGGCGGTGCTTTAACGCCTGGGGCTACCTAGAAGTCGAAACTCCGATGCTTCAGCAAGAGGCGGGCGGCGCAGCGGCGCGTACCTTTTCGGCGCATTACAACGCCTACGACCTCGAAGTGGACCTGCGCATCTCGCTGGAGCTCTACCTCAAGCGGATCCTGTGCGGTGATATCCCCCGGGTGTACGAAATCGGGCGCGTATTCCGCAATGAGGGTGTGAGCAACCGCCACAACCCCGAGTTCACGTTGCTGGAATTCTACGAAGCGTACGCCGACCTCGAGGTGATGATGCAGCGGGTTGAAGACCTGTTCCGTACGGTGGCTACCGAGGTGTTCGGTAGTCCGTTGGTGCGCATCAAGCGTGAGAGTCAGGAGGGTGACATCGTCTCGGAGGATGTGGCGGGCTTCTCGGAAGATGAAGTCGTTTTGGACTTTGGCAAGCCGTGGCGCCGCGTGGACCTGCTTTCCGCGATTGAAGAGCACTCCGGGCTTACCGCCGAGGACTTGTCTTCACTAGAGAACGCCAAGGCCGCGTTGAAAAACCGCAATGTGGTGAACCCGGTGACGGGCAAGCGGATCAACGCCGAGGAAGAGCGACACCTGGGCGGTCTCATTGAGAAGCTCCTCGAAGTCTTTGTGGAGCCACACCTGCAGGAGCCCTCGTTCGTCATCGGCTACCCGCTGGAGACCAGCCCGCTGGCCAAGAAGGACCCGAATCGCCCGGGCTTCACCCGGCGATTTGAGGGTTACGTGCTGGGCCGCGAAATCTGCAACGCGTTTAGCGAGATCAACGACCCGATTGACCAGCGAGAGCGGTTCCAGGCGCAGATGGCCGAGCGAGCCAGTGGCGATGACGAAGCCCACCCAATGGATGAGGACTTCCTTTACGCCCTGGAGAGCGGGATGCCGCCCACCGGCGGCTGCGGCATTGGGATGGACCGCATGGTGATGCTCCTGACCGGGGCGCGCCATATTCGGCAAGTGATGTTCTTCCCGATGATGCGCCCCGAAGGGCATGCGTCCGACGAGGATTAATCCTTCGCCTTGATCGTGGCGGGGAACGTGCAAACCGTTCCCTTGCCAATCTTGAGCTTCTCAAAGAGGCCCGCGCGGACTTCGATCACGTACATCGCGCCCCCCTTGCTGGGGTACGGCGTGGTGGTGTCCAGCGCAGCCATGGTGTAGGTGTTCAGCACCTTTTTCTCGCGGTTGAGGTAGGCGATGTCCAGCGGCACCAGCGTGTTCTTCATCCAGAAATTCCGCGTGGCCGTGCCCGGGAATACGAACAGCATGCCTTCGTCGTCCTTGAAGTCCTTGTTCTCCAGGAACATCATGCCCTCCATGCGCTTGCTGTCGGTGTCCATCACCCACATCTTAAACTTGTGCTCGCCCATGGTGACTTCGACCACTTCCAGGTCCTTAAGTTGGTGCGTGCGGTAGGGGTTGGCGGGTGGGTTTTGATTGGCGGAGCCGTTCTGGCTAGAGCCCGTGCCGTCGGTCGGCTTGGGGTCGGTCGGTTTGGGATCGGTCGGAGCCGGATTTGCTGGCGTGTCAAACGAACTCACCGGAGTTTGAGAGGCGGGGCCGGCGCAACCGGCAACCAACAGAGCCAGAGAAAGAATGGTCATGGTTTTCACGCGTTTGCCCCCGCCGGAGGTGACCAAAGCCGCCCGCTCTCCTCATAGGCGGCAATCTTGTCTTGGTGGACAAGCGTGGTGCCAATGAGGTCGTGGCCCGCAATGAGCTGAGCCTTGACGGCCGGGTTGATCTCAAAGTGATACGTTTGACCACCGCAAACCACTTCTTGGTCGGGCAAATTGATCGTGACTTCCGCGCCCGTGCCCGCGTCCACCAGCGCCTGATGATCCTCCGCGCCTAGTTCCACAAGCAGCAGGCCGCAGTTGGCCGCGTTCTGCCGGAAGATATCACTATAGCCGGGCGTTTCCACATCAATGCGTGCGATTACGGCCTTCAAGCCAGCTTGTTGAATCGCCCACACCGCGTGCTCACGGCTACTGCCGCAGCCAAAGTTGGTGCCTACGGTCAAAACGCTTGCCCCAGCCGCATCGGGCTGATCTAACGGAAACTCGGGCCCCCGCACGTCGGCAAAGAGCAACTCGCCGAAGCCGACGCGGGAGACGCGCGACAAAAAGCGAGCCGGAATAATGCGGTCGGTGTCCACATGGTCGGCGGCATAAACCACCTGGGTGCCGGTATGGACGGTGAAACCAGCCATGCCTCTTATTGTGAACGAAAAAATGGCCGCCCCCTTCACAAGGGCGGCCTAGACTCGAGAGTTTCCTTATCGAACGGTCGTTTTAATTGCGGCGGGCAGCGAGGCCCGGGGATGCGGGGGATGAATTGATCTCGGCCATGTTGGGCGCAATGAGATAGATGTTCTCGCCCAGTTCGACCCAGTGGGCGTCCACGGCGTAACCCACGCCGGACATCCAGTCCTTGATCTTTTCGCGCAGTTGCGGCGGGCAGAAGTTGAGGTTCAAGATCTGCTGTTCGCCTTCGCGCAGCCCGTCGGCCGCTTCCACGGCGTCGTCAAACGTTTCCACTTGGCGGCGCACCGAAATGCGGTAGCTGGGCACGCCTCGTTGCGGGGAGACGGCGACGGCCGGATGCTCGTAATCGCCATCCTCGTAGTAGTAGTCGTCGGCCTGACGCGTAAAACGCGACGTCATGCGGCTGAGCCAACTGGCTCGTTCCAAAGTTTCTTCCATGTTCTCGTCCCTGACCTGGTTGGGTTCAACCTAGTTGCGAGAACCGAATAACGAGGACCCTATCCTCACATGGGTCGCGCCGTGCGCAATCGCGGTTTCAAAATCACCGCTCATTCCCATGCTCAACTGCTCGAGTCCCACTCCTTGGGCCATTTGCGCGAGTTGACGGAAGAGACGTCCTTGCTCTTCGAGTTCCGCCTCAGCCGGACCGATGGTCATTAGGCCGAGGAGCTGAACCTTTCGGTAGTTTGCGACGCATGGCAAGAAATTGTCAAGGTCTTCCGGAAAGATTCCTGCTTTTTGTGGCTCTCGCGCCAAATTGACCTCAATAAAAATCTTGGTAAGCGCCGATTGCCTTTCGATTGCCGCCAATTGGCGTTCGTTGTCGATGGTATGAATGACCGGCATCTGCTCGGCCACCTGGCGGGCTTTGTTGCTTTGCAGGTGCCCGATGAAGTGCCACGTAATATCAGAGGGGAGGCTTTCGATCTTCGGGCGGGCTTCTTGCCAGCGGCTTTCGCCAAAGTGGCGATGACCGAGATCGTAGAGTTCGCGGATGGCCTCGACGGGATACGTCTTGCTCACCGCCACCAGAGTGATGTCGGCCGGGTCTCGGTGCGCGCCTTCGGCCGCGCGGACGATTCGATCTTGCACGTCTTGGTACCTCCGCGCCGCTGGACTCACCTTTCCATTGTGACGGCTGGCGCGAGGCAGCCCCGGGGCGTAGAATGGGGGCGTGGCTGTGGCGAACCCAACGTACTTGACCCCCGTGACGCGCGTTCTGCGCGCGGACATGGAGACTCCCTTAAGTGCGTATTGGAAACTCGCCCACGATGAGCCGCTGAGCTTTCTCTTGGAAAGCGTGACTGGCGGCGAACAACTGGCCCGCTACAGCCTGATGGGGGTGCGCCCGCACGCCGTGGTGCGTTCGCATCAAGGCCGCGTGATGGTGGCCGACGAGACGGGGAGCTTTGAGCGTTCCCTGCGCCCCGGCGAGGACCCGCTGCACGAAGTAGAGGCCCGTTGCCCTCAGGTGCCGATTGCCGATGCGGAAGGACTGCCCCGGCTATGCGGCGGTGCGGTGGGGTTGATCGCCTACGATTTCGTGCGGTTCCTGGAGCGCATCCCGGACGACAACCTGGACGATTTGGGCCTGGACGACGTGGCCTTTATGATCACGCACAGCCTGGTGATTTTTGACCACGCCCTGATGCACATGAAGCTCTTGGCGCTGAGTGATGGCACCCCTGGGGGCGATGCCGCCGCGCGCGCCGAGCTGGATCGGCTAGAAGCCCGCCTCACGGGACCCTTGCCCGCCCTGCCTGCCACCCAGATGGAGCCGCCGACCATGTACTGCAACTTCACGCAAGAGGAGTTCGAGGACCGGGTGAAGCGGGTGGTGGAATACGTGAAGGCCGGAGACGGCGTGCAGTTTGTGCCCAGCATCCGGTGGGAAGGCGAGTTCAAATCGCATCCTCTCACGCTCTACCGGGCCTTGCGGGGGCTGAATCCCTCACCCTACATGTACTTGCTACGCTTTGGCGACCTGGACGTGGTGGGGGCCTCGCCGGAGCTTCTGGTGGGGCTGAAGGGGCGCGAAGCCCGGGTGCGCCCCATCGCCGGCACGCGTAAGCGTGGCCGCACCCAGGCCGAGGATGACGCCCTGGCCGCCGAACTACTTGCGGACGAGAAGGAGACCTCGGAGCACGTGATGCTGATTGACCTGGGTCGCAACGACTTGGGCCGGGTGTGCGACTATGGATCCGTGCGCGTGGACGACCTCATGGTCATCGAGCG
>CAZDWU010000020.1:27387-31183 GCA_964509165.1 uncultured Chthonomonas sp. | reverse complement strand
TTTCAAAGAAAGAGAAGAGAGAATCTCTTGTTGCTTATTAAGCCTTGGATTGCGGGGACAACCCCCATTTCGAACCCAGATCCAGCCCCAAGCCGATGGGGAGATCGTGGGGATAAGCGGGGACAACTCACGTCCCCAGGCTTTTCCCGCCCGGGCGGTGGAAAACTGCACCACGGCTTACACCAAGTGATGAATGCGCGAGAAGCGCATCACCACGGCTTCCATCATCAGGATGGGATGGACATTGGCAAAGGCCGGCACCTGGTGCCGCTCGGCAAAGGGCACCCACAGGTCTTGGATGGACCGCGCTTGCTCTTCCGCTGGGAGATAAGGGAACCGGTCGCACAGACGCTTCATCGCGATGTACTCCTCCAGGGTCATGTTCGGCAGTTCGGCCAGGTACTGCTCAAAGTGGTGCGTGCCGTAGCGGTGCGGGGCGGCGGCAAAGTTGGTGCTCACCTTGGGTTCCACCACCACCATCGTGCCCGCCACCATGTCTCCTAGGCGCTGGGCGCGCGGGCTGGCCAGAATGCTCGTAACACCGACAACATAGGCGCCGGGCAAGAGGTCGGCGATACGAAGCAGGTTCCTCAGCCACGCTTGGCGTACTGTAATGGGCGTGCCGTCAACATTGATCACGCGGATGTTTAGCGCTTTCTTACCCAGCGTTTGTCCCTGATACTTGCCTTCACAAAGGGCGAAGTAGCCGAAAAAGGCGAATGCCGACACGAACGCCCCGAAAGCTTCGGCAAACTCGGGCAGTGAAAAGAACAAAGTGAGGGCGATGGTGTATCCCATCATGCTGATCCCCGTCAGGATCATGGAATCCAGCACACTGGCCCACATCCGGCGGGTGATCGGAGCCAGCCGGAAGGAGAGCAGGGTCTTCTCGGGAGAGAGGATCAAATGCTCCTGGGTCACGAGTAAGATGCTACCTCTAGGGTTGCGTGGATGCTGATTCCGACACCAAGGCTCTGGTGGCTCGTGGGGGCCGGAATCCCGCTCGCCCTCGGGGGTGCCTTCGTGCCGGGCCTCGAAAGCCTCGTGCTGCCCTGGAACGTGGCCCTCTTGGTCCTCTTCTTCGTCACCGGGCTAGTCGCCAAGAAGTGGGACTTGGTGGAGGTCGATCGGCGCATGGACCCCGTGCTCTCTGCCCGCGTGGCCAACAGCATTCGCCTGCGGGTCCGCAACCTTGCGGACCAAACCATCCGCATCCGCCTGAAGGATGATCCGCCGCCGCTGGTGGTGGCCGATCATCCCCAGTGGGACCTCACGCTCCGCCCGGGCGAAGAGCGAGACCTGCGCTACTCCGTCACGCCGCTTCGGCGCGGCCAAGAGCGGTTCGGGGGCGTCTTCCTGCGCTATCAAGCTCCCCTCGGTCTGTGCGAAGTGCAGCAACTCCTGCCGGTGCAGGAGGAAGTGCGCGTGTATCCCAACGTGCTGGCCCTGCAAGAGTACGACCTGCTGAAGCAAAAGGGGCACCTCAACCAAATCGGCGTGCGGCGCAGCCGCATTCGAGGGCTGGGGCAAGAGTTCGAATCCTTGCGCGACTACGCCGATGACGACATGCGCATGGTGGACTGGAAAGCCACCGCCCGGCGCGGTCGGTTAGTGGTCAAGCAGTTCCAAGAAGAGCGCAACCAGGCGGTGTTCCTCTGCATCGATGTCGGCCGCACCATGCTCGGCGAAGTCGAAGGCGTGCCCAAGCTGGATTACGCGCTGGATGCCGCGCTGATGCTCATGCATGCCGCCAAGGACAAAGGCGACCAAGTCGGCATGATGGTGTTCAACGATGCCGTCCACAGCCTGTCGCTGCCCCGCAAGGGCCGGGCGCAGGTCGCGTCCATCCTGGAACGCATCCACGATGTGCGGGCTGAAGCCGTGCAGTCCGACTATCTAGCCGCCATCGCCTTCCTGCGTGCCCGGTGGAAGAAGCGTTCCCTGGTCGTGATCTTCACCGACGCGGAAGACCCCGACGCCGCCCGCGAGCTGGCCGCTGCTGTCAGCCAGCTGCGCCGCCAGCATCTCGTGTTTGTGGTGCGGGTGGATGACCCCAAGATGAAGGAACTCGAGGGCTACATCCCCACCAACCGGTACGAAATGTACCGACGCGCGGCCACCCACTGGTACCGATCGGAGCGGAACCAGGCCAGCAACATCCTGGCCAGCAGCGGGGTCCAGAACATCGACTCTGAACCGCAAGACCTCTCGGCGGCCCTCGTCACGGCGTACCTGGTGGTCAAGGAACGCGCTCTGATCTAAGCCTCGTTCGGCCCGGACGGCTGAGGGTAAGGTACGGACTCCGTATAAGGACTGTAAAGCCCATGGTATACGCAACTCTTGGCCAGATGTTCCTGGGGCAGACCGAACGGTTTGCCACCAAGACCGCGCACCTCATCCCTCAATCCGGCAAAGACCCGATTCCGGTGACTTACGGCGAGCTTCGCACGCAGGTTCACGGTTTTGCTTCGGCCCTGGTGGGACTGGGTGTGCAACGCGGTGACCGCGTGGTCCTGCAAGCCGAGAGCAGCGCTGACTGGGCGATGTGCGACTGGGCGTGCCAAACGCTGGGGGCCGTGCTCGTGCCGATTTACCCCACGCTGCCCGCGGACCAAAGCCAATACATCGTGCAGGACTGCGGCGCCAAGCTCGTGGTCTCCCAAAACACCAAGCAGGCCGTGAAGATGGAAGGCCTGACCGGCATCCAGGTGGTACTGCTGAGCAAGGAAGGCGACCAACCCGGCCTGAAGGAACGTGCCCAACCCGACCAGCTAAGCCAAGACGCCTGGGTGCAAGGCGCGCAGGCCGCGGGCGAAGAAGACCTCGCCACCCTGATTTACACGAGCGGCACCACCGGCGTGCCCAAGGGCGTGATGCTGCCGCACCGCGCCTTCACCTATCTGTGCGCGGATATCCCCTCGTGCATCCCGCTGAAGGAAGAGGATGTCTTCCTCAGCTTCCTGCCCCTCAGCCACGTGTTCGAGCGATTCGCCGGCCACGTGCTGCCTATGTCCATGGGGGCCACCATCGGCTACGTCGGTTCGCTGGCCAGTCTGGGCCACGACATGGAGCGGGTGAAGCCCACCATCATGCTGGTGGTGCCGCGCCTGCTGGAAAGCCTGAAAGGCCGCATCGAAGACGGCGTTCTTAAGGCTCCGCCGCTCCGCCAACGACTGTTCCGCATGGCGCAAGAGCAAGGTCTCAAGCGTATGCGCGGCGAGTTTGCCCCGCTGGCCGGCGTTCTGGAAGGTCTGGTCGGCAGCAAGATCAAGGCGAAGTTCGGCGGCCGATTGCGCTACTTCGTGAGTGGGGGCGCGGCTCTGCCGACCCACGTCAGCGAGTTCTATTTGGCACTGGGCATCCACGTTTTGCAGGGTTACGGCCTTACCGAGAACTGCGCCGCCGCGTGCATCAACCGGCCGGAAGACAACCGCCCGGACACCGTTGGCCCGCCGCTCAAGGGTGTGGAAGTCAAGATCGCCCCGGATGGGGAGATCCTTCTGCGTGGCCGCTGCATCATGCAGGGCTACTACAACTTGCCCGAAGACACCGCCGCCACTCTGGACGCCGAAGGCTGGCTCCACACCGGCGACATTGGGGAGCTCGATCGCGGCAACCTGCGCATCACCGACCGCAAGAAGGACCTGCTGGTGCTGGGCAACGGCAAGAACGTAGCCCCGCAGCCCATCGAGAGCCGCCTGAAGGAATCGGCGTACATCAACGAGGCCGTGCTGCTCGGCGACGGGATGGAGAGCGTGGTCGCCATGATCGTGCCGGAATTCGAGCGAGTCGCCAC
>CAZDWU010000020.1:14454-27287 GCA_964509165.1 uncultured Chthonomonas sp. | reverse complement strand
AAGCGCTGAGTTTCTGCTCAATCCGGGCCGGTATTCTGGGGTGACCATGCGCGTCACCTTCCGTACCGTGCGCCTCACCAAGCTGCACCCGCTGACGATCAGCCGGGGCACGTCCACGGGCTCCAACAACCTGTTTGTGATGGTGAGCGACGGCGACGTGACCGGGATTGGCGAGTGCGCCCCCGGGACGGGCTACGACGACACCCTGGCCGCCGAAGCCCAAGCGCAACTTGAGAGCATCCTGCAGGATGGCCTGGGTGACGGCTCGCCCCACGCCGTCTACGCCCGCATGGCCGCCGCGCACGTAGATCCGGCCGCCATGGCCGCGATGGATGTGGCGCTGTGGGATTTCTGGGCAAAGCGCGCGGGCTTGCCGCTGTACCGCCTGCTGGGGCTGGGGCGGCCCACGGTGGCCACCAGCGTGACGGTGGGCATCAACGAACCGGACGTGGTCTTGGCGCGGGCGGAGGAGTTTCTGGCCCGCACCTCGGCGAAGGCCCTCAAGGTGAAGCTCGGCGGGGCCGGAGGGCCAGCGGCCGACCAGCAGCGCTACGAGGCCGCCCGCGAGGCCGCCCGGCGCCACGGTGCCCAGCTTCGCGTGGACGCCAACGGGGGCTGGAGCCCCCAAGATGCGGTGGAGATGATCGCGTGGCTCAGCGAGCGCGATTGCGACTACGTCGAGCAGCCCCTGGCCCGAGGACAAGAGGATGACCTGCCTTACGTTTTCGAGCGGCGCAAGCTGCCGATCTATCTCGATGAAAGCCTGCGCACCAGCCACGACGTGCCGCCCCTCGCCGGGCGCTGCGACGGCGTGAACCTCAAGCTCATGAAGACGGGCGGCATCACCGAGGCCCTGCGCTTAGTGGCCACTGCCCGCGCGCACGGGCTGAACACCATGATCGGGTGCATGGGCGAGAGCAGCGTCGCCATCGGGGCGGGGGCCTCGCTTGGCGCCTTGTTTGACCACATTGACCTCGATAGTCACCTCAATCTCAACCCGGACCCGGCGGTGGGGCTGGGGTTTGAGAACGGCATCGTGGTGCCAAGCGACCGACCCGGACTGGGCGTGGAACTCAGCGGCGAACTCGCGTAGAATCAGGCGAACCCTATGAGCCCGATGCGTCCCGGCCAGCCGCTGGCCCTCTACATGGCGGGTGCCTTTGCCAACCACACCGGCAAGATGGGGCTGGGGATCCTCCGCTACGGCGAGCACCCAGTGGCGGCGATGATCGAGCCTGATTTGGCCGGAAAGAGCATCGCCGAGGTGACGGGAATTGCTTCCGACGCCCCCATTGTGGCCACGTTGGCCGAAGCCAAAGCTCATGGCGCGGAGATCTTGGTGTTGGGAATTGCCCCACCGGGTGGTGAAATTCCCGCCGACTGGTGGCCCGTTTTAGACGAAGCCGTGGCGCTCGGGTTCCACATTCTTAACGGCTTGCACGAGCCGCTGAACCCCCGCTACCCACAACGCCAAGATGGCCAGTGGATTTGGGATGTCCGCACCGAACCCGCGGGGCTCAAGCCCGCCACCGGGGCGGCCCGGGAACTCAAAGCCGCCCGCGTGCTCACCGTGGGCACGGATATGAGCGTGGGCAAGATGACGGCCTCGCTCGAACTCCATGCCGCCCTCCGCCGGCGCGGGCGCACCTCGGCCTTTGTGGCCACCGGGCAAACGGGCATGGCGATCTCCGGGCGCGGCGTGCCGCTCGATGCCATCCGCGTAGACTTCTCCGCCGGAGCCATCGAACGTGAAGTCATGGCTGCCGCTGAGAGCGAAGTGATCATCGTCGAAGGCCAAGGCTCGCTTATCAACCCCGCCAGCACCGCCACCCTGGCCCTCATTCGGGGTTCGGTGCCCACCCACCTGCTAATGGTGCACCGAGCGGGCATGGACACCTTGCCTCGCCACCCTTGGGTGCAAGTCCCCGACTTGCGCCGGCTCGCCCAAGCTTATGAAGACCTCGCCGAAGCCGCCGGAGCGTTTCCTCGCCCCCAAACCATCGGCGTGGCGCTGAATACCGCGCACCTCGATGACGCGGCCGCCCTCACCGCTTGCGAGGAGATCACGCTGCACACGGGCTGGCCCTGCGTGGACCCGGTGCGGCACGGCGCGGATGCCCTCGCCGCCCTGCTGCCGTAGGCCCCGTTTAGGTCAGGCCTAAAAATGCCATAGGGCCGACATGGGCAGGGCCTGCAGGTCCGGCTCAACGTTTTGGGTCTGTTCGCCGGGATGCAACAGGACCCCGCGACACCATTCCGGCCCGGCCAGCTCTTTGAGGAATCGCAGCCCGTCAAAGTCGGCGGGAGACGGATTGCCGTCCGGGGCCAAGGCCACCGCCACCAGTTGTCCGTCGGGGGCGCGCAGCACCAGCGGCACTCGGTAGCGGCGGATGGAGCGGAAGTGCATCACCTCGGGCCGGGTTTCACTCCATGTGCTCAGCGCGCGCAGTTCGTTGGCCACAAAGGTCTCGCGCATACCGGGCACTTCCACGCCTCCGGTCAGGTGCCCCAGCAGCCCGGTATCGGCGATGTAGATCTTGCCGGTGCGGGTGGCCATCACCCCATCGGGGGGACCCCAAGCAGGCGCGGTCCAGGTGAGGAAAGCCGCCTCCATCAGGGCCAAGTAACGCGTGAGGGTGGTGTGAGGGATGCCGGTCTCGCGGCTGAGTTCGCTGATATTGAGGGGCTCACCGGCATCGCGGGCCACCGCCCGCAGCACCCGGGGAAGCAGGGTCAGCCCGTCGATCTTGGCGAGGTCGCGCACGTCCCGCTCCAGGATCGCTCGCAAGTACTGGCTGAACCACGCCTGGCGGCGGCTGTCGCTCTTGCGGGTGAGGGGTTCGGGATAGCCACCGGTGCGCATGCGCTCGTCGAGGTTAGGGACCGGGGGCAATGCGGGGGCAGGCTCGCCCGAAAACGCCCAGTCCACAAACTGGCCGGGGCTACCTTCCACTTCGGCTTGGGTCAGCGGACCAAGCGGCACCACTTCCATGCGCCCCGCGAGGCTCTCGCTGAGCTTCGGGATGAGCAGCACGTTGGCCGACCCGGTGAGCAAGAATCGCCCCGGAGTGCGGTCTTGGTCGACGAGCTTCTTGATGTTGCGGAAGAGCTGCGGCGCGCGCTGGATCTCGTCCACCACCACCGGTCCAGTGTGAGCGGCCAAGAAGGCGTCTGGGCGAAGGAGCGCGGCGTCCAGCGCCAGTGAATCGTCCAGAGTGATGTAAGTGGTGCCGGGGCGGTTTTGCACCAGGGTGGTTTTGCCGCACTGGCGCGGGCCCTGCAGGATGACGACGGGGGTATCCGTCAGGACTTCATCCAAGTAACCCGAGATTTTCCGCGACCACACGGTGTGATTTTAGCGTATATGTGGTGAAAAATTCACCACCACCAGCCCATTGCCAAGAATCAACCTCGGCAAAATTGAAGTGAAGATTAGTCGCGGCGGGCGCCGACCAGCATGTCGCGCCACTTCTGATTCCGGAGGTCGTCCGTATCAATGCCGCGATTATTGGAGCTGCTGTGGATGAAGTACGCGCCTCCATCCGGGTGGAAGCCCATAAAGATGCCGCAGTGGCCAATCATGTTGCGGCGCTTGTCCCAAAAGTAGAGTCGGTCCCCGGCCTGGAGGTGCTCCAGTCGCTCCACCGGTCGCCCTACCTTGGCCTGCTCGGCGGCGGTGCGCGGCAAGTTGATGCCTCGACGGCGGAACACCTGCTGCACGAACGCGCTACAGTCAATCCCGTTCGTCAGGCTGTTGCCGCCCCACTTGTAGGGGGTGCCCACAAATTGGTACGAGAAGTTGAGCATGCCCTGCACGTCTTGGATCGAACTTCGGCCTGCGGTGGTGGTTTGCTGCAGATTCTGCGTTACCGGGATGCGGACATCGTAAGGCAGGCTGGCGACGTCAACGGCCAGGATGTAGCCGGTGCTGCCGTTCTTTAGGATCACGCTCAGCCACTTGTCGTTGTTGGCGACGGGGTTCACCACGATGTAATCGTTGGGCTTCACCGTCCAGTAGACGCGCGCGTTGGTGTTCATCCCCGCGTAGATCTTGGAGGTGTTGATAGCTTGGCCCAGCTTGCCGATGACCTTGGTATTCGGTTGGGCTCCTCCGGTCGCTTGACCGAAAGCGCAAGACGCCAAAACGGCGCAAACCCCCAAACCCAGTGCAATTCGACGCATACCTACAGTGCCCTTCCTTGGTTATCGGAAAGACGTGGCCCGTAATCTACCCAGTTCGGACCATTTTTAGGGCTTGCAACAACAATAATCCGTCGGTGCCGCCCACCAAATCGCGGGTGGCACGTTCCGGGTGCGGCATCAAGCCCAGCACGTTGCCCGCCGCGTTCATCACGCCGGCGATGGCTTCGGTGCTTCCGTTCACGTTCTCGCTGGTGTAGCGGAACGCGATCTGATCGTTGTCTTGGAGTTCCTTTAGCGTCTCCGGCGAGCACACGAAGCGGCCCTCGCCGTGAGCAATGGGAAGCGTGATCGTGCGGTTCACTCCGGCCATCCACGGGCCGCGCTGCGTGGCGGGTTCGAGCGCCACGTTTTGGCAGATAAATCGCTGCTTGACATTGCGCACCAGGGCCCCGGGCAGGAGCCCGCTTTCGCAAAGAATCTGGAAGCCGTTGCACACCCCGATGACCAAGCCGCCGGCCGCCGCAAACTCGCGCACCACGTTCATGATCGGCGCCCGCGCGGCCATGGCACCGCAGCGCAGATAGTCGCCGTAGCTGAAGCCGCCCGGCACCCACACGGCATCAAACCCGTTCAGGCTGGTGTCGGTCTGCCACACGTAATCGGCATCCACGCCGACGTCACGGCGAAGGGCGTGGAGGGCATCCGCGTCGCAGTTGCTACCCGGAAACCGGAGCACCGCCACCTTCATTGCACAACCTCAAAGGAGAAGTCTTCGATCACCGGGTTGGCCAGCAGGTCGGCGCACATCTGGCGAATGCGGGCTTCGTCCACTTCGGTCACCTGCAGCTCAATCAGCTTGCCGATGCGCACGTCCGTGACCTCGGTGAAGGACTGACGATGCAGGGCATCGGCAACGGTGCGACCCGCCGAGTCCAGGAGCGAGGGCTTCAGGGTAACAGAGACACGCACGACGGGCATGTCTCGATTTTGACTCAGTTACGCAGCGATGGGGGACGCTCGGAACGAGAGGTCGAAATTGTCCTTCCGCTCCATGTCAATCACAAACTGCTTCCACTTCACGCCGTAGCGCTCCACCACCGTGCCGCTCATGGCGCCGTTTTCACTGTCGGCGGCCAGTTCCACATCGTTCACCATGATGGCGAGCCCCTTCACTTCGTTGTCGTTGGTCAGGATCAGCTTGTTGCTGAGGTACCGCTGCTTGAGCGTACGGCGAGCCTGCATGAACTTGTTGATGTCGTCCAAATTGACCTGGAGCATCTTGTGTTGGCGCACCCGCATAAAGAATTCTTGCGTGGCGGTTTCCCGGCGCTCATTGGACGCTTGGCTAGTTCGTTGGGCCACGTGCATGAGGCCGCCCATATTGGCCACGGTCTCGAAGATCGCGCCCAAGAGTCGGTCGGAGTTTTCGTCTCCGAGTTGGTGCAGCACGTAGGGCATTTCGAACACCGCCATGCGTCGCAGGGACTCGGGAAATGCCAAGAAGGGGTGGCAGGTACCAAATGGGAATCCCGCTGAACCCGCGGAGGTGCCGCCCTTGGCGACGGAGTAACCCAGCCCACTGGCCGAGATCATTTCGTAGAACAGGCGATGCCGATGCCAGTAGCTGCCGTGATTACGGGTGGAGATGACGTTGGAGCCGCTGCCCCGGGCAATCTGCTGCTGTTGCACGCGGATGTTGTCCACGTTAAAGGTGTGGTCTTGCCCCCGGAACAGCAGGCCGATTTCGTGGCCGAGTTTGCGGAGGGCGCGGTAGGCGTCCAGCGGCAACCCCGGCACCGGCACCATCCAGGTGGCGGGCATGGAGTAGCGTTGAAGCGAACTCACCAGAATGAGGAGCGATTCGGGATTGAGGTCGTCGCAGTCCACCGACATCGCGGCGCAGGAGTCCGCGCCTTGCGGCCAATACCACGGGATCGCGACCATCGCTTTCGCCTTCTCGATGGCTTCGACCACTGCGCGGAGATAGATTTCGCGCCATACGTCGACGTGCGGACGGGCAAAGTACGGGACCGGAGCGCCTTCGGGCTGGTCACGGTCGGTTTCGAAGCTCAGCGCGGTACCGTCAATGGCCTGCGGCAAGCCGGCCAGGTCGCCACCGGTGCCATCCCAGGCAGGAACGGCTTCACTTTCCACCGCGCGGCCGAGCGTGTAAATCTTTTGCAGGGCACCCAGGTGGCATCCCACCAAAATGCCAACGCGGTTGCGCGTCACCAGCGGCTGCCCGAGTTCATCCACGACGGCGGCGGTGGCGCCATTGAGGCCCAGGTTCAGCGGGAGAAGGGCGTGCACATCCGGCGCTCCCTTCGGCCACAGGCGGTCGTTGGTGTCCACCGGCTTGGCCCAGCAGCGCTGGCGCGTGGGCGGTGTCACGGTGAGGCTCAGCAGGTATTCCAGGCCCCAGGTGCTGCCACTGACCACGACTGATCCGCCGGAGTTGCTAATCCAGTCGGCCAGGATCTTCCGCTGGGCCGCCGTCAGTTCTCCGCGACCGCACAGTAAGAGCACGTTGTGGGGGGCGAGTTCATCAGCTTTGAAGTCGTCCACTTGCACAATGGGGAATCCGCCGTAGGCCAGAATCTCGCAGTATTCAAAGGCGTACGGGTCATCGGGTGCCAGATAGACGGCAATGCTTGCAGGACGATTCAAGGCAGTAACTCCTACCTCGTATCTTTGGCAGTCCCGTAGCCTCTCCTCAGGCCTGGTACGTTCAACTCATGACTTTGCGACTTGGACTCCCCAAAGGCAGCCTGCAAGAGGCTACGTTCTCGCTTTTTCAGCGCGCGGGCTTTGAGTTTCGGGCGGCGACCCGCTCTTACGAGCCGATGGTGGACGACCCCGAGATCGTGCCCGTTTTGCTTCGCCCGCAGGAGATTCCGCGTTACATCGAGGAAGGCATCATTGACGCTGGCCTGACGGGCTATGACTGGATCTGCGACGTAGGGGCCGACCTCCACGAGGTGTGCGAGCTGCGCTACAGCAAGCTCACCACCAACCCCATCCGGATTGTGCTGGCCGTGCACAACGACTCTCCGTACCAGTCCGTACACGATCTCAAGGATCATCGCATCGCCACCGAGTACGTGCGCCTGACGCAGTCGTACTTCGAGGAGAAGGGTGTGCCCGCCCGGGTCGAGTTCAGCTGGGGGGCCTGCGAAGTGAAGGTGCCGACCCTGGTGGAAGCCATTGTGGTGAACACCGAGACGGGCAATTCCCTACGTGCCCACAACCTGCGCATCATCGAGACCCTGCTCACCAGCACGACCCGCTTTGTGTGCTCGCACGCCGCCTACGCGGACCCGGAAAAGCAACGCAAGATCGAGTCCCTGAAGATCCTGTTGACCGGGGCGATGAACGCGGCCAAACTCGTGGGCCTCAAGATGAACCTTCCCCGCTCGAGCGAGGCGGAGATTTTGGGGCTGCTGCCCTCGCTCAAGAACCCGACGATCTCTCCCCTGGCCGACCCGGAGTGGGTGGCGGCGGAAGTGATCCTGACGGACAAGGAATCCCGCGACCTGATCCCGCGTCTGAGCATGGCCGGGGCCACCGGCATCGTGGAGTACCCGCTGAACAAGGTCGTCTTTTGACGGGCTCTGGTCGGCGGGCGATAAGTCCATCGGTCACCTTATTGTTGCAGCAGGAACTATTCTTCCCCGTTGGCGATTATGCAAAGCATGAAAGGCAATTTCTTGCAACGATTCTTGGCGACCCGCTCCGATTACGGCCTGATGGTAGCCCGCGTCACGCTCGGTGGGGTGATGTTCCCGCACGGGGCGCAGAAGCTCTTTGGCTGGTTTGGGGGCAACGGCTTCCAGGGCACCATGCAGGGCATGTCGCAGGGGCTGGGCATCCCGCAGCCGCTCGTCTTCCTGGCCATCATGGCCGAGAGCATTGGCGCGCTCATGCTGATCTTCGGCCTGGGTGGTCGACTGGCCGCCTTTGGCATCGGGGTGACCATGGTGGTGGCCGCGCTCCAGCACACCAGCAACGGGTTCTTTATGAACTGGTTTGGCCAGCAGGCGGGCGAGGGGTACGAGTACCACCTGCTCACCATTGGCCTGTCGATCGTGACGATGATCGCGGGCTCGGGGGCTTTGTCGGTCGACCGACTCCTCGCCCGAACTGAGTCAGAATAAACGGCATGGCACGCCGCCCCGTTCAACTCTCCGATCTCCGACGGATCGAAGTCCTGAGTGACCCTCAGTTTTCGCCATGTGGGGAGCAGATCTTGTTCGCCAAGAAGCGGATCGGAGAGAAGAACCGGGCGGAAGTCAACCTCTTCGTCGTGCCGGCGGCGGGCGGGGCCATGCGCGCCCTCACGCGCGGCAAGGATGGCAATGGTCACGGGCGGTGGTCGCCCGGCGGCCAGCAGATCGCCTTCCTCAGCGGCCGCGAAGAAGGCCTGGGCCAGATCTTCTTGCTGAACCTAGCGGGGGGCGACCCGGAGCCGCTCACCAAGCTGGAAGAAGGCCGCATTGCGGGCTTCAAGTGGTCGCCGGACGGGGCCCACATTGCGTTCCTCTACCGGCCCACAGAGGCGGCCCACACCAAGGCCGAAGCCAAGCGCCGCACCGAAGCGGGCGAGAGCGATGCCCCCTGGGCCACCGACCACTATTGGTACCGGCTGGATGGGGACGGCTACGTTGGGTCGGCCCGGTTTGCGCTGTACGTGGTGGAAGTCGCCACGGGCAAGACGCGGATGATCTTTGACGACGACCCGCTCGGCCAGATTGATTTTGATTGGATCCCCGGCGGCCAGGAGTTGGTGGTGAGTGCCTCTCGCTGCCCCCGGCCCCTGTTTGACCCCGCCGATGACCGCCTCTTCCGCGTGACGCTGAGCGGCAAGGCTACGGAAATTCCGGGCCTCCCCCGGGCCAGTCGGGGCGACCTGAGCGTGAGCCCGGATGGGCAGTGGGTGGCCAGCCTGGGCCGCCAAAACCCCGAAGGCGGCTGGGGCACCGAGAACTCGCAAGTGCTGCTGGCGCCGCTGGCGGGCGGGTCGGAGCGGGTGCTGACCGCCGAATTTGATTGCTGCCTCACGGGTTCCACCCTCAGCGACACGGAAGCCGACGGCCCCTCGGCGCTCACTTGGAGCCCGGACGGCGCGGCCCTCTATGTGAAGGTGCCGATGCACGGTGAGGTGCAGGTGGCCCGTGTGGATGTGTCGAAGGCCACGGTGAAGGTGCTGACGAAAGGCGAACACGTGCTGGGCCTCGGCAGCCTGGACGCCGAGGGCAAGCGCATGGCCATCACTATCGGTGACCCGGTGCGCCCGGCCGAAGTGGGCGTGGTGGAGCTGAAGAGCGGCAAGATCACGACGCTCACCAATGTCCACGAGGGCTTACTGAAGGAAGTGGACATCAAGGCCCCGACCACGCACTGGGTGCCCAGCACCGACGGCGTGAAGGTGCAGACCTGGGTGATTCGTGGGCGGGAGAAGGTCTCTCCGGCCGTGATCGAAATCCACGGTGGCCCGCACACGCAGTACGGCTGCGCGTTCTTCTTTGAGTTCCAATTGTTGGCGGCGCAGGGTTACACCGTGGTCTACAGCAACCCGCGCGGCAGCAAGGGGTACAGCGAAGCCTTCTGCGCGGCCATCCGTAACGATTGGGGCAACAAGGACTGGGATGACCTGCAGGCGGTGACCAAGTTCATCCAGGCCGACCCGCTGGTGGATGCCACCCGCATCGGTGTGATGGGAGGCAGCTACGGCGGCTATCTCACCAACTGGGCGGTGGGGCACGCTTCGGATTACTGCGCCGCCATCACCGACCGGTGCGTGAGCAACTGGGTGAGCGCAGCGGGCAACAGCGACGTGCCGCTGAACCGCGATGACTACTTCGGGGGGCGGTTCTACGCCGGGTACGCCCAGCTCGAAAAGCTTTGGCAGCAATCCCCCATTGCTTACTTCGACCAGGTGAAGACGCCGATGCTGGTGATCCACAGCGAGGGCGACCTGCGCTGCAACATCGAGCAAGGCGAACAAGTATTCATGGCGTTACAGGCCCAGGGGATCCCCTCCCGGTTTGTGCGATACCCCCGAAATACCAGCCACGGCATGAGCCGCAATGGCCCGATTGATATGCGCGAGCACCGCCTGACCGAGATCGTGACTTGGTGGGGGACTTACCTTCAAAAGCCAGGCAAATCTAAGAAATCTGCGGACAAGAAAGCGAAGGGAGACGCCAAGGCGCCGAAGAAAGGAAGCAAGGCGGCCAAGAGCGGCAAACGCGCCACGGCGGGCTAAGAAAGCGCGGTTGCCCTGAGCAATTGCATAAACCGTGCCCTTATAATGCAATTCAGTTGCGTGTGAAGAACGCTCGTGAGATCCGGGAAGTCCGGGGCTGCGGTTCTTCTTTAAGCATGTAGAGTTGAGGGGATGGAGCGGATGGAGCGCGAAGAGCAAGGGGACTTACCACCTGGCTCCGTATCGAAGTGGGGCCAGGGATCGCTCGTATGGGATTGGCTCCATGATTGCCAAAGCGTGGTGGATGCGTGGGAATCGCAAGTGCCCCTCGTGCCTGCCAAAGGCCACAAAGATCAGCTGCAATTCTGCCCGACCGATCGGGGTCGTTGCCTTCTTCGGCGGACGCTCGTGCGTGCCATTGCGCTCGCCTTTGCGGAACGGGCGGGGGCGTTGCCCGTCGGATTCGGCGCTGAGTTTTGTCAGCGCCACGGGCCGGGGTCCGACTCTCCTTACACTCTCGGGCAGCGGTGGGTGCAGCTCATCCAGCGGGTGTTGACGCAGCCCTCGGCCCACCTGCGCAAGCGCTGGGAGCCGGAGTTTGGGCGCATGCCGTACCTGGGGGCGGCCTTGTTTTCCCCCGACCCCGATGAGGAGACCTACGATGCGGAGCAGGGTTCGCTCCGCGTGCCGGATGGGTTCCTCATTGCGCTTTTGGGCCCGGACGGGGTGCTCTCGCGCTATCCCCTGGGGCTCCACAACCGGGCGGAGGGCGAGACCATCACGCCCGAAGCTTACGGGCACACTTTGGGGTTGATTCCGTGGGTCGCCGGGGCGGAACCCGGCCGCGAGGCGCCCCTCTTGGTGTCCGACCAAGAAGAAGCGTGGCGGGTGCGCCTGTGGTGGCTCCTCATGGACTGGCGCACGCACGGGGTGCGGCCCGTAGAGGACTTACGCGAAGTGGTGCGCGTGGTGCCCCACCCGGTGTCCGTGGTGCCGCCGGAGAGCCAAGTGTGCGAGTGGAAGACGAGCTTCCGCACCCACCGCCTCAGTCGCCAGCGGCTGGCCAAGATTGAAATGGCCTCGTTGCGGACAGTGGCCGCCTTCCTCAATGCCGATGGCGGTTCCTTGTTCATCGGGGTGAATCCCGAAGGGCGCGTGGTCGGCATCGGGCACGAGTGGCCCGTGGGTGCCGGGAGTGAGGCCCGCGAGAAGCTGCAAGGGCAAGTGTTGGATACGATCCACCAAGCCCTGGACCCCGCCCCCATTGGCTATTTGATCATAGGCGTCGAAACGACCCCCGCCGGCCAGGGCTATCTCAAGATTGAGGTACGGCCCCGCCCGGGCGTCACGTATCTCCGGACCAACCCCAAGAGTGGCGAATCCTCCGACGAAGTTTACGTGCGGGATGGGTTGCGCTCCTTGAAGCTAGAGGGCAAGATGCGCGACCAGTTCATTGTCGAGCGGCATCGGCACGCCCCTCTGGTGAGTCCCCCTTCCCCCGGTCGCTCTTCCACTGCCGAACCTGACTAAACTAGGCCATGGATCGCGACCAGGCCCTGCGCCTGATGACCGAATGGACGCCATCGGATTCTTTGCAACGGCACATGCTGTGCGTGGAAGCCTGCCTGCGAGGCTATGCGGCCGCTCGGGGCGAAGATGTGGAACTGTGGGGCCGGGCAGGCTTGCTGCACGACTTTGATTACGAACGCCACCCGGACGACCACCCGCTACCGGGCTTGGCGCTGCTGGAAGCTCTAGGCGAGGACCCAGCGCTGATCCAAGCGGTGGCGGCGCACTACGAAGCCAAAACCGGTGTGGCCCCCACTTCCGATCTTGACAAGCACCTTTTTGCGTGCGATGAACTGAGTGGGTTTGTGGTGGCGTGCGTCTATGTGCGGCCTTCGAAGTCGGTGCTCGACCTCGAGGTCAAGAGCGTGCGCAAGAAGCTGAAGACCCCGGCCTTTGCCGCCGCCGTTTCCCGCGAAGACATTGAGCAGGGCGCGGCGATGATCGGCCTGGACCTGGACGAGCACATTGGCAACGTCATTCGGTTCCTGCAAGCCGAGGCGGACGCCCTGGGCCTCGCCGGAGCTACCCCTTAGCGCGTGAATTCGGCTTGGTAGTCCAGCAATTGCTGGATGTGATAGAGATCGTGGCCGGCTAGCATCACGCAGTGCACCCACGTTGAAATGGGCCCGAAAGCGGGGTGCTGATACGCACGGTCCATCTCTTCGGCGCTGAGTGACCGGACACGCTCGACGAAATCCGCGCGGCGCTGACGGTAGGTAGCAAGAGATTCGGCCACGTCCCAAGTGGCGTAATTTTGGGCGGCGGCTCGCTCGCCTTCATCCATCGCCTGAACCGATCCCTCGGCCTGGGTTTGGCCATGCTCGGCGCGTTCGCGCCATATGGCTTCCCAGTCCGCCAGGTGGGCGACAATCTCCCGCACCGTGAAGCGATCCGGCGAGACCACGGTGTCGTAGTG
>CAZDWU010000020.1:0-14354 GCA_964509165.1 uncultured Chthonomonas sp. | reverse complement strand
AGGCTTTCCTTAAAGAGCTTGGCCACCTTTTCGTCGGCATCCATCACCCCGTAAAAGCCAATCTTGCTACCGTAGTGATCGTACAGATCGTTGAAGAAGTGCTGCGACTCCAGGTTGCACGGGCAGCCATCCTTGATCCCCAAAAACAGGGTCGGCTTGGCCTTCAATATCTCGGCCACTTGCACCGGCTTGCCCGTGTCGTCGGGCAGGGTCATGTCGACCAGTTTCTGCCCGTCCATGGCGGCGGCCCGCTTCTTCATGTCGTCCGTCACGGGGTGCCGTGGCGCGCCGTAGGTGTTGGCCGCGCTACTAATGATTTCGGCCACGGGGGCGTCATCGGAGTTGGGGCGCGGGGCGCTCACCACGTTGTAGACCAGTACGCCTCCGGTCGCGACGACCGACGCGACCAAGACCCAAGTGGGGATCCGCATATCTCAGTGTGACGTACCGCTCTCCGGGGGGCGTGCCCGCCAGGGCCTTGCTCCCCATGCTTACCGGGTGCTTTTGACCGTAAAACTGAGCCTGACCGGTACAATATCCGCATGTCCCAACGTCTGCCCGAGTGGCTGACGATCCGCCTGCCTCGACCGGATTCCATCAAGGAAGTCGAGCAGATGATGCGGACCAAGAATCTGCACACCGTGTGCGAGAGTGCGCGCTGCCCCAACCTGCCCGAATGTTGGAGCAAGAAAACCGCCACGTTCATGATTCTGGGGGACACCTGCACCCGGAGCTGCGGGTTCTGCGCCATCAAGGTGGGGCGCGGCCTGGAAGTCGATCCGTTCGAGCCGTTCCACATCGCGCAGACCACCAAGACCATGGGCATGAAGCACGTGGTGGTGACCAGCGTGGCCCGCGACGACCTGCCTGACCAGGGTGCCGAGCAGTTCGCCAAGACCATCAAGCAGATTCAAAAGCACTGCCCGGACGTGATCGTCGAGGTGCTCACCCCGGACTTTAAGGGCCGCGAGGACATCCTGCGCACCGTGGTGGAAGCCCGCCCGGACATCTACAACCACAACATTGAGACCGTGGAGCGCCTGCACACCATCGTGCGGCCGCAAGCCAAGTACGACCGCACCATGCGCCTGCTGGAAATGGTGAAGGAACTGGATCCCACGATCTACACCAAGTCGGGCCTGATGCTCGGCCTCGGCGAAACGAAGGATGAGGTGGTGGATACGCTCAAGGACCTGCGCGCGATTGGCGTGGATGCCGTCACCATCGGGCAATATCTTCGCCCGACCATGAAGCACCTGCCGGTGGTGGAATACATCCATCCGGACGTCTTCAAGGAATACCAGGAGATCGGCGAGGAACTTGGATTCATCTTTGTGGCCAGCGGACCGTTTATCCGCAGCTCTTACAACGCCATCGCCCTCAGCGAAAAGGTGATGAAAGAGCGCCTCGAGCGACTCTCGGCGGCGGCTGAACCGTCCTAGCATTGTGCGAGGGATCAGCCGCAGTCTGCTACGCCTCGCGCGCTGGTCCATCGGCTGGTTTCCGGCCGCCCTCGTCCTCTTTCTCGGGCTGACTCACCTCTACCAACTGGGCCTCTTCATGTTGGCCCCCGGCCAGCCCATTTGGGTTCAGTACGACGGCCAAGGCGGGCCGGCGGAGATTCGCGCCGAAAGCTATTCCGTAGACCCCTGGACGGCGACCGCCCGGGTGAATGGATTGCGCTGGGGCAAGCCGGGGCAAGAACCCCAGGTCACTCTCGACCAAGGCCGGGTGGAGTGGAGCGGCGAGGCTGTGCAGATTGATGCCGGCACCGTGCTGGCCCGCGTGACCCGCCGCAAGGGTGACAAGTGGTCGTTCAACGACCTGCTCTTCCCGCAGGGTGAACCGACCGGCGAAGAAACTCCCATCACCCTCCGTACCGACCGGCTGCGCCTGGTGTACCGGGATGAAATGGGCACCGAAGCGGTGGGCGGCATCTTCGACGTAGATGCCCTGGATCTGGAGCGCACCCAGGGCCAGACCACGGCGGCGATGATGCTGCGGGGCGGCCCGTTTGGGCGTGCCGAAGTGTCGCTGCTCGCGCGGGACGATGGCTACGGTTGGATGCGCTCTGATGTGCGCGCGGCGGATATCGTGGCGGCGGTGCGCTGGGTTGACCCGTGGCTGGCCCCGGCGGATCGCAAGCCGCTGGCTCCCTTTTCGGGGCGGAAGTTGCTGGCATCCGGGCGGGCGGATGCGGCGTGGGCGCCCGGCAAGGCGCCGCAAATCCGGGCCGACTTGGGGCTAGAAGGCGAAGCAATTGCCTACGCGCCGTACCTTAGTCGCGCCCAAGTGAAGGGCCGCGTGCGCCTGGTTGATGCCGAAGCTCAGGTTTTGGCGGACGTGGTGGAGCCCGGCCGCAGCGTGCGCGCCCACGGGGTCGCCACCTGGAGCGGGAGCCCCACTTGGTCGGGCCGGGTGGTGGCCAAGGTGGATAACCGCAACGCCCTGTGGGCCGATGCCGCCCGGGGCTTGCCGCGCGACCTCGATTTTCGGGGCCTTGCCTTTGATGGTTGGGTGCAGTCGGACAACGACGGCCTGCGGCTTCAGGGCAGCGCGAAGGCGGGCCAAGTGCGGGTGGCGGGTGAGCAGGTGGACAGCCTGGAAGGCCAACTCACCAGCAATGGGCGGCAATTGGGCGTGAATGTGAAGAAAGCCCGCGCCCTGGGCGCGAACTGGGAAGCGGGCATCTCTTACGATCTCAAATCCAAGCGCTTGAGCGGCGCGGCCAAGACGCCCGCGATTGCCTTGGCTCCGCTCGCGGCACGGGCGGGGATTGCGGGGCTGGCCGGACAAGTCAGCACGACGGTACTGGTGGGCGGGAACGATCGCACACCTGAGCTTCAGATTGGGGTGGACGGGGCGGCCACCTATGCCCTCGAAGACGGGCGCACGTTCGACTTTGACCGTTTGAGCGCGCGCATTTTCACGACGGGCGACGCCTTCGAAATCCGCCGCGCGGAAGCCAGCCTGGGTTCGGGCCGGATTTTGGCCTCGGGCAAGGGCACGTTCTCCAAGGGCGGGCAAGCCGTGGTGGACGCGGTGGGGTTGCCCCTCGAAGAGCTCCTACCCGATCAGGACGTGGAAGGCCAAACCTACGCCCGGGCCGAGGTGGAGTGGAGCGGCAACGATTGGAACGTGGAAGGGCGCACGGAAGTGTTTGGCCTGCGTGCCGGGGACCAGATCGTGCCGATCTTGGGCAGCGAGTTTTCTCTGGATGCCAATCGCCTGATTGCGCGGGACGTGCGGGGCCTGGTTCAAGCCACCCCCATTCGCGGCAATGTCACGCTCGATCTCAAGACCAACGAACTGGACGGCTCCGTCCTTAGCCGCGAGTTTTTTGTGGCAGATTGGCTGCCTGATCTTAACGTCAAGGGCACGGCCCGATTGCTCGCCACGCGTATTCGGGGCACGTTGGATGACCCGGTCATCGAGGCGTTGGTCTCGCTTCGTGATATCGGCTACGGGCAGTTCGATTCGCGCTCCGGCAGTGTGAGTGTGCAGGCTAACAAGGAGGGCCTTGATCTCAAGGAGATCACGCTCTTCATTGGACAGGGTGTGGCCCGGGGCCGGGGCCGTTACCGCTGGGAGGATGGCGACTTTGACGCCTCGGCGGACATTGACGACATTACGCTGGCGTTCCGGCCCGAGCAAGCGCCGGAGATTCCCATTAGTGGTGGCGTCCGAGGAGAACTGGTCGCGAAAGGCACGAACGGGCAACTCACCAGCGCCGAAGCCAACCTCCGACTGAGTGACACCCTGGTGGGCGAGACCGGCTACGGGGGTGGCCCGCTGGATGTGCGGTTTGGCAACGGTCAGTGGACGGCCGACGGCAGCATTGGTACGGCCGAGCGTTACTTGGCCCTGCGCGATGTGCGGTACCAGCCCGATAACGAAACGGGCTCCGGTTGGGTGGATGTTTACGGCATTGAAATCGAACCGATTGTAGACCTCACCCGTGCGCGCTGGATCGACTCGCCGGAGGATGTGCGCCGCGCGATGGAGACCTTGCAGGGAGATGTGCTGGGCTCGTTCGAATTGACCGTCACCGACGGTGAACTCTTCACAAAGGCCGAGCTGTTCCGCGCCCAAAACCTCTCGGTTTACGGCCGAGACGCCGGTGAAATCGTGCTCACGGCGCGGCAAGAGGGGCATGATTGGTTCCTCGATTCCTTCGCTTGGGATCAAGGCCTGGCCGTTCGCAATGCCAAGTTCGGCGGCGATGAATCCCTCGCCGGTGAACTCAGTCTCGAGAACTTCGACCTCGGCTGGCTGGCTACTGTGCGGGGTGACCTGCCCCTCCGCGGTGGGCAACTGAACGCGCAGTTCAAGATCGACGGCACCCTAAGCCAACCCTTTGGCGAAGGGCGGCTGGCGGTGACTTCGCCTCAGTTCTTCCAAAACGGGCAACTGCAAACGCTGGATGCCAGCCTCAATCTGGACCGGGTGCGGCTCACCCCCAACATCTACTTTGCGGACGGAAATCTGCAAGCGGGCCAGTTAAAGGTGCAAGTTGGGGCCGAGTACCCCGCCTTTACCGCGCAGTTGCAAGAGAGGCCAGGTGAGGTTCGACTGACCGCAAAGGACGTGCCCCTGAGCGACCTTCGTGAGTTCCTCGATGTCACGCGCTACGATGCCGATGGCACCGCGAATCTCGATTTAGTGGTCCGCGATGAGGCCGGGCGGTGGGCGCCCGCGGGCCAACTGGCGATTCAATCCGAGCGACTGGTGGTGGGCGACCAAGTTCTCAACAAGCTCAACACGGTGTTGGCGATCACCGCCGACGCGCTGACCCTCACCGGCTCGGCCTACGCGGATCGGCCCGCCCTGAGCGACCGACCGGACCTCGAGTTCGATGCCACCGTGGGGGTTACCGACCTGCTCGCCGGGACCGCCGACTTCGAAACTTGGCTCAATTCGGGCTTTATTCAAGGCAAGATCGTGGCGCGCAGTTTCCCGGTGAAGGGCACCATCCCCACCGCGCCGAAGGCCAGCAGCGGCGAAGTCTCCATGGATCTCGCTTTCTCGCAGTACGTCGGTTCGCCGGTCGTGGTGGGCTATTTCCAGGCCGAAAAGGGCGTCATCGTCCTCCCGGTCGAGCCGCTCACGGGCGGCGCGGGAGTGCCGCCCGCCATCAATCCGCAGTTTGCCGGGGTGCGCCTAGTGGTGCAGAATCCGGCCCGAATTGAGGGCCCGGCCCTCTTGCTGGATGTCAACGGCGTCGGCACGCTCAACGGGAGCCTGATTGAACCGAATCTCGCACTCCCGCTCACGGTGAGTGGCGGGCGTCTCACCCTCACCTCGGCCCGCATCAACATCCTGCCCGATGGCGAGATCGTCCTCAATTACTCCGGCGACCGCTTTGCGGGAGGTGCCGCGCGCCTCGACCTGAATCTCCAGGGCCGCACGTCGCTGGCCGCCCCGCGAGATAACGGTCGGTACCAGGTCTACCGGGTTAACCTTGACATTCAGGGCGACCTTTTGAGCTCGACAGAGCGCCTGCGCTTCATCGCCGAGAGCGACCCGCCCGACCTCAGCACCGACGAAATCCTCGCCATCATCGGCCAGGGCGAACTCATTTCGAGCCTCACGAGCGGTGGCCTCACCGGCACCAGCCTCTCCCGCAGCCTGGCCACGGCGCTGGTGCCGAGCCTGCTCGACCCGGTGACGAGTTCCCTCGCCCAGAACCTTGGGCTGAGCTTTGTCTTCCTGGATTACAACCCCTTCGACGGGGCCCTCGTCACCATCGGCAAGGAGATCGCGCCGCGCCTGAACGCCACGGCGTTCCGCCAACTCTCCACTCCGCTGGATGGTCAGCGGCAAAAATTCGGCCTGGACTTGGTGTACGACGTCCCCAGCCGCATCCGCCGGATGCAAGTGAGTTTCGGTCTCACCCAAGACCTGCCATGGCGGTTCCGCATCGATTGGAGCCGACGTATTTAGGGCGACGGGCGGCCGGAATCAGGACCACGAACCGCCCGGTTGTATCGCGGTGCCGCGCAAAGCGTCCATACTGACAATGATGCGGTGGAAGCGGTCGGCGGCCCTGGGGGCGGCCCTGACAATGATGATGTGCGCGTGGGCGCAATCCAATCCCACAATCAGGGAAATCAAGGTGGAGGGCAACGTGCGCCTCGCCGCGGCGGACGTCATTGGCCCGATGCGACTCAAGGTGGGCGGACCCTTTAATGCCGCCGAAGTCGCTTCGGAAGAAGATTTGATCCTGGCCTTGGGCGTGTTCCGCGAAGTCGCGATCACCAGCCAGCCCGCGGGCGAAGGCCAAGTGGACGTCATCGTCAATATCGTTGAGAACCCATTGGTGAAGGAGTTCCGCGTCATCGGCAACACCGAAGTCTCGACCGACGAAATCACCGCCATCGCCACCGAAGTTCAACCGCTCGGCCAGCTTTACAACCTCCGCAACGGTCGCGCCATTGCAGACCGCGTGACCGCGCTCTACGAAGCTCGCGGTTACCGGATTCAGATTGAACAAGTCGGCCCGGACCGCGATGTAGAAGAAACCCTCACCATTAGCGTGCTGGAACCCAAGCTGGGCGAAGTCCGCATCGTCAACGAAGCGCCGGGCAATCTCCGCACCCGCCAGAGCGTTTTCGAACGCATTCTTGGCCGCCCCGAACGCGGCTCTGCCCTCAACGAGCGAGAATTCCGCAAGGGCATCGAAGACCTCTTCGCCACCCGCTGGTTCGACAACATCGTGCCGCGCCTGGATAACGGTTCGGTGCCGGGCGAATACGACGTCACGCTGATTGTGAAGGAGCGCCCGACCGGCCTCTTCAACGCGGGCGTCGCGCTGGACCCGCAAAGCCGCTTGGTCGGTCAGGTCAGCTACTCCGACACTAACTTCCGGGGTTCTGGCCAAAACGTCGGCCTTGTGCTCTCGCAGGCCACCGTGGGAGGTGGTGCCAGCGTCGACCTGGCCTGGGGCAACGAATATCTCAGCCGCCGGGGCGCAGGCATCAACGCCAACGTGTACTCCCGCGTGGTTTACAACTTCACCGGCTCGGGCTCGAACCCGTTCGGCGGGAACTCGGGGCAGGGCTTTGACGAGCGCCGCACGGGTCTCGATCTGATTTACACCACGCCGATGGGCAAAGACCTGCTGGCGCAGGTGGGCCTCAACGCGGAAAACATCAGGAGCCTCAATCTCGATACCACGAATACCGGCTCCCAGGATGCCCGCTCGGTGCAGCAGGATGGCGACCTCGTGATCCTCAAGCTCGGCTTGAGCATGGACCAGCGGTTCCCGCGCCTGGACCCGTATGAAGGTCGTCTCGCCAGCATCACTCTGGAGCCGGGCTTTAGCAACATCACCAAGATTGCGGGGCAAGTCACCGGACTGGAAGACATCCTCGGCCGGAACTCCTTCATCCGCACGCAGCTGGAATATCGCCAGTACTGGCCGATGGGGCGCATTGCCAACCAGAACCGCATTGATGCGCCGGTGGACCAGATGGTGCCCAGCATCGCGCTGCGTTCGCGCTACGGCTTCATTTCGGGCCGGGTTCCGTTCTTCGAGCAGCTCTTCATCGGGGGCTCCAGCAGCCTGCGCGGCTACGAAAACCAGCAGTTCTGGGGATCGCGCTCGTTCCTCACTACGGTCGAGTACCGACGTCCTCTCCAGCGCAACTTTAGCCTCGTCGGTTTTGCCGACTACGGCGGGGCCTGGGGTGGCTACGGTGAGGTCACGGGCTTCCCGCAGTTCAGCACGGCCAATCTTAAGCTCGCTTACGGCCTGGGCTTGGCGTTCACTACGCCGCTCGGCCCCATTCGACTCGACTACGCGATCAACCAAGACGGTGGCAGTCGCGTTCACTTCAACATCGGCACAGGATTCTAACCCGCCGGACTAACCCGACAACGAACACACAAACCCATGAACAAACCCACTCAATGGCTCCCGACGGTTGCGCTGGCCCTCACGCTGGTGGGCGCCCTGATCATCGCCCCCGGCTTCCAGAACAACGCGGAAAAGTACGCGGCGGTTGACATCACCAAGGTGCTGGAAGACAGCAACCTGGGTAAGGCGCAGAACGAAAAGCTGCGCAATGCCTGGCAGGTCCGCAGCGACATCCTCAACTTCGTGCGTGAGAATCCGTGCCTGACCAACGAACAGGCGAACGACCTTCTCACGCTGAGCCTGAAGGAGAACCTGACGGCCGCCGAAAAGACGAAGCTGGAAGCCACCAAGACCGCCGTGCGCGACGCCGCCAAGCAGCTGCAGACGCTGGTGACCAAGGCCGACAAGACGGACCAAGAGAAGGAACTGCTGACCGACCTGAACGGTCGCCTGCAGATCGCTCAGAGCGTGCTGGGGCAGTGGAACGAGGTCTTCAACAACGATATGGATTCACTGGGGAGCACCCTGCGCGAGGAAGCCATCGCCCAAGTGCGGGCCAAGATTGGCGAAGTCGCCAAGAAACAGGGCTTTACCATGGTGTTTGAATCCAGCGTCCTCGTTTACTCCTCCACGGACCTCACTCCTGAGGTCGTGAAGGCCGTCAATGCCGCTCCGTAAATGGGGTCTTTTCGGGATTGCCAGTGCGGCAATCCTCGGTATGGCGGGAGCCGGGTGTATGCGCCCGGCCCCCGTCGTCAGCATTGATGTCTCGCGCATTCCGCGAGATGCCGCGCCCGCCGACTTTGCCCTTCCCGAACTGGGCACCGGCCAAGCCAGTTTTTCGGCCAATCTCGCCGACCAGAAGCCACGCCGCATCATCGCGGGGCCAGAAGAAGCCCGCGCCCAAGCCGCCCTGGCCGAAGTGGAGCGATCGCGGCAGATGGCCCTCAAACGCGCTGCGGATCGCGAGATCCGTGAAGTAGCCGCCCGCTACGAAGCCATCCGCCGCCAGCAGCTCGCGGCCATTGAGGAAGGCTTTGTGGCTACTACCGCCGAAGCTCGCCAGCAGTGGTGGGCGGACCAGCAGGGCCGCATCGCGGCCGCCGGGGATTGGCGTAGCATCCTTGCCTGGCGCATGGGCTGGCCCGATCCTGATCCGTTCTCTCTTCGTCCTCCCCAGCGGTTCGGTCCGTTTTCGTCGGTCAAACCCGGTTACCCCACCCAGGTTCGGCAGAGCGTGAGTCATGAATCCGCCACCATCCGCGCCGAGTGGGACGACCGGTGGGCGGAGCTGCAAACGCAACTGGAGGATGAGCGCCGCCAAGCCATGTTCGACCTGGTGCCCCTGGAACTGGAAGAGATGGAGGCCGCCCGGCTACGGGCCGAGCGCACCGTGGGGACGGATTTCCTTTCTGTCACTCCCATTACGCTGACCTCGGATCGTCAACTCCCGGCGGTAGCGGGTAGCAGCACGCAGTTTTCGGTGGCCGCGCAGGCCCGTCGGACCCAAGGCGTGGCGTGGGAATCCTCCCCCTGGCCAACCACTCCCCGCTCGAATGAGCAAGAATGGATACGACATTTCGCCGAATCGCGGGGTTACAAGGTCGTTCCGGCCGCGCCCGGCGTGAAGGATGTCACCACGGAATACATCGCATGGCGAACACGCCTTTTTTCACCCTCTCTGAACTTGCCCAGGCCGTAGGCGGCGAGCTTCGTGGTCCTGAGGATCTGGTGATCCGGCAGGCCGTACCCGCGGGCGAGGGTGGCCCCCACAGCATCACCTTTGCGACCAATGAGGATTACGTGCGGCGGGCCTTGGCCAGCGATGTCACGGCCTTGATTGTCCCCACCCAAGCCCCGGCGCTCGGCCGGCCGGTGGTGGCGGTGGACCAGCCCCGCATGGCCTTTGGCTGGGTGCTGAACAAGCTCGATCGCCCCCTCACGATTGCCCCCGGTGTGCATCCCACGGCCGTTGTGGCGGAATCGGCGCAAGTGAGCCCCGATGCGAAAATCGGCCCCTATGTGGTGGTGGGCGAGGGCGCAACCGTCGCCGCCGGAGCGTACATCCATGCGGGTTGTTTCATCGGCGATGACTGCCACGTGGGGCCGGAGAGTGTGCTCTTCCCGCACGTCACGCTGGTGCACTCGGTCACGGTGGGGGCGCGGTGCCGCATCCACTCGGGCAGCGTCTTGGGCGCGGATGGCTTCGGCTACTCCATGGTCGGTGGGCGACAGTTCAAGATTCCGCAGATCGGTCGGGTCGTGCTGGAAGATGACGTCGAAATCGGCGCCAACACCTGTGTGGACCGCGCCACCTGCGGGGTGACGCACATTGCGGCGGGCGTGAAGCTTGATAACCTCGTCCAGGTGGGCCACAACGCACGGGTGGGGGCACACACGGTGATTGCCGGGCACTGTTCGCTGGCGGGGAGTTCCACCGTGGGTGAGCGCGTCATCATGGGCGGCCAAACCGGGATTGCCGACCACGCCGAAGTGGGGAGCGACATCGCCCTGGGAGGCCGCAGCGGCGTGATGAAGCAGCTGATGGAGCCCGGGCAATACATGGGCTTGCCGGCGGTGCCGGCCCGCCAGCATATGCGGATGCTGGCCCTGATGCAGAAGCTGCCGGAGATCGTGGCCCGCATCACCAAGCTGGAGAAAGCCCAAGGCGACGGGGAGAAAGCGTGATCTCCGCGCCCCGCTTCACCGTGGCCGATGGTGTCTCATTTGCGGGGCAGGGTTTGCACGGCGGGCAGCCGGTGCGCGTGACGGTGCACCCCGGGGCGGATGGGATCGCTTTCCGAGTCGGTGCCCAGCGCGTGCCCGCCACGCCGAATGAAGTAACTGACACCCGCCGGTGCACGCAACTCGGCCCGGTCGCCACGATTGAGCACCTGATGAGCGCCTTCGCGGGGCTGGGGTTCACCGATGCCGAAATCGAAGTCGAGGGCGGCGAGATGCCGGCGCTCGATGGCAGTGCCAAGGAGTTTGTGGCGGGTTTGCAGTCCGTGGGGATGGCCCCCTGCGGTCAGCTCCACATCGAGGGACTCTTCAAGCGCGTGTACTTCATCGAGGGTGATGTGAAGGTGGCGATGGCCGCCGGCACCGGGCGTGTGCGCTACGAATACGATAACTCCCCGCGCTGGCCGGGTGTGCAAGAAGTCGAGTTCGTTTTGAGCCCCGAGATGTACGCTTCAGAGATCGCCCCCGCCCGCACGTTTGCCTTCCGGGAAGAAGTCGAGCCGCTCCGCCAGATGGGGTTGGGGCTGGGGCTGAGCGAAGACAGTTGCGTGATTTTGGAGGCGGAGGGTTACGCATTTCCGCCGCGATTCCCGGATGAGCCCGCGCGGCACAAGTTGCTGGACCTGATGGGCGACCTCCTGCTGGCCGGGGTGCCTTGGTCGGTGATGCAAGTCACGGCCCATCGCAGCGGGCACCGCACCAACGTGGCGGCCGCCGCCCGCCTCGCCGAGTGCATCACCATCACCCGCGAGAACTAGCCCTGCCGCAACTCCAGGTAGCGCACTACCTGCTTGGCGATGATATCGAACTCCAGGTTCACCCGCTGCCCGGGTTGGGCGGCGCGCAGGTGCGTGTGGGCAAAGGTATGCGGGATGACCGCCACCTGGAATCGCCCCGTCGCATCCGGCTCCACCACCGTCAGGCTGATACCATCCACCGTCACGCTCCCTTTGTCCACCAGCAGGGCGGCATCTTCGGCGGGGGCTTGCACGGTCATCGTCCAGCCGTCGCCGCTGGGTTCCAGGCTCACCAGGGTGCCGGTGGTGTCCACGTGGCCCTGCACCATGTGGCCACCCAGGCGGTCGCCCACCCGCATGGCCCGTTCCAGGTTCACCGGGGTGCCTGCGGCCAGTTGATCCAAGTTGGTGCGGGCGTAGGTTTCCTCGCTGAGGTCAAAGGCGAGGTCCTCGGAAAAGTCCACCAGGGTCAGGCAGCAACCGTTGATGGCGATGCTCTCCCCCAGGACCCAGGGCTCGCCCATCCCCTCGGCGGGTGGGCGCACCACCAGTCGGGGCGCCTCGTGCCGCACCGCTTCCCCCACGGCCTCAATCAACCCCGTAAACATCGTTCTTCCTTCCCTCCTACGCTACGTCGTGCCATTGCGGCCCGTTCTGCAAATCCTAGTATTCCCCCGGAGAAGCCCGGCCCGGAAAGCACCGAGACCTTGAGTGTCACAAGGTCGACAACGCATGAAACCGGGCGCATCCATCCGAACCTCCGTACGAACGGGACTCCGCACGACTGCGGACCCGAAAGTTGTTCTCAATAGCCAGATTTTGCAGTTGGCGCAGGCGGACCTTTTCCAGGCCGTGGAAGCCGAGCTGCTGGAGAACCCAGCGCTCGAACGGATTGATGACGAGTTTCAGCCGCTGACCCGGGAAGAGATCCTGAAACACGTGGCCCCGTCCGAACTGCGCCCCTCGGGCGACACCTGGGAGGCCAACCGCTGCCGCCCGACGGATGATTCCACCCCGGACTGGATTGACCTGGCGGCCTCGCATGATTCTCTGTGGGATCACCTGCGGGCTCAGTTGCTCACCATGCTCCCGGCGGAGAGCCGCACCTTGGGCCTGTATCTCATCGGCAATATCAACGAGCGCGGCTACCTGACGACCACCATTGAGGAGGCGGCCCTGGACTGCGGCGTGAGCCTGGAAGACGCGGAGGCCGCGATTGATGCTCTGCGCAGCTGCGAGCCGGCGGGGGTGGGCGCTTATGATCTGCGCGACTGCCTGATTTTGCAATTGCAACGCCCGCAGACGGATGCCGAGCGACTGGCCCGCCAGATTTTGCGTAGCCACTGGGACGAACTGGTGCAGCGTAATACCCGCAGCCTGCGCCACCGCTACAAGGTGGCGGATGAGCTGATTGAGGCCGCGTTTGAGGTCATCACGGGGCTCAATCCGTTCCCGGGTGAAGGTTTCTGCGCGCACAATGTGCCGCAAGTCTCCGAGCGCTCGATCGGGGCGCAGCCGGACGTGATGCTGAGCTTTGACGAATACGGCTGGATCATCGAGATTCCGGGGCCGTCGCCGCTCAACTTGCGGGTGGACCGGGGCTACGAAGATCGGTACTGGGAGCTGCAGGGTCGCCGCCAGGGGGCCAAGGACGAGAAGCGCCACATCACCGAATACGTGGACCGCGCGCGGCACTTCCTCTCGGCCCTTAATAGCCGCCGGGAAACATTGGCCCGCGTCGCCAAGTACCTGGCCGAACGCCAAGAGGGCTTTGTGAAAACCGGGGACTACAAGTTCTTGCAGAACTTAACTCGCGTAGAGATGGCCAAGGATTTGGGGCTGCACGAGAGCACCATCAGCCGCGCCACCAACGGCAAGTTCATTCAAATTGCGACGGGAGAAGTGGTCTCTTTCGATGTGTTCTTTAAGGCGGCCCTGCGGGTGCAACGCATGATCGAGGACATCCTCGCCAGTGAGAATCCGGACCATCCGCTGAGCGACCAAGACATCGCGGACCGGCTGGCGCAGAAAGGGTTGCAAGTGGCCCGCCGCACGGTGAACAAGTATCGTGACCGCGCCCGCATGCTCTCTAGCCACAAGCGCCGCGTGGCGTAGGTCGGCTATTCTCACCGGCATGAATCCTCAGTCGCAGCTTCGGTTGGCGGGTTGGCTCCGGCGGGTCCGCCCCGCCTCGCTGGCCGCCCGGCTCAAGCGCTGGCTGCGACTCGACCGGATCGAGTTCACCGGCCCGCAGGGCACGTTTTGGGTGGACCCAGCTTCGAACTTCGGCGCGCGCATCTTGCGGGGCGAGGCTTACGAGCCAGAGATGACGGCGGCCTTGCAGCGGCACTGGCGGCGCGGGGGTACGTTCCTCGATATCGGGGCCAACGAGGGTTACTTTTCGGTGCTGGCCCAGCAAGCGCAGGGCGAGACCGGGCGTATCGTGGCGGTGGAGCCACAGTCTCGATTGCAAGAAGTCTTGCGCCGAAATCTTGATGCCAACGGGGCTTCGTCGGCTCAGATTGCGAAACTCGCGGTGGCTGACCAAGAGGGCTCGGCGGAGATCCACCTTTTCCCCGACATGAATACGGGCGCTTCGGGTTTGGCCCGCGCCACCAAGTACGCCATCCCCACCGAGACGGTGCGGGTCACCACTCTCGCCGCCCTGCTGGATGAGCACGGCCTGGACGAGGTGGATGTGGCGAAGGTGGACATCGAGAGCTTTGAATACGAGCTCCTTTGGGCCGCCACCGATGTGCTGATGAGTCGCCGGGTGCGGGCATTTGTGGTGGAAGTCCACCCGCCCCTCTTGGAACAGCGCGGCCTGGCCCTTTCCGACCTGAAGGACCACGTGGAAGCCTGTGGCTACCAGTGGCAAGAGGTCGGGCACGAGCTTATTCTTCTTCAGCCTCAACGGGGCGCGGAGTAACTTCCACCGAAACCCGAATGACGCGGCGGCGCGTCATGTGGTCCACCCGGAGCGTGCCGATGGGCAACGCGACGGTATCGCCCACCAC
>CAZDWU010000019.1:22926-31569 GCA_964509165.1 uncultured Chthonomonas sp. | reverse complement strand
GAGCGCTCAGCAGGCTTTGCAGGCTGGAGCCAAAGAACCAGGAACCGAAGACCGCCGCTGCACACACCACACAGGTCAGCTTAAGGCCGCCCGAGGTTTGGCCCACGCGGGCACCCGTCAGTTCTTCGTCATCCACAAACACGGCCTTGGCCATGAACAGGTAGTAAGCGACGCTGATCGCCGAATTGACACCCAGCACGATGGCGAGCGGCAGCAAGTCGGCTTGCAACGCCCCTTGGAAGATCAGCAGCTTGCCCAAGAAGCCCCCGGTGAACGGGATGCCAATGAGCGAGATGAGAAACACAATGAACGCGCCGGCCGCGAAGCGGTTGCGCTTCCACAGCCCGTGCAGAGCCGAGGCGCGCGCGTCTTCTTGCGCATTGCGCACCGCCAGGGTCAGCACCGCAAAGGCGCCAATGGTGGCCACGCTGTAAACCGCGAGATAGAACACCATCGCGTCCAGGCTCACCACCTTCGGGTTCTTGAGGTGCGCCAAAAGCGCCACCATCACGTACCCCGCGTGGGCGATGGACGAGAAGCCGAGCATGCGCTTGAGATCCGTCTGGCCGATGGCCGAGACGTTCCCCACCGTCATGGTGAGCATCGACAGCCAGAACAGCACCGGGAACCAGAAGTCTTGTGTCTGCCCCAGCACCGGCAGCATCCGCGCCATCAGGCCGAGGGCCGCAATCTTGGAGACGGTGGCCAAAAACGCGCTGACGTTGGTCGGCGCCCCTTGGTAAACGTCCGGCGTCCACATGTGGAACGGGAACAGCGAGGCTTTGAAGCCCAGGCCAATCAAGACGAAGGCCGTCGCCAGAATCTGCATGTTCATCTGCGCGCCGTTCATGCCGATTTGCGTCAGGCTCAGCGTGCCGGTCGCGCCGTAGAAGAACGCAATGCCGTACAGCAAGAACGCCGAAGCCAACGAACCGAGCAAGAAGTACTTGAGCGCCGATTCGGCCGAGCGCTGCTCTTCGCGCGCCAATCCTGCCATGCAGTAGAGCGAAATGGAGAGCACTTCCAGGCCGATGAAGATCATCAGCAAATGATCGGTGCCCACCATGATCATGCCGCCCGCCGTGGACCAGATCGCCAGCGGATAGAACTCGCCGTATGCCATGCGGCGCTCGCGCAGGTAGTTTTCACCAAACAGGAACGTCAGGCCGCAGGCCACCACCATCAGGAGTTGCAACATCAAGCCCAGGTGGTCGCGGCGGATCATCCCGGCAAACGTATCAATCGCCGGCATGCCGACCTGGGAGGCCAGCAAGTAAGCCGCCACCGCCAAACCCGTGAGGCTGATGCCCACGATGACGTTGTTGTTCTGCCGGGGGCGGAACATCTCGACCAAAAGCGCGGCGATCCCGGTGAGGAACACCACAATCACCGGCATGGCCGCCGTCCAGTCAATGGTGGGAATCACGTAATTGTTCATCGTTGTGCCACCTCGGCGGGTTCGCGGAGATTTTCAAAGTGGTGGTTCGCCGGGGCGATCTGCTGTTGCACCGTGTATTCACCCAGGGCCACCCCTTCCGCTCGCGGCAACACCTGCACCAGGTTGCCGTCTTGGTCAATCTCGTGGAGCGGCTCGCTCCAACTCGGCCGCATGCCTTGTGGGTTCACGGCCATCATGCGGGCCGCGCCAAGGCTGCTCTCCATCGGCTTCATAAAGGTGTTGGGATAAATCCCACCCCAGAAGATGAGGACGATGAACATGCCTACCAGCACGATTTCGTGCGTCTTGATGTCCTTCAGCCGGAGCAGATCGGGGTTGGTGATCGGTCCGTAGAACACCTGCATGAACATCTTGAGCAGGTAGACCGCGGCAAAGACCACGCCCGTCCCGGCAATCACCGGCAGCCAGATGTTGAGGCCAAACGCCCCCGCCATCCCGGCCTGGAAGGCGCCCATCATGGCCAAGAATTCGCCAATGAACCCGTTGGTGCCGGGCAAGCCGACACTGGAGAACATCACGATGAGGAACAGTGCCGCAAAGATCGGCATCTGCGCCTTCAGGCCACCCATATCGGCGAACTTACGCGTGTGGATGCGCTCGTAGAGCAAACCGATGAGCAAGAACAAGGCACCCGTGCTGATCCCGTGGTTCAGTTGCTGGTACGCCCCGCCCAGCAAACCATTGCTAGAGAGCGAGACGATGCCGAGCATCACAAAGCCCATGTGTGCCACGGAGGAGTAGGCGACGAGTTTCTTCACGTCGTCCTGCATCGTCGCCACAATGGCGCCGTACACGATGCCGATGACACACAAGGTCATCAAGATCGGCACTGCGTTCTGCATCGCCTCGGGGAAGAGCGGCAAGCAGAAGCGAAGGAACCCGAAGGTACCCATCTTGAGCAGGACGCCCGCCAGGATGACCGAGCCGGCCGTGGGGGCCTCGGTGTGGGCATCCGGTAGCCACGTATGGAACGGGAACATCGGACACTTGACCATCATCGCCACCGCGAAGGTCCAGAACACCACGGTTTGCATCTGCACGGCGTTCGCCCACAGTGCCCCGTTGGCCACCTGCGCCTGAATCGCGACGAGATCGAACGTCATGGCGCCCGTCACCTTTTGCATCTGCATGGCCAGGGCAATCATGCCGATGAGCATGAAGATGCTGGCCCCGAAGGTGTAGATGAAGAACTTCCGCGCGGCGTAGGCGCGATCCGAACCGCCCCAGATGTAGACCAGCAGCGCCATGGGCACCAGCGAGGCCTCGAAGAAGGCATAGAACAGGATCAAGTCCAGCGAAACGAAGACGCCGAGCATCGCCATCTGCAGGAATTGCAAAAGGACGAAGTAGGTTTTGACGCGCGTCTTGATGTAGTAGCTAAACCAGTTGGCCACCACCGTGAGGAACGTGGTGAGCACCACCAGCCAGATGCTGATGCCATCCACCCCGACCTTCCACTGCACGCCAATGCTGGGCAGGAACGGCACCGCTTCCATCATCTGGAAGTGGAACGACCGCCCATCGAACTGACTGAGGACCGTGGCGGCGACCCCGAGGGCCACCAGGCTGAAGACCATGCTCGCACCCTTGATAGCGCGCTCGAAGGTCTCCGGGATGAACATCAAGAAGATGGCCCCGAGCACCGGCACCGCCAGCAGAAGCGAGAGGATTCCCAGACCCGTGTTTTCCATTAGAACTTGCCTCCCATCACCTGAACCAGGGCGTAGACGATAATTGCGGAGCCTCCCACCAGCATCATCAGCGCGTAGTTGCGCACGTAGCCGGTTTGGAACCGCTTACCAATCGCGCTCAGCAAGACCCCGAAGATCGAGCCGACGGCCTTGACGATGTTGTCGATGATTCCGACATCGAACAGCTTGACGACCGCTCCCACTCCCGAAGCTAGCATCCCGCTTCCCTTGTTGCTATACCAATCGGTGTAGAACGACGCGGCGGCGGCGCGGCGGAGGGGATTCCACTTGCTGAGATCGAAGCCTTCCGAATTCGGGAGCTTGCGGTAGGCCACAAACGCCCCGAGAATGCCGGTGGTACCCACCACGATGCTGAGAATGGTCAGCATGTCGTGGGTGATGTTCTTGGCCGTCTTGACCTCCGTGGCACCCCACGGGGCCAGCCAATCCTTAAGCCAGTGGCCCGCTTCCATGGCGTAGCCCACAAAGCCGAGCGAGAACACGGCCAGGATCGCCAGCGGCGCCCACATCGTCCACGGCACTTCGTGAGGCTCGTGGGTTTGATCGAGTTCGTGATGATGATCGTGCGCGTGCACCTGGGCGTTCATCTCCTCATCGGTCATGAAGAACCCTTCGGTGTCCTCGCCGTGATGATGATCGCCGTGCGCGTGGTCGTGACCGTGGTGATCATCGTGGTGGGCGTGCACATCGTGGTGCGCCGGAGCGAGGTCGCGCCAGCGCTCCTTATCTGTGCCGAAGGTCAGCGCCATCATGCGCGTCATGTAGAACGCCGTCATCCCGGCCACCGCCAAGCCCACCCAACCGGCAAAGGCGCCCGGAGTGAGGCCCGCAATGGTGAACGTGGACATCTTGTCCGGCATGTTCAGTGCGTTGTAGAGCACGGCTTCCTTACTCCAGAAGCCGCTAAACAGGAAAGGCACCCCGGCAATGGCCGCCCAGCCAATCCCCATCGTGAGATAGGTAATGGGCAGATACTTTTGCAGCCGGCCGTAGTTGCGCATGTCTTGGTCGTGCGCCATCGCGTGGATGACCGCGCCCGAGCCCAGGAACAACAGCGCCTTGAAGAACGCGTGGGTGATGACGTGGAACATCCCGGCATAGAACGCGCCCACGCCGCAAGCAATGAACATATAGCCCAGTTGCGAGACGGTGGAATACGCCAGCACCTTCTTGATGTCCGTGTGGCCAAAGGCAATGCCCGCCCCCAGCAGGGCCGTCGCCGCCCCCACCAGCGCCACCACGTTCATCGCGAACGGAGAGGCGAGGAAGATCTCCTGCACGCGGTTGAGCAGCACGATGCCGCTGGTGACCATCGTCGCCGCGTGGATGAGAGCCGAAACCGGCGTGGGGCCGGCCATAGCGTCCGGCAACCACACAAAGAGCGGAAACTGCGCCGACTTGCCGCACGCGCCCACAAAGAGAAGCAGCGCGATCATCGTCGCATCAAACGGCTTGCTGGCGAGGAGTTGCCCGATTTGCGGGAGCAACACGTCGTAGCTCAGCCAGCGGCTATCCACAATGCCAAGGGCATCCTTGTTCTGCGCGGCCAGCACGACCAGCCAGAACATCCCGAGCGTAAGACCGACGTCACCAATGCGGTTGACGATGAATGCCTTGTTGGCGGCCGCCGAGTTCTTGAGGTCCTTGTACCAAAAGCCTATGAGCAGATAGGAGCACAGACCAACCCCTTCCCAGCCGATGAATAGCATGGCGAGGTTGTTGCCGAGCACCAGCACCAGCATCAACGCGATAAACAGGTTGAGGTAGGTGAAGAACCGGGGAAAATCGGGCTCCTCGGACATATAGCCGATGGAGTAGAGGTGGATGAGCGAACCAATGCCGGTGATGACCAGCACCATCGTCATCGAAAGCGGGTCCACCCGGAACTCAAACGGGATGGAAATCGCCTGCGTGCTAATCCACTCAAACAGAGTGAGGACCACCGCGCGCTCCGATTCCGGTTGGCGCATCAGTTGCAGAGTCATCGGCAGCGCAATGAGGAAGGCGAGGGCAATCGGTGCCACGCCCAAGGCCCCACAAATGCGGCGACCGAGCTTGGGGCCGAACGTGTCCACCACGATCTTGCCGCCCAAAGCCTGGAACAGAGATCCGAAGAGCGGGAGGGCGAAAACCCACCAAATCAGCTTGTAATCCATCGTGATCTCCTTAGTTCCTCAGCGTACTGAGGTCGTCGACGTCCACTTCGCGGCGAGCCCGGAAGATGGCCATGATGATGCCGAGCCCGACCGCCACTTCGGCGGCGGCCACGGCCATCACGAAAATCACCATCATTTGACCGTTCATGGCCGCCTGCTGGGCGTTTTCGTACTTGAGGCCCCACCCGTTCTGGTAGCGAGCGAACGTCAAAAACGTGAGGTTGACGGCATTAAGCATCAACTCAATGCACATAAATACGGTAACGGGGTTGCGGCGCACCACCACACCCACGGCGCCCAAAGCGAACAGCATCGCCCCAAGCAGCAAGAACCACTCGATAGGGACGTCGTTGACGATTCCCGTCGGTACCATCGCGAGCGGCAACACTAGATTCTCCTCTTGGCCAGGATGATCGAGGCCACGATCCCGACGAGGAGCAGCATGCTCGCAACTTCAAACGGCCACGCGTAGGTGGTCATCATTTCCATGCCGATCGCCTGCGGCGTTCCGAACTTCGGATCGACCGCTCCCGGCTTCATTTCGGCCACCGGCCGAATCCCCAGCGCGAAGATAAACAGCACGAGGGCCCCAAAGATCGTGCCCACCACCGGGGCGCTGGTCCACCACACTTTGTGCGGCTCCTCCCGGTCCATGCGCAGCATCATCACGATGAACAGGAACAGCACCATGATGGCCCCGGCGTACACCATGATCTGCGAGATCCCCAGCATTTGCGCGCCCAGCATAAAGTAGAGCGCGGCCAGCACCAGGAAGTTGAGCACCAAGCACATGGCGGCCCGCACGGGACGCTGGCTAAACACCACGCCGCCCCCGCCGATAAGGGCCAGGAGCGCGAGGGCAAGAAAGGCGATTTGGTTGGTGGTCACCGACCGGCCTCCAGATTCCTTGAGAAGTGCGTTGTCATACGGTTTTGCCACTCGAAGAGGCCGGGGCCGGGTCCACGAGAGTGATGGATCGTCGTTCGGTGCCATCCACCAAAGAGATGGCTTGGCGTTGTTCGGCTTCCCGCGACTTGCGCGAGGCCGACACCAGGTTGAAATAGAGCAGCGCGAGCAGGGCTACCGCGCCGAAGAAGGCCACCCAGCCGCCCAGCACGCCGTACATCTCCGTGGCCACAATCCAGATGCCCACGATAATGAAGTTGGCGACCGCCGTCGGCAACAGGCTCTTCCAGCCCAGGTTCATCAGCTGGTCATAGCGCAGTCGCGGAAGCGTGGCGCGCAGCCAAATGAAGAAGGACAGCATGAAGATCTGCTTGACCAAGAACCCGGCGGGGCCGAGCCAGTAGTTGAGATCGCGCAGGGCGTACCAGAAGGAGCTCAGGCTCGGGAAGGTCACCGCCAGTTCGTCGTAGTTGAACGGCATGAAGTGGTAACCACCCATAAACACGGCGGCAAAGACGCCACTGAACACGAACATGGCCGCGTATTCACCCATGAAGAACACAGCGAACTTCATGGACGAGTATTCGGTGTGATAACCGGCAATGAGTTCGTTCTCCGCTTCGGGAAGGTCGAACGGAGCGCGGTTGGTTTCCGCCACCAGCGCGATCAAGAAGATCACCGCCGACAGCAAACCGAACGGCGTGAACAAGAACCAGTTCTGCACCTGCGGGATCACGCCCCATAGCGCCTTCTCCTGCTCCGCCACCATGTCGGTCATCTTGAGCGAGCCGGTGGCCAGCGCAATGCACGCCAGCGAGACACCCATCGCGAGTTCGTAAGAAATCAACTGAGCACTGGCGCGTAGGCCGCCCATCAGCGAGTACTTGTTGTTGCTGGAGTAACCCGCCAACACGATGCCGTAGGCGCCGAGGCTCGAGATGGCCAGCACCCACAGGATGCCGATATCAATGTTCGCGGCCGGGGAGAAGTGACCCCAGAATCCGGTGTGGGGCGTCCACGGAAGAGTCGCCCCCAGGGCAAAGGCCGGGAAAAGGGCCAGGGCCGGCGCGATGACGTAAATCAAGCGGTCCACGGCGCTCGGCTTGATCTCTTCCTTGAGGAAGAGCTTCACCCCGTCTAGCAGCGGCTGAATGAGACCAAAAGTGCGAATTTGCCGGCCGTTGGGGAGGGTGATGGTGCCGCTGCGGTTCGGGCCAATGCGGTCTTGCATCCAGGAAAGCAGGCGGCGCTCCCACCAAATGATGCCCGGCACCAGGGTGAGAATCGGAAGGATGACGAGGATGACTCGGACCAGCGCCATAAAGGTGCTGCCCGGCATGCCCGCGACGGTGAACTCGTTGTTACTAGCTCCTTCGAGCCAAGCGGTCACCTGTTCCATGCCTCTCGGACTTTACCTGCCTCCTAGCAGGGATTGGAGTGCCTGGACCACCGCGTCGTTGGAGCGCGTAAGGCCTTCGGGGTTCGCCAATCGAACCCCCGTTTCCGGAATGTCTTGGTAGCGTGCCCCGGCGTAGGCCGGCACTCGCTCGGCAATGGCGTCCATCACGTCGCGAGCGTGGAAGTACGGCGCACTGGAGCCGGCGCGCAGCCCAAGTTCCATGGCAATCTGCCACGGGGCCTTGCTCTCGCCCGGTGCCTTCAGGATGCGCTCCATACGCTGCACCCGGCGCTCACTGCTGGTGTAGGTTCCGTCGCGTTCGGCCGGAAGCGCCATCGGCAAAATTGCACTGGCGTAGGCACAGGCTTCGGTTTGGGCGCTATCCACCACCACCAGGTTCGCCACATTCTCCAGGGCTTGGGTGGCGAGGGCCGTATCCGGGAAGTCGCGGATCGGGTCGCAGCCCACCAGGATCAAGGTGTCAATCTCACCCTTGGCGGCGGCTTGCAGGATTTCGGCGGTGTTCTTACCGGCGGTGACGGCTTCCCCACCCGGACCGAGGTCCGGCGCAAAGCCCATCTCGCGGCCACCCTGCTCATTAGCGTGGTTGACCAGGCCGTTGAACTTGCCTCCGGCATGGCTGGTCAGCAGGGCCAGAGTTTGGTAGGCCGTCACCCCGTTGGCTTCATCAAAGAGGCCGTGGGTCGTAATCGCCGCGAACTCGGTCCCGCGCAGGGCCTCGGCCGCTTCGCGCAGGCGGTCGGCCGGCACTCCGGTCTGGGCTTCCGTCCATTCCGGCGTGGCAATGCGGGTGGCGTCGGCCAGTTCGGGGGCCAGTAGGTTGGCCAGTCCGGCGGCCAATTCGGCGGCCGTACCCGGGCGGTAGCGCAGCACCACGTGGGCAAAGCTTTCGGCTTCGCTGGCTTCATGGTGGGCCACCACCACGCGGGCTCCATTGCGGAACCACGCCTTGCGGGTGCGCAGGTAGCTCATCGGCTGGTCGGCGGCGAG
>CAZDWU010000019.1:0-22826 GCA_964509165.1 uncultured Chthonomonas sp. | reverse complement strand
ACGTGCGGCACCTGAATGCGGTTCGGGTTGTTATAAAGCGCGTCGTGGCCGAACTTGGTGGTGTCGCTCGTCCACTCTTCGTTCACGTCCTCGTTGGTGCGCCCATTGATGCGCACCAGGCGGCCCGAACGGTAGTCGTAGAACACGTTCGTCCCGCACGGCGTGAGCGTGCAGAGGCCGGGCCGGGTTTCCAAATCCCAGGGGCGGGCGCGGAAGCGGTACTTGCTGCTGGTCAGCGCACCCACCGGGCAGATTTCGATCACGTTGCCGCTAAAGCGCGATTCGAAGTCCGTCAGTTGGAAGGTCGAGGGCTGCATGGAAGCCCCTCGGAAGCGGAAGGCGAGCTGACTGTCGCCCGAGATTTCTTCCGTGAAGCGCACGCACCGGCCGCACTGGATGCATCGCTCAAGGTCGAGAGTGACGTACTCGCTGAGCGGGTACGCCTTGGGCAGGTGGCGCTTGACTTCCAGGAAGCGGGAAGTGGAAGGCCCGTAAGCCAAAGTGTTGTTTTGCAGGGGGCATTCGCCGCCACGGTCGCAGATCGGACAGTCTAACGGGTGGTTGATGAGCAGGAATTCCAGGACGCCCTTGCGGTCACGGTGCACCATCTCGGTGTCGGTGTAGACCACCATGCCCTCGCTGGCCGGCAGGGTGCAGCCGGCTTGCGGCTTCGGCATCTTGCGCACGGAGCCGTCAGGCTGCTTAAAACCCACCTCGACCAAGCACATACGGCACATGCCCACCGGCTTCATGCGCGGGTGGTAGCAGAAGATGGGGATCTCTAACCCCAGTCGCTTCACCGACTCGACAATGAGCTCACCCTTGGGAACGTTCAGCTCAATGTCGTTGATCGTGATCGCGACGGTTTCGGATTGTACGGCGGCGGCCATGCGTGCTTCCCTGGCAGGCAATGATTTACCCGATTCCCGCGAACGAGAATCGGACATCCCGGAGGAGAGGCCCCGTAAGGTCGCGGTTCTTCACACGTCCCCGTATTTTTGCTAGTCTTGCCGCAAGTTCAAAGAGATATAATTTTGGGACCCTAAAGCGGCACGTACATTGCGCGCCGCGTGGAACTGAGTTCAGATGAATCTCTTTAAGTTAAGTCGCACCGCAATGGTCGCGGGTTTGGTGGTCACGGGGGCGCTGTTCAGCACGGCCTCGGCGGTCGCTGCACCAGCTTCGGCTTTTGCAACCCATAAGGACATCGCGATCACCGTTCGTGAGTCCGCTAGTTTTTGGGATACGGTGGGCATGCTCGCTCAGGGGATCGGTACGGTCACGCACCGCGACCCCCAGGGCAACGTGGTCATTCGCCTCTACAAGGGCGTTTCCTACGAGGAAGCGCTGGAGCGTCTCGAAGGGCGCGCCAACGTCCTGAAGGCCGAACCCATCGCCCCGCAAGCCCCGATCTTCCTGCAGATCCGCAGCGTCAAGGGCCTCCGCAACGCGATTGAGGAGTACCGAGAAACCTACGCCGAGTACCGCGAAGCGATTGGCTGGGAAGAGGATGATAAGGAGGGCAAGGAAGAAGGCGAAGAAGGGGATGAAACCCCGGGCCTCGACTATATCGAGTCTTACCTCCAGTACATGGAAGTCCGCGCCTACCCGGCGGATGACTGGGATGGCAGTGCCTACTACGACTGGGCGCGCACCTACATTGCCCAGCAGAACAACAAGTACGAAGGCTTCATCGGCGAAAACCGCGACAAGCAGGTTCGCCTGGCTGGCCCCGGCTTCAACCCGAATGTCCAGGGTGCAGCGGCTCCGAACTGGACGTTCATCGGTGGTACGGACATTAATGCTCCGTATCGCATCTACTTCGGCTTGAGCCCGGTCAATGGCCGCGTGAACGCGGTGGCCTTCCACCCGTCCAACCCGAACACCTTCCTCGCGGGCGGTGCTGAAGGCGGCGTGTGGCGCACCACCGACGCTGGCGTCAACTGGACTCCGCTCGGCGACGCGTGGCCGACCATGGGTGTCAATGCCCTGGCCTACAAGCCGAACGATCCCAACGTGATCCTGGTGGGCACGGGTGACCTGAATGGCGGCGGCAAGCCGGGCATCGGCATCATGCGCTCTGCCGACGGCGGCACTACCTGGACGGCCACGGGTACGTCCGTGTTTGGTTCGGCCCGCACGCGTCGAATCGTGTTCGACCCGGATAACAACAACATTGTCTACGCCACCACGGCGACGGGCAACGTGGTCCGATCGACCGATGCGGGCGCGACCTGGACCGTTGCTTTTGCCAATAGCCAGCGCTGGACGGAACTCGCGGTAGGCGCCCCGCGCTCCGGTGGACGCAACATCTGGGCCGGTGCCGGGGGTAGCGGGATCAATCCGGTGCTCTTCCGCTCCCAAGACCAAGGGGCAACCTGGACCGCCATCACCCTGCCCGGCACGGGCACGGGCAACATTGCCGTGGCCGCTTCGCCGGTCAATCCGGATACGGTTTACGTGAAGCGCACGGGCGACCGCCAGATCTACAAGTCGGTCAATGCCGGCGCCACGTGGACGAACACCACCACGAACTTCCCGAACGGGAATGCGAGTGCGGGTGCCACCTACAACTGGGCGCAAAGCTGGTACGACTGGTACCTGCGCTGCTCTTCGCGCCCCACGGCTTCGGGCAACGATGACGTGCTGTATTCCGGCCTCATCGACATCTCCCAATCGGTGGATGGCGGCGCGAGCTGGCGTCCCATCGGCGGCGGCAAGAACAGCTCGGGGGTTTGGCAACAGGCATTCACCAACAGCGCGATTGTCCACCAGGACAACCACGACGTGGCGGTGGACCCCAATAATCCGAACCGGATTCTGGTGGGCACCGACGGTGGCGTGTACCTGCTGACGTTCAACGACGGCGACAACACAACGCAAACCGACGATACGATCACCTACGGCAACCTCAACCGCCGCCTGGGGATCTCGCAGTTCTATCGCATCAGCCAGCACCCCACCAATCGCAACTATGTGATGGGCGGGACGCAGGACAACTCGACCCCGCACAGCTTTGGCAACATTGCCGACTGGGCGAACATCGGGGCGGGCGACGGCGCGGGCAACGCGATCAACCCGTTCAACATCAATCAGCAGTACGACTCGTCGCAAGGACAAAACATCTATGCGACGACGAACGCATACGGCTCTAAGACGACGATCGCCAATGGCGGTAGCACGTTCACGGGCCAGAGCAGCATCCCGTTCATCGGCCTGCTTCGCCTGGACCCGAACAACGGGCAATACCTCTACGCCAACACGTCCTCGCTCAACCGGTTCAACCGGGCGACGGGAACCTGGGCCCTGCAACTGGGCGGACGAGCCCTCGACGCGAGCGCGATTAACTCAATCGCGATTGCGCCGGGCAACTCCAACCGCATCCTCGTGGGTGGTGACGGCCGCATCGAAATGAGCACCGACTTCGGTGTGAGCTTCGCGCGCATCGACCGCCAAGGTCAAGCCAACGGCTTGCCCAACCGCGTGGTGACGGAAATTGCGTTCCACCCCACCAACCAACAGGACGTGGTGGTGACGCTCTCCAGCTCCGGCACGCAGCACGTCTATCGCTGCACCAACATTGATGCGGCCACTCCGGTCTGGACGCCGGTGGGCACTGGTCTGCCTGATGTTCCGGCGAACTCCATCGTCCGCCACCCGGACGATCCGAACAACACCTGGTACGTCGCCATGGACGTGGGCGTGTGGATGACCAAGAATGGCGGTGCCACTTGGATCGACATCACCACCCCGCGCGGCCTGCCGCGAGTGCGAGTGGACGAACTCGTGATCAACGGCGTGACCCGCCAACTGACCGCCGGTACGTTTGGGCGCGGCATGTGGCAGCTCGAAATCGAGCCGTACATCCTCAACACCCTTTCGGCCGTGCCGAACCCGGTGGTGGGCGGCAACACCAGTGTGGCCACGCTCACGCTGAAGCGACCGGCCCCGACCGGTGGCCTGGTGGTGAACCTGACTGATACCAGTCCGCTCATCACGGTCCCGGCGACGGTGACGGTGGCGGCGGGCGCAACCTCGGCCACGTTCAACATCACGACGACCAGCGATGTGTCGGATTACTCCGGCACCATCACGGCGGAGTACCTTGGCGATGAGATTCAAATGAACCTCAACGTGCTGGGCGAGCCCCTCCTCGTCCCGGCAACGGCGGTCCTGTTCAACTACACGCTGGAAAACGGCACGCTCAACGATCTGCGCTTGAGCGATGATGTTCGGTACAGCGTGAAGACGATTGATATGGCAAACGGCACGCCGACCATCACGTTCAGCTACGTGGCACCCGCCGGCGCCATTTCTGGCCTGACCTATCGGCATGAGTTCCGAAGTGACATCGAAAAGACGAACTGCCGATTGGATGTCTGGAACTGGAACACGAACCAGTGGGAACTGTTGTTCCTTCAAGGTTCGCCGTTGACCGACACGGTTCGCACGGGATCGCTGAACGTGGCCAACCACGTAAACAGCAGCACGCGCGAAATCCGTACTCGCATCGCGAGCCCGCGCAACAGTCGGCGCGTCGTACGACCGCTGATGGAGTTCGACACCGCGACGATCCAGGTCATTCGCTAACCTGACCCCAAGGCCCCAAGTGCACTCCGCATTTGGGGCCTTTTTCTTGTCTCCCGCCTTAATCCCGACAGGAAAGTGCAGATTCCTTGTCAAAATGAACGTAGAGAACTGAGCGAGTATGGAGACGATGTCGAATCCCGTAGAAATTTCCAACGATGATGAGCTGCTGCAGCATCACGCCGAGCGTGATTACGAGTGGGGCTTTGTCAGCGATGTGGAAGCCGACACGCTCCCGCCGGGACTGAACGAGGACGTCGTTCGTAAGATTTCCGCCATCAAGGGTGAACCGGAGTGGATGCTGGAGTTCCGCCTCAAGGCGCTCCGCCACCTGGAGACCATGACCTACCCGAAGTGGCCGAATGTGGAGCACACCGCTCCCGACCTCCAGGCCATCTCTTACTACTCCGCTCCCAAGAAGCTCCCCAAGCTCAACAGCCTGGACGAGGCCGACCCGGAACTCATCCGCACGTTCGAAAAGCTGGGCATCCCCCTCCACGAGCAGATGATCCTGGCCGGCGTGGCCGTGGATGCAGTCTTTGATAGCGTTTCCGTGGTCACCACCTTCAAGGACAAACTGCGTGAAGCGGGCGTGATCTTCTGCTCCATGAGCGAAGCCATCAAGGACCACCCGGACCTCATCCGCGAGTACCTGGGCTCCGTGGTGCCCTACAGCGATAACTACTTCGCCACGCTCAACACCGCCGTCTTCACGGATGGTTCCTTCGTGTACATCCCCAAGGGGGTGCGCTGCCCGATGGAGCTGAGCACCTACTTCCGCATCAACGAGCAGAACACGGGGCAGTTCGAGCGCACGCTCATCATCGCCGAAGAAGGCGCCTACGTCAGCTACCTGGAAGGCTGCACGGCCCCCAAGCGTGACGAGAACCAGCTTCACGCCGCCGTGGTGGAACTCGTGGCCATGGCCGATGCCACCATCAAGTACAGCACGGTGCAGAACTGGTACCCCGGCGACAAGGACGGCAAGGGCGGCATCTACAACTTCGTCACCAAGCGCGGCATCTGCAAGGGCGACCGCAGCACCATCACCTGGACGCAAGTCGAAACCGGCTCGGCCATCACCTGGAAGTACCCCAGCGTCATCCTCAAGGGCGACGATAGCGTGGGCGAGTTCTACAGCGTGGCCCTCACCAGCCGCCGCCAGCAGGCCGACACGGGCACCAAGATGGTGCACATTGGCAAGCGCAGCCGCTCTACCATCGTCAGCAAGGGCATTAGCGCCGAGTACGGCCAAAACACGTACCGGGGCTTGGTCAAGATCAACGCCGGGGCCGAGGGCGCGCGCAACTACAGCGTGTGCGACTCGATGCTGATGAGCGACCACTGCGGCGCTCACACCTTCCCCTACATCGAGGTGAAGAACAACACCGCCAAGATGGAGCACGAAGCTACCACCAGCAAGATTGGTGAGGATCAACTGTTCTACTTGGCGCAACGCGGCATCAGCGAAGAGGACGCGATCAATATGATCGTGAGCGGCTTCTGCAAGGACGTGTTCCGCGAGCTGCCGATGGAGTTCGCCGTCGAAGCCCAAAAGCTCCTGGCCGTCAGTCTCGAGCACTCGGTCGGCTAAGCCGGGTCTGTCATTCGGTATGGTGAGCCATGCCGAATGACAAAGCCCAAATCGAAGCCTGGGTGGCGCAAATGAGCGTGCACACACCCGTCCGTACCCGGGCGATGTTTGGGGGGCACGGCTTCTACGCGGGGGATATCTTCTTCGCCCTCGCCGACGATAACCACTTGTACTTCAAAGTGGACGATTCGAACCGCACGGACTTCGAAGCGCACGGGATGGAGCCCTTTGTGCCCTGGCCCGGGGCGGCCCCCATGGGCTACTACCCCCTGCCCCCGGCCATCCTCAATGACCCTGAGGAGTTGGGCGTGTGGATGGATGCGGCGATCGCCGTGGCCGAGGCCAACAAGAAGCCTGCTCGCTCCCCCAAAAAGAAGGCTTAAGGGCTGGCCGCAGGGGGATTGACGGCGCGGCCCGGACGGGTCTCCAGCTCTTCCACAATCCGAGAAGCGTAAGGCTTCAGCGGGTCAAAGTTCGTCGCCAAGTTCAGCATGTAGATCAGGAGTGACATCACCACCGTCGCCCCGATCATCGTGCCAAAGCCCTGCGCCACACCCATACCAAATCGCACCCGCCAGTTCTTGGTGGCTTCGATTTGATCCTTCAGCAATTCGTTCTGCTCCCGCAGAATCGTCAGCAGTTCTGACTCGGATTCTTGGTTCATGAGCAACTTATCCACGGCATTCCTTCCCATCCGGTTGCGATCGGCGAAAGGAGCGGCATCCTTTGCCTAGCCTCAACCGTATATTCCCTTGATTATGAGTGCCCTGACCCTAATGTCCGTGATGCTTGCCTCTTCTGCAAGCGCCAAGGAGAAGCAACCGATCCTGACCGGAACCCGATCTGCGCTCACCCAATCGAATTCTCTCTTCGGCCCCACCGGCCTGATTTCCGTGCCGACGGCCTACACTGCCGACCCTGGCCAAGTGGCCTTCGGGGCCTCGTTCGGCGACGGCGTCCGGGTGCCCAGTATCAACTACGGCCTCATGCGCTACGTCGAGGTTGGCGGTGGATTTGTCGACCGCGACAGTGGCCGCAATCGCTTCATCGGCAACGCCAAGGTCACCATCATCCCGCAGAACTTCGGCAACTTCGAAGTCGGCATCGGGGTCATCGACGCCCTGGACGCCATCAACCAGACGGCTTACTTCGTCGGCTCGGTGGACCTTACACCGCCGAACTGGGATCCGACCGGCCGCGTCGGTTCGCCCATTGCCCTGAAGGCGCACGCCGGGGTGGGCACGGGCATCTTCCAAGAACGCATCTTTGGTGGCGCAGAACTGCTCTTCCCCAACCAGTACTCCCTGATCGGCGAGTATGATTCGGAAAACTTCAACTTCGGCGTCCGATATGTGCATGACGATCGCTTCCGCGCTCAGTTCGGGGTGCAGAACAAGTCGATCTTCTTCAACACCACCTCGATTCTCCAGTTCTAAGCTGGTGGTTGTTCCGGGTTTTCCCAAGCCCGGAACAACTTTTGCCTTGTCCTTGTCTTTGTATCCATGAGTTCTACGGGAGAGTCACCTATATCGGACCCCAAGGTCCGGGCGTTTCACGCCTGTTTGGTCGCGCATTCTCGCATCTCCATGCAAATGGAGGAGTACCTCGCGCGGGCCAACACGCTCCCGATTCGGGATTACGACGTGCTGGTCACGCTTGAAATGGCGGAGAACAGCACCCTCCGCATGAATGAACTCGCCGAACGGGTGGTCTACAGCCGTTCGGGTCTGACTCGCCTCGTCGATCGCCTCGCGGCCGAGGGTCTGGTGCGCCGGCAAAAGTGTGGCCGTGATCGTCGCGGGGTCTATTGCATCCTCACCGACGAGGGCCGCGCCGCCCGCGAAGCCGCCGGTCCCTTCATGCTGCACGCCATCCATCATGTCTTCGGGCAGCATTTTTCGGCGAAGGAAGTCGAGACCCTCTTGGCCATGATGCAGCGGGTCCACGCGGCCACCGAGAACCCGATCCCGCTCCCTTAAGGCCTTACCGGGCTCAGGCGAACTTCCCCTGAAACGGGTAGTTTGCGCCCCATGCCCCACGATGTATGGCTGAAAAAAGGCCGCGAAAAGAAGATCCGCAACGGATACCCGTGGGTGCAACGCGGGGAAATTGAGCACGGCGAAGGCGAACCCGGCGGCCTGGTGCGCGTCCGCGATATGGACGGGGCCACGCTCGGAACCGGTACGTTTAACCCCGCCAGCCGCTTCCCGGTGCGCATGCTCACCACCCAGGAAGAGCCGATCGACCAGGCTTGGTTTGCTCGCCGCTTGGCCAAAGCCGACCAGATTCGCCGCACCCGCCTGCAGAATACGGACAGCTGGCGCGTGAGCGGCGGCGAGAGCGACGGACTCAGCGGCCTCATCATCGACCGCTACGGCGACCATCTCGTGGTGCAAGTGCGCACGCTGGGCATGGAGCGCCTGCGCGAACTTTGGTATCCCGCCCTGCTGGAAGCACTCAAGCCTGCCAGCGTGTACGAGCGAAGTGACATGGCGGGGCGCAACGAAGAGCGCCTGAGCCCCCATGCCGGTGAGCTGCTCGGCCCCGTGCCGGAGACCGTAGTGATGCACGAGGACGGCCTGAAGCACACCGTTCTGATCAAGGAAGGCCTCAAGACCGGCTTCTATTTGGACCAGCGCCAAACCCGCCGCGCTTTCGAAGCAGCCCTCAAGCCCGGCGACAAGGTGCTCGATGTCTTCTCCTACACCGGGGCGTTTGCGATGCGGGCCGCGCGTGCGGGGGCCTTGCCCACCGCCGTGGACATGAACCCGCTCGCCGTGGACACCGCCCGGGCCGACGCCGCCCTCAACGGGCTCGAATTCCCGGTGGTGGAAGCCAACGCCTTCGAATTCCTTCCCAGCGAAGCCCCCGGCACCTACGATTGGATCCTGCTGGACCCGCCCGCCATCGCCAAGACGGCCGAGAAGCGCGACTCGCTGAAGTGGGGGATTTGGAAGCTGGCCTACCATGCCCTGCCCGCGCTCAAGCCCGGTGGCACCCTCATCGTCAGCGCGTGTACGTACCAGATGTCGCTGCCCATGCTGGTGGATACGGTGCGACTGGCCGCCAACGACCAACACGTGATTCTGAACCTGGAGCACATGACAATCCAGGACATTGACCACCCGGCCCCGATCCAGTTCCCCGAAGCGCTGTATCTCAAGACGGGTTGGTTCCGGCGCGCAGACTAATCCCCGCGCTCAGTCAGCTTCGCATAAACCACTGGAATCGCGTGCTCAGGGCCGCCACCGCGATCACCAAAGCGGCCTGCGCAAAGCCGTACACGGTCATGATCTCGAGCCCCTGGGCGCGGAGCGGCGTATCCCACACCACCCAACCGATGCCGTCGTGCAACTTGGTGATGCGGATGAAGGCGGGCACCAAGTGCGTGATGGCGATGTAGCCCAGCATCGCATTCATTCCGGCCAGCGCTAGCGGGCGCACCCAGGCCGGGCGCATGGCGGCGAGACTTTCGAGGCCAGCGAGAGTGAGTAGGCTCAATCCGGCCGTCATCGGGAAGTAACTGAGCGTGGCCCAGTCTTTGCGGATGCCCCCGCCCTGCGGTAAGCACATCAATCCCACCAAAACGCAAATGCAGCCCGCACGGAGCCACGCCCGGATGCGCCCGTCGCTCGGCAGGCTGTGGGCATAAGCAATCCCGGCTAAGGCGAGGATCGCGAGGGTGGTCTTTGACCAATCTCGCCCATCCAAGAGCAATACCCAGGCGATGGTCGGCAAGCCCAGCCCCACCGCCACCACGCCCCAGCCATCCACTGGCTCCCGGTGCGTGGCTTGGAGATAGAACGAACCCGCCCAGACTCCGGGTAGCACGATCGCGAGATACTTGAAAAAGCTGAACTGATACAGTTCCTTGAGCGGGGTCCACGCGCCAAGCTGCGGACCGAAAGCCCAGCCTTCGGCCACCATCGTGAAGAGCACCATCACGGCCAGGGTCAGGCCCCACAGCCAGGCGGGGTGGCGGCGGGTGGCCCAGGCAAACACGGTGCCGAAAAACGCCATATTCGCCAGCACCAGCAGGATCACATCCACCCGCGCGAATCCAAACGGGCCGCCGGGCCACGGATACAGCCAAATCACCGCTGCCAAGCCCAACACGCCCACCCCCTGCGATACTGGGTTCACCCACTTGGGCAAACCCCGAGGCCAACGCCCCCAGGCCAGCGCAATCAAAACAAACAGCCCAAGGCAGGTCAAGAGTTGCGGCACCGTGTAGGGCTGCCCGGGTTGTTGCAGCCGCCCGAGTTTCGTTTGCTCCACCACATAGGCAAACATGGCCAGGGCGAGGTACCGAACCACGCCCCGCCCCCAGATCTTCCCCGTCGCTCCGCTTTCCGCATAGCGCGCCTTCGCCAAAGGCAAGGCCGCTCCCAGGGCAAACAGGAAGAACGGAAACACCAAGTCCACCCACGTGAGGCCGTAGCGCGTGGTGTCGAGCTTGTACTCCGGCGGTGGAATCTGGGCGTGGTACATCCAGTCCGGCAAGTGCCGATCGTGCACCCCGCCAAACGGGATCATCCCGCTCAGGGCCATGCCGAACAGCGCCAACCCCCGCAGGGCATCGAGCGCGAGGGCGCGCTTGGAATCCGGACCGGGGGATGCCGTCATGAACCGGCGGGCGGACGCACCAGCAAGAGGGTCGAGCGCCCCCACATCGTCATGTGCAGCGCCACGCTGCCGATGGCCACTCGGTCCGCCCAGGTGTGCCCCTGCGCGCCCAGCACCAGCAGGTCGGCGCCCAAGGACTGCATGTAGGGTTCCAGGGATTCCGCCGGCGTGCCGTCCACAATCACGTGCTCCACGTTCATGCCGGCGGGGGCAGGGCAGGCTTCCTTCAGCCGTTGCAATAACGCGTCTCGATCCAAGACCGGCAAGTTCGGCATGAAGGGCGTGGGGTCCGGCAACAGCGGGCCGAAGTCCACCGGTCGCGTGTCCACCACCGTCACCACGAAGACCTTGTGCAACCCCCGGGCTTGCATCTGCAGAAACTGCTGCCACGCCTTTTGGCTGTACGGGCTCAAATCGCTGGCAAACACGGCGACATGTGCTCCGTCCGCCGGGGCCGACTTGATGAGCAGGGCGCTGGTGTCGCCTTCCATCGCCAGGCGGCGCGTCACGCTGCCCATAAACAAGTTGTTGAACCACGACTTGGGTTCGCTCTGCGCCACTACCAGGTCGGCTTGCGTCGCCTCTGCCCGGGCCAGGAGTTCGCTAGCCGGGTCCCCGTAGGCAATGGTGGATGCATTGGCCCCGAGGGTTTGGCGAGCGGATTCGGCAATGGCTTTTGCAGCTGATTCTTGCGCTTCAATCACTTCCACCGGCACGGTCGCCCCTGCCCCCAGGTACGCCGGGGAACTGAAGGCAATAGGCTCGGCCACAGTTTGCACTTCGATCTCCGGAGTCGAGAAGCCCAAGGCCTGCATCCAGGCCTGGACCGCGTTCACATCGGAGCCCGGTTTGATTCCCACCAATACGCGCATACCTTCAGTGTAACCCTTTGGCCCGGGGCCGAAACCCGAAGATTGGCACCAATTCGCCGCTGGTAACGTTGTTACAGATATGGATCTCATCACCAAGTGCATCGCGCTTGGCATGGCGGCGGCCGCCGCCGCCGGTCTCGCCATCAATGGCGCGCGCGGCAGTCTTCCTCAATCGTCCTCTCAAATCATGAACACCTCCCAAGTGGACCCGGCCACGGGCCTCACCTTCCGCACCGCGCCCCCCGAGCGCGAAGACCGTCTCGTCCTCTCCGATGCCGAGTGGAAGAAGAAGCTCACCCCCGAGCAGTACAAGATCCTGCGCAACCACGGCACCGAGCCGGCGTTCTGCGGCGTGAACCTGGAATCCAAGGGCGAAGGGGCTTACCACTGCGTAGGCTGCGACCTGCCCTTGTTCAACGCCACCGAGAAGTTCGATTCCGGTTCCGGCTGGCCCAGCTACACGTCGCCGTACAACAAGGACAACCTGTGGTACCGCCTCGACACCAGCTACGGCATGCGCCGCATCGAGGTGCTCTGCGCCCGGTGTGATGGCCACCTCGGCCACGTTTTCGAAGACGGCCCGCCCCCCACGGGACTGCGATACTGCATCAACGGCACCATCCTTAAGTTCAAACCGAAGGAAAAGGCCACCAGCTAAACCAACAGGAAGATGAGACCCGCTAAACAATCGTAGGCGGGTCTCGTCACTTCTCGTATGTTCAGCTGTTTGCTCATGGCAGCGGTGGTCGCCCCGGCTCCGTTTGTGCCCAAGGCGGAGGACATGAAGGCGGCCTTCACTTTTTCCACCGAGCGACGTGGCCATTCCATGATCGTGGTAGCCGACGGGAAGACGATCTTTGAGAGTTACAAGTCCCCGAGCAGTGCTCGGAGCGTGAACCCGCTCGCCAGCGGCACCAAGACCTTCAATGGCGTGGTGGCTCTGGCCGCCCAGGCGGACGGCCTGATTGATCTGGACGACCCGGTGGGCAAGTACCTGCCGCAATGGCGCGAAGGCAACAAAGCCACCGCCACCATTCGGCAACTCTTGAGCCTCGAATCGGGCCTCGGCTCCACCGGCGGCGGCCTGCGCGGCCCCAGTTGGGAAAGCGTGCTGGACGACCCGCTCACGGCCGAACCCGGCACCAAGTACCAGTACGGTCAGGCCCCGTTCAACACCTTTGGCGCAGTCATTGAGGCGGTGCTGAAGACGGAGAGCTACGAGGCGTACCTCACCCGCCGCATCTTCAAGCCGCTCGGCATCTCCGCCCAGTGGACGCGCTGCGATGACGGGCGCCCGCAAATGGGAGGCGGCGGCCAGATGACCGCCCGCGACTGGGCCACTTATGGTCAATTCATCCTCCAGCGCGGGCAGTGGGAAGGCAAATCCATCATCCCCGCCAACCTCTGGGATGAACTGGTGAAACCCGCCGCCAGCAACCCGCGCTACGGCCTCTCGTGTTGGCTCGGCCTGCCCGCCACGGGGGGAGGCACGCCCGTGAATGCGGCACCCTTTGCCGCGCCGTGGGTGCCCAAGGATATGTTCATGGCCGCCGGGGCCGGCAACCAGCGCCTTTACATCGTGCCGAGCCAGAAGCTCGTCATCGTGCACCAGGCCACGCTGCTCAGCGACCCTCGGTGGAGCGATGTGGGGTTCATCGCCCGGGTCTACGGGCAGCCCGATCCGAACCCGGATTCACGCACGAGTCGGGGCAGTCGCCCGGGGCTCGGTGGGGGCCGTTTGGGTGGCGGCCGAGGCTAGCTCGGCTCCGTGGGGAGTTCTTCCACCACAAAGTCGTCGTGCCAGTCCACGACGGTGACGTTGGTGGCCAGCTCTCCCCGCAGCCGCTCATAAAGGCTGTCGTCCGAGAGTTCGTCCAGCGTCTTCTCCACCCGCAGCAGTTCCCCACGGCGGCAGTACGCCAGGTGGACCACGGGGTCGCCGGGGGCCACGCTCGGCATGGTCGTCATCCCGACGACTACCCCGTTCACCGGGCTGACAATGGTGTTTTGCACCCGCCCGGTGAGGGCGCGGTTGGTGGCCAGAGGCTGGTCGCGCCGTACCAGGTCACCGGGAGCCACATGGAACTGGAGGAAACCCCCTTCCTGCGCCCGCACCCAGTTGGTGGTATCGGTTTCGATACGGTACGAAGGCAGCACGCGCTCCCCTTCCACCATGTTGAGCTTGATGAGGGCGTTCGTGATCCCCTGGGTCACAAACTCCAGAATCGCGGGCTCCACCTTCCACGTTTCGCCGGCTTCCACCACAAAGGTGGGGCAACCCCGCTCGCAAGCGGCGCGGCGCAGACTGCCGTCCGGCCCTTCCCCACTCAGCAACAACTCGGCCCCAAAGCCGCGCGCAAAAGCGGCGGTGCGGCGGTCGGTCAGGTCGGCACGCACATTGGGGAAGTTCGTACGCCGAATGGCTGCCGTGTGAATGTCAATCCCGTAGTCGCAATTCTCGATAATCTCGGTGGTGACCACGTGCGCGATGCGGCTGGCCAAGCTCCCCGTGGGCGTGCCGGGGAACGAGCGATTGAGGTCACGCCGATCCGGCAAGTAGCGGTCGTGCCGCTCAAACCCCAAGAGGTTGACCACCGGAATCAGCAGGAGCGTGCCACGCTTCAACGTGAAGGGCGGGTCCACCACTAGGCGCTGCACCACACCCGTGCCGTTGATCTCATCGCCATGCACCGCCGCGCTTATGAAGACCGTGGGGCCCGGCTCGGCGGCCCGCCGCACCACGATCGGGAGTTCCAGACTGACGCCGCTGTACGAACGGGTCAAGGGGATACGGATTTCTTGCTCTTCGCCGAGTGCGATCCCTCGTTCTGCCCAAAAATCCCGCGCCAAACCGTTTCCATTCTTGCACAACTCGGGCGGTCGCCATAATGGGGCGGGATGCTAGCCTTACTTCTTGCCGTTCACACCTCGGCCCCGGTTGTGGCCCCCAGCCCCCTGGCCGGGACGACGATCGTTGTGGATCCGGGGCACCCCAGCGAGGTCGGCATCGGCACGCGCGGGGCTCGCGTGACGGAGCTCGAAATCTGCTGGAAAATCGGCCTCTCGCTCAAGGAGTATCTCAAGCGGAAGGGCGCGACGGTTGTCCTCACCAAGGATTCGATGAACCAGATGGTCCGCAACCAAGACCGGGCCGAGGTCGGCAACAAGGTGGGGGCGAACTACGTGATTCGCCTCCACTGTGATGCGGCGGACGGGCGCGGATTCAGCACCTACTACCCTTCGCGGCAAGGCACCGTGCGCGGCGTCACCGGCCCGAGCGCCCAGGTCATTGCCGAGAGCAAGAAGTTTGCCGCCGTCTTTCACCCGGTCTTAGCGCGTGAACTTTCCGGCCACCTTCGGGATCGCGGCCCCAAAACGGACCTTCAAACGGCCGTGGGTGCCCGCCAGGGGGCGCTCACCGGTTCCATCTTTAGCCAGGTGCCGGTGGTGCTCATCGAGATGGCCGTGCTGACCAACCCGCAGGATGAGGCCTGGATCGAGAAGCGGGAGAACCAGCTGCTCTATGCCCAGGCGATCACCAATGCGACCGAGGCTGTTTTCCGCAAGTACCCGCCGACGAACTAGCGCTTATCCACCAGCCGGATGCCGCGCGTGGCGTGGTACACCTGCCCGAACATGTCCGTGGTGCGGACTTCGACCGGCACCAGCCCCTTGCCGGCTGGCACCGTGAGTTCGGCGCGCCAAATATGGTTGGAATTCACCGCGCCCGGGAGCGGGCGATAAGGAGCCGTAATGGCCTTTTCGCGCTCAAACGTGGCCAGATAGGCGGGGTCTTGCACATTGGCCTTGGTCATGGTTTGCCATGGGCCGCCACCAATCCGAATCTCCACCTTGCTTCGCTCCGAGCCGCCGAAGACGTTGGTCACAATCTCGACTTGGTCACCGGAAGAAGCCACATCCGGGGCATAGATATTCATCTGGTAGCTGCTCGGGGCACCCGCTGCGCGGAACTCCATGCTGTACTGATTGCCATCAAAGGTGTAGACCAAGTAGCCATTGGGCGCCCCGTCGCGCATCGTGGTGTGGGGGATGCCGCGCTCGTCCGGGGCGCCTTGCCACCAGCTCCCGCAGGCCGTCACCGTCACCACGTGGTGGTGTTCACCCTGGCCCGGCCAGCCTTCCTCCTTGCCCAAGAACTCATGCGACTGATAGTGCGTGTGCGCGGACATAGAGAGCACAAAGGGCCGATCCTTAATGAGTTCAAAGATCTCGGCCTTGTCCTGCATCTCCATGAGCGGGATATGCATCATCAGTACGACGAGCTGGTTGTCGGGCACGCGGCTGAGGTCTTCCTTCAGCCACGCCAATTGGCGCGGGCCCAACGCGGCTTGGTAGCCACCGTTGTTGGCCCCCGGCCACCACACGTTGTCCAGCGCCACAAAGTGCGTGGCGCCGTACTCAAAGGAGTAGTAGGAAGGGCCGTAGATCTTCAGCCATCGTGAATTCGCCCGCGCATCGTCCGGCGTGTCGAAGTTGATGTCGTGGTTGCCCAGCACGTTGTACCAAGGCAGCCCGATCATGGCGATCACGTGCGCCAGCGGCTCCATCACATCGAGATTGTCGAAGACGATGTCACCCAGCGTCACGCCGAACATGGCCCCCTCGGTGTTGCCCTTCAGGGGTTCCACCACATCGCGGGCGATGTAGTCCACTTCGCGCAGGTCGCGCGGCTGCGTATCGCCAAAGACGATCGCCTTGAACTTATCCGGCTCGTTCTGGCGGTGGAGCGGGAAGTCAATGCTCGCCGGGAGCGGACCGGTGGGTTCCATGCCGCCGTAGCGGGTTTTGGGCAGCCCTTCCGGCGCGTGGATGTAATAGAACTGCGGCAGTTGCTTCTCGTCCACCGGGGTCATCCAGCCGCGCGGCTTGATGACGAAGAACGGGGTCATGAACTCATCGTAAGTCAGCGCCCAGCGCCCATCCCGGTCGGTGGTGGTGATGGAGAGGCCGTTGCTCACCTTGACGTTGGCAAGGCCACGTTCGCCCGCGTCGCGCTTGCGATTTCGATTGCGGTCTTCAAACACGTAGCCCGAAGCCATGGGCGGCAAGGCGGGCAGGGTCGTGGCCGGAGCCGCGCCGGTCATCATCAGGGCCAAGGCACTCGCGAGGGCAGGCATACTCTCGCATCTTAACCAATTCCGACCCGAGAAAATGTCAACGAGATGTCAAGAACTGGGCACCCAGGGATAAGTTTTGTGTTACAAAGAAACCATGGATGCAGTCAATCGGTTGGTGATCGGGTTTCGCCCCCCGGCGGTGTGGCATCCGGCCCTGGACCAGGCCAAAAGTGAACTCCGCCGCCGCGCCAACACCGACGAAGTGCGCTTTATCCCGCCCAGTGAGTGGGTGGTGGCCGTGCTCAACCTCGGCGAAGTCCGACTGGACGAACAGGCGCGTTTGGCCGGCCTGGCTCGCCCGCTGCTTGCGCAAGTGCCGAACCCGCTCACCCTCACCGGCGAGCAATGGATCCCGGCGCCCAACCCCACCATGCCCCGGTCGGTGGCCGTGGGCCTCGGCACCGATGTGGCGGTGCTGGCGGCGTTGGCCAAGGAACTGCAAGCCCTGATGCCGCCCCGCGACGCCCAACCGGAGTTTCTGGGTGGATTTGAGTTTGCGCGCCTGCGTAGCCCGCAAGAAAAGGCCCGTAGCGAACTCGGCCGCGCCGTGCGGATGTCACCCGCGCCAGTTCTGCCCGGATTTGCCCTCAGTGGCCTCGAGCTCTTGCGGGCCTCGGCCGGCGTGAATGGCCCCGAGTGGCAGACGGTGGACCACTTCCCCTTCCCGGGTTAGTGCTCAGCTCACCGAGGGGTCAATTTCGCGCCACGGAGTCATCACGAAGTCCCGCTCGCGGGCGTGGGGGTGCGGCACCACCAGCCCCTCGGCCACGTCGCTGCGCAATTCCAGCACCCCGTACTGAATCAAGTCCAGGTCCAGCACCCGCGGACCGTAGCGCGGCCCCGGCGTGCGCCCTACCGCCTGCTCCACCGCCTTCAGCATCCGAAACAACGCAATCGGCCCCATGGCCGTCTCACCCATCGCCACGGCGTTGAGAAAGGTCGGTTGGTCCGTCTCGTACATCGGCGCGGACTCCAAGAACGTGCTCACCCGATCCCAACGCACCGCTTCGCTTACCAGTTGCAGGCCGCGTTCCAGGTTCGCCTCACGCTCCCCCAGGTTGCTTCCCAGGGCAATCACGACCGGCGTCAAGAGAGGGTCACTCCTTCGCGCGTGGGGGTGCGCTCCATCAGCGCTTGCACCGCCGCCCGGGCTTCGTATTCACCCGTAATCACCCGCCACAGCACCTCATGCACGGGCATCGGCACTTCGTACTTCTGCGAAAGGCGCCGGGCTTGCTCACTGGTCGGCACGCCTTCCGCCACCTGCCCCACTTCTTCCAAGGCGGCATGCAGGCTCCGCCCCTGCCCCAACGCAAAGCCCACGCGGTAGTTGCGGCTGAGCTTGCTGGAGGCGGTGGCGAAGAGGTCACCCACCCCGGCGATGCCCATAAAAGTATCCAGGCGGGCGCCCATTTTCATGCCGAGGCGGGCCATCTCGTTGAGGCCCCGGGCGAGCAAAGCCCCCTTGGTGTTATCGCCAAACCCCAGGCCGTCACCCATTCCGGCGCCGATGGCAAGCACGTTCTTCAGCGCCCCCGCCAGTTCCACGCCCCGGATGTCATCACTTACGTAGACGCGGTAGGTGCGACTCATAAAGGCGTCTCGCACGCGCTCGGCCGTGGCTTCATTGGTGCTGGCGGCCACGGCGACGGTCGGAATGCCCCGGGCCAGTTCCACGGCCAGGTTGGGTCCGCTCAGGGCCGCCACTTCCACGCCCGGGCACTTCTCTTCCAGCAAGTCGGTCAGCAGGCCGTCGCCGTGGTTCGTCAGGCCCTTGCTGGCAATCACGATCCGCCCCGGATCCTTCAGTTCGTCCAGAACCTCGCTTACCGCCGCCGTGGGCACCGCGATCACGGTCATCTCGGCGGGCTGGGCGAGGTCGTCCCAGGCTCCGACTTCAACTTCCTTGGGTAGCAAGAACCCCGGCAAATACCTCAGGTTTTCGCGGCGGCCGCGTAGCGCTTCCAAGGTCTCTTCATCGCGCCCGATGATCCGCACATCCAGGCCATTCCGGGCCAGCACCAGCGTGAGAGCTGTTCCCCAACTTCCTGCGCCAACGACATGAACCTGCATACGAGCCTCGCCTAGTGTAACTCCAATGGGCCCGGTTTGTGGGCGTTCCTGCGTCCAGTCCTTGCCTCAAACCCTCGGGCGAAGTATCATAGCGGGAGGAATCCGAGCGGTTGCCGTTGTCGTCGGCTCTCCAAGTTGGAGTGAGGGCGGTCGAGAGCGGCAAGAAGCGGGTCCTCAATTTGGCGGACTGGCCTTGCCGGTGGCCGCCACTGGAACAGTAAGTACCTATGCCACTCGATCCGCAAGTGAAGAAAGAGACCATTGGTAAGTTCGGTCACCATGAAGGCGACACGGGCTCCGTTGAGGTGCAAATCGCGGTGCTGCAGAAGCGCATTGAGCAGATTACCGAACACCTCAAGGTCAACAAAAAGGATTACCACTCCCGCCAGGGCCTCCTGAAGATGGTGGGCAACCGCCGCCGTCTGGAAGGTTATCTCCGCTCGAAGGACATCGAAAAGTACCGCGAGCTGATCAAGGCGCTCGGCATCCGCGAAGTCCGTCCGAAGTAACCGCTTCGCCCTTCCCTAACCCCAAACCCATATGATTCATAACCACACCTTCGAGGTGGGGGGCAAAACCCTCAGCCTCGAGACTGGCCGCGTAGCCAACCAGGCGGGCGGTTCGGTCCTCGTTGGTCTCGGCGAAACCGTTGTTCTCGCCACGGCGACCATGTCCAAGACGGCCCGCGAGGGCATCGACTTCCTGCCGCTCGTTTGTGATTTCGAAGAGCGGCGCTACGCCATCGGCCGCATTCCCGGTGGCTATAACAAGCGCGGTGGCCGACCCTCCGACCGCGCCATCCTCACCAGTCGCCTGATTGACCGCCCGATTCGACCGCTGTTCCCGAAGGGCATGCGCAACGACGTGCAAGTCATCACCATGGCGTTCAGCGTGGACAAGTCCTCGTCCCCCGATGCCCTCGCCATCACGGCGGCCGGTGTGGCCCTCGCGGTCTCGGACATCCCGTTTGCAGGCCCGGTGGCCGGTGTGCGGGTGGCCGACGTGGACGGCGAATTCGTGGTATTCCCCACGCACGAAGAACTGGCTAAGAGCAAGATTGACCTCGCGGTAGCGGGCCACAAGGGCGCCATCAGCATGGTGGAAGCCGGGGCCAGCGAAGTCAGCGAAGATCGCATGACCGAAGCCCTCGAGTTTGCCCACAAGATGATCAAGGTCATCTGCGGCGAAATCGAGAAGTTTGCCAAGAAGGCCGGCAAGGCCAAGCGCGAGCCGATCCTGGACAAGGCTGACTCCACCCTGGTCGATGAGATCAAGAAGAAGGAAGCCAAGACCATCTCGAGCGGCATCTTCGACCCGGACAAGGCCAAGCGCGAATCCGCGATGGACGACCTGGCCAAGGAACTGATCTCCAAGTACCAAGAAAAGTACGCCGGTGATGACGCCATGAAGAAGGCGATCCCGGGGGCCGTGGACAAGGCGATCAAGGACACCATCCGCAAGTTCATCATCGAAGACGGCAAGCGCCCGGACGGCCGCAAGGTGGACGAGATTCGCCCGCTGGAAGCCATCGCCGGTCTGCTCCCCCGTGTGCACGGCTCCGGCCTGTTCACCCGTGGCCAAACCCAAGTGCTCTCCATCTGTACGCTGGGCCTGCCGGGCGATGCGCAATCGCTCGATACCCCGCTGGATGAAGTCACCAAGGAACAGCGCTACATGCACTACTACAACTTCCCCCCGTACTCGGTGGGTGAAGTGCGACCCCTGCGGGGCGTAGGCCGCCGCGAAGTGGGTCACGGGGCCTTGGCCGAGCGTGCCCTGCGCGCCGTGGTGCCGGTGGACAACCCCGAGTATCCGTTCTCGATCCAGGTGATCTCCGAAGTTCTGGAATCCAACGGTTCCACCTCCATGGCCAGCGTGTGCGGTTCCACCCTCGCGCTGATGGACGCCGGCGTGCCGATCAAGGCGCCGGTGGCCGGGATTGCCATGGGCCTCATGAGCGACGGCAAGAAGTTTGTGGTGCTGACGGACATCCAAGGCATCGAAGACTTCTGTGGCGACATGGACTTCAAGGTGGCCGGGACCCGCGAGGGCATCACCGCCCTGCAACTGGACACCAAGCTGGACGGGATTCCGGCGAAGGTGCTGGCCGATGCGCTGGCCCAAGCCAAGAAGGCCCGCTTCGCCCTGCTGGACTGCATTGAAGCGGAAATCAGCGAGCCGCGCGCCGACAACGGCCGCACGCCGCGCGTCGAATCGGTCAAGATCGAGCCCAGCAAGATTGGCGCTCTGATCGGCCCCGGTGGTGCCAACATCCGCAAGATCACGGAAGCCACCGGCGCGAACATTGACGTGCAACAAGATGGCCGCGTGGTGGTGGGTGCCGATACCGGCGAAGCCGTGGAGCGCGCCGTGGCGATGGTCAAGGCCAGCACCGCGAGCCTGGAAGTGGGCACCGAGTTCTCCGGTCCGGTCACGCGCATCATTGGTCGCGGGGCGTTCGTGGAGATGCCCGGTGGCCGCGACGGCATGGTGCCGACCGAAAAGCTGAGCACCGTGCAAGTGCGCCGACCCGATGACCTCGTTGCTGTGGGCGACGTGATCAAGGTGAAGGTGGACGAAGTGGACAGCCAAGGCCGCGTGAACCTGACGGCCCTGGGCCTGAACCCGGATCACCCGATCCTGAGCGGAAAGGAACCGCCGCGCGAAAGCACCGGCGACTTCCCGGGCGGCGACCGGGGCGGACGTGATCGCGGTGGACGCGACCGAGACCGTGGCGGACGTGACCGCGACCGCGGGGGACGCGGCGGCGACCGAGATCGAGATCGCGGAGGCCGTGATCGAGACCGAGGCGAGCGCAGCAGCCGATTCTCCGATGGCGACCGACCCGAGCGCAGCGAGCGATCGGACCGTGGCGACCGCCCGGAACGTGCCGAGCGACCCGAACGAGCCGAGCGATCGGACCGACCGGAGCGAAGCCGACGGGATGACGACACCGTGCCCGACGTGCCGGACGACTTCCCGACCCGCAAGCGCGACGACGAAATGAACGCGCGCTTCCGCCCGCGCCGCTAAGCCTTCGTTGGCTTGAGATCCAGAACGCCTTTCCCCCGCGGGAGAGGCGTTCTTTTTTCTTCCTTTGCATAATAAGGGCATGATTTGCGCGGTTCTCGCCCTCATGGCTCCGGCCCCTATGTATCCGGCGAAGTTCGAGATTCACGCCCCGGCGGCGAAGGCGGTGGTGATGCGAGGCGACCTGCGGGGCTGGGAGCGCGATATGCCCCTCACCAAGGCGGCGAATGGGCAGTGGAGCGTGACCGTAGATGTGCCCCGCGACGCCCGCATTGAATACAAATTTGTGGTGGACGGGGTGTGGCAGCTAGACCCCCGCGCCGCGCGCGGCCCCAACGGGCTGGGCGGCGAAAACTCCATCTGGACCGGGCCGGATTACCGCGCCGTGGCCCCGGTGCAGCCCCCCGCCCGCCGCAACTGGGGGCAGATCAAGACGACTTTGACTTCCAAGGAAGGCTATGCGTACGCGGTGGAGATGTGGCGCCCGCCGCAGGACGCCCGGGACATGCCGGTGCTGATTTACAACGACGGATCGGGTTACGCAGAATACGCGCAGCTCCCCAACCAGGTGCAGAACCTGGTCGCGGCCCGGCAACTGCCGCCGGTGGTGCTGGTGCTGGTGACCAGCCCGAACCGAGAGCGCGATTATTGGAAGGAGCCGGACCCTTACTTGGCGTTTGTGGGGTCGCGCCTGCTGCCGTGGGTGCGGCAGACCACCGGCGCGGTGGCGCGGCGGGAGCGCACGCTAATGGGCGGCGCGAGCCTGGGGGGCTTGATCTCGCTGCGAGCGGGGGCGCGCATGCCCGAGACCTTCGGGATGGTGCACGCGCAGTCGCCTTCGATGTGGGCGGAGCCGATCTTGGCGCAGGCGGTGGGGCTCAAGGGAGCGCGGCTGGCCATTGATGG
>CAZDWU010000018.1:30054-31798 GCA_964509165.1 uncultured Chthonomonas sp. | reverse complement strand
AAAGAAGAGATTTTTGTGAGGGACGGAAACCGAACGATCACGCTCCACGGGCGGGAACGTGATCGTTTTGTTTTGGAGCGCGCGAAGGGCTCCGTCTTTCTTGAGTAGGCCTTAGCGAGCGTAGAACTCGACGACCTTCTGCTCTTCCATGAACTTGGGGAAGTCTTCCCGTTCCGGCAGAGCGATGATCTTGCCCGCGTAGTTCGGCACATCCGGCTCGATGTACACCGGCACGGCGGCGCCTTCGTAGCTGTTCTTGCGAGCAATGCCTCGGCTGGAAGCGCGATCTCGAACCGAGATCACGTCACCCACGCGGCACTGGTAGGACGGGATGTCCACCAACTTGCCGTTGACGAAGATGTGCTGGTGGCTCACCATCTGGCGGGCCTGCTCAATCGTGTTGGCAAAACCCATGCGATAAACCTGGGTCTGCAAGCGCAGTTCGAGCAATCGAAGGAAGTTCAAACCGGAGTTACCGCGCATGCGCTGAGCCTTCTCGAACGTGCGGCGGAACTGCTTTTCCAGCATCCCGTAGTAGCGGCGGATGACTTGCTTGGCCAGCAGCTGCTCGCCATATTCCGACATGCGTCGCTCGCGTTGGTTCGGACCGTGCTGCCCGGGGGGATACGGTCGCTTGACGCTCGGGCACTTGGCCCGGCCCCAAATGTTGAAGCCGACTTTGCGGCAGATATCTGATCTTCGTCCTCGATAGGTCGCCATGCTGTTACTTAGCCTTTCCGTTGGTTTCGTCTGAGAACCCTGAGGTCCTCGACGGGCGCGAAAGAACATTATGCCGCATCCGGCGGCATTCTTCCCTTCCGGCGGGTCTATCGGGCGGCGTAGGGAACGCCTTGCAGTTGGGCAAAAGCCATCTTGTTCTGGTCGGTGAGGGTCTTATCCATCAGCACCAAGAACTCGCGTTGGTATTGGTCCATCTGCGGGGCAATCTTGCGGCGGGCGGCATCGAGCTCATTCTGCATCGCCTTTTGTGCGGCTTGATCGCCGGCAATCGCGCGCTCGCGGTACTTGTCGTAAATTGGCCCGAGCGTCTTCTGCTCCAGTTCCGCCGCCTTCTGCCCGTTCTTGCGGAACTCGTCGCGCAACGTCTGCATGGCTGAAGAACTCAAGCCCACCTTGCTCGCCACCTGGTCATCCATCAGCGCCAGAACGCCCGCATCTTGCAGGCTGATCTGTGCCAAGCGGTGAACCTGGTTGGCCGTTAGCTCACCCAGCACGCGGCCCTTCATGGTTTGCCGCATGGTGTTCAGCTCGTTCATCGCGGCCTCGCCCCCGTTGTCCGGCTTGCCCTCGTACTTGGCTTGCAGCTTCTTGCTCTCGGCGTTAAACCACTCCGCGTGAACATTCATCCGGTCACGCTGGCGCTCAGTGATGCCCAGCTCATTCTGGATCGAGCGGTCTTGCAGCAGTTCGAACTGCGCCACATGCACGTCAAAAGGATCTTGCGCCGAGGCCACCGAGGCCAGGAGCACCAAGCTAACGAAGGAAAAAAGAAGACGCCGCACGAGACTTAAACCTATCCTACTTCGACCAGGTCCGGTTCCGGTTCCGTTGTCCCGGTGGGGAGCTCCGCCAGGCCCAGATCGTTGTAGATTTCGACTTCGACGGGTGCCGCTTGCCGCAGGCCTTCGATGACCTTCTCGGTGGCGGCGACGCGCTCCATGATTGCTACCGGCGCGGAGTTGGCGCCCGCGACTTGGATGAGCACCTCGTAGTCCCCGGGGTG
>CAZDWU010000018.1:0-29954 GCA_964509165.1 uncultured Chthonomonas sp. | reverse complement strand
CCGGCGCGGAGTTGGCGCCCGCGACTTGGATGAGCACCTCGTAGTCCCCGGGGTGCTCGCGCACCACCTCGTGGATGGCCCTCAGTTGCGCGCGCGTCGCGCGGTTCAGCTTAACAAACATCGTCAGGCCCCCTTCGTCCTCACCCAGGCTCTCCGGTTCGGGCAGCACCTCGATGTCGTTGACGATCAGCTGCATTTCGCTGTCTTGGTTGCGGTCATCGGTCCGGGCAAATCCCTTCAAAACCACCGCCCGGTCCGCGACCAAGGAATCCTGCAAACGCTCCAGCGCCCCTGGGAACACCACAAACTCAATCGCCCCGGTGAAGTCTTGCAGCACCCCGCGCGCCATCTTCCCTTTCTTGGTCATGTTGGTGCGGATGCGGGACATCGCCCCGGCAATGGTGACCTTCACTTCCCCTTCCAACTCACGGATACGGGCCACGGTGAACTGGCTCTTGGCCCCAATCAACCGTTCGTAGCCGCGCAGGGGGTGGTCCGAGATGTAGATCCCCATCACGTCCTTCTCCATGCTCAGGATCTCTTCGCGGGTGGCCTTGCGGCCGGGCGGGAGATGCGGCGGCCGGTCGAGTTCCATCTGCTCATCGCCGCCAAAGAGCGAATCCTGCGCCTCTTGGCGTTGGCGAATCTTCTGGTCCGCCCACACCAGAGCTCCGTCGAGATTGTCGAGGATGGTGTGGCGGCTATCGTGCAGCGAATCCAGGGTGCCGGCCCGGGCCAGGGCTTCCAGGGAACCCCGGTTCAGCCCGTGCGGCCGCAACCGCAAGCAGAAATCGTAAAGGTGGGTGAACTCGCCCTCTTCGCGCTCCTTGATAATGGCGTTCACTAGCCCTTCGCCCACGCCCTTGATGGCGGCCAGCCCAAACCGGATGGCTTGCTGCTTGCCCTTCGTTTCGATGGTGAAGTCGACAAAGGAGCTGTGGATATCGGGGGGCAACACCCCAATTTTTCGCCGGCGACACTCGTCAATGAACACCGTCACGCGGTCTTCCTTGTCGCGGTAGGCGGCCAGCAGGGCGGCCATGTATTCCACCGGGTAATGCGCCTTCAGGTAAGCCGTCTGGTGGGCCAGCATCGCGTAGCACACGGCGTGCGCCTTGTTAAAGGCGTAGCCGGCAAAGGGTAAGAGCAATTCCCACACCGCCGCCGCCACTTTCTCGCTGATTTCGCGCTCTTGGCACCCCGCAATGAACTCGGCGCGCATGCCGGTCATGATCGCCTCGTCCTTCTTCCCCATGGCGCGACGGAGGATGTCGGCTTTCCCAAGCGAGAAGCCCGCCATCGCCTGCACCAGCTTCAGCACCTGGTCTTGGTAGACGATGATCCCGTAGGTTTCCTCCAGGATCGGCTCCATCACCGGGTGCAGATACTCGGGCTTCTGTCGGCCGTGCTTGTTGTCCACAAACCGGGCAATGTGTTTGAGCGGCCCCGGCCGGTAGAGGGCGACCATGGCCGCGAGTTCGCGCACGTTCTGCGGGCGCAGGGCCATGATGTTGCGGCGCATCCCGCCGCTTTCTAGCTGGAAGACCCCGACGGTTTCGCCGCGCCCCAGCATGGCGTAGGTGGGTTCATCTTCGAGGGGAATGTCTTGAACCGTGAGCGGCTTGTCCGCGCGATTTCGGTTGATGTTGCCGAGGGCCAAGGCAAGCACGGTGAGGTTGCTCAGGCCCAAAAAGTCCATCTTGAGCAGACCAAGCTTCTCCAGCACGCCCATCTCGTAGCCCGTAATGGCTTGGCCGTTTTGGCCCCGGGCCAGAGGCACAATTTCGGCCAGCGGCTCCCCGGAGATGACCACCCCAGCCGCGTGGACCCCGGCGTGCCGGTTTAGTCCTTCCAGTTCGCGGGCGAGGTCCACAATCTCGCGGACTTTGGGGTCATTGTTGTAGCGGGCACGGAAGTCGGCGCTGTCGCGGGCCAGGGCTTGGTCCGCCTCCTTCATCTTGTTGTTCGGCTCGGTCAGCGCCAGCTCAAATGTCAGGCCAGGGGCCTTGGGGAGCAGCTTACAGAGAGCGTCCGCCTCGCGCGGCTCCTCGCCCATCACGCGCATCACGTCGCGGATGGCCTGCTTGGCGCCCAAAGTTCCAAACGTAACAATCTGGGCGACCTGATCTTCGCCAAATCGTTCGGTGACGTACCGGATGATTTCGTCCCGACGGTCATCCTGGAAGTCCATGTCTACGTCGGGCATGGACACACGTTCGGGGTTCAAGAACCGCTCGAAGGTGAGGTCGTACTCCACCGGGTTGATGTCGGTGATGCCGAGCGTGTAGGACACCAAAGAACCGGCCGCCGAACCCCGCACCCCGAACATGATGTCCTGCTGCCGTGTGTACTGCGCGAACTCGCGGACCAGCAGGAAGTACGAATCAAAGCCCGTGGTTTCGATGACTTTGAGTTCGTAATTCAGTCGATCCCAGGTGGATTCGTCGGCCATCGGCACGCGGGCGCGGAGGCCTTCTTCCGAGAGTTGCCGCAAGTACGTCTGGGGGGTGGCGCCCTCCGGCAGGTCCGGCGTCGGCATCAGGTTGCGCGTTTTGCCGAGCTCGAGGTTGCACATTTCGGCCACCAAGAGGGTGTTCGAGATGGCTTCCGGGTAATCCGGGAAGAGGCTCGCCATCTCGTCGTACGACTTGATGTACTCCTCACCCCGGAACCGGAGTCGGTTCTGATCTTCAATCAGCTTGCCGGTGCCGATGCAGAAGAGCGCGTCATGCGCAGGCGCGTCGGTCTTGCACAAAAAGTGCGCGTCGTTGGTGACGATGAGCGGGAGATTGAGGTCGCGGGCAATGCGCACCAGGCCTTCGTTGCACTTCTTCTGCTCCGGGATGCCGTGGTTTTGGAGCTCCACGAAGTAGCAACCCTCGTCAAAGATTTGGCGGTACTCGTCGGCCATGGCAATCGCCCGGTCGAACTCGTCCTTCATCAAAAGCTGGTTGATCTCGCTGCCCAGGCATGTGGTGGAGCTAATGAGACCCCCGCTGTGCTGCCGCAGCACCTCCCGGTCAATGCGGGGCACGTAGTAGAAACCCTGGAGCGAGGCGATGCTGTGCAGGCGGCACAGATTGCGGTAGCCCTCTTCATTCCGGGCCAGCAGAAGAAGGTGGTAAGCCGCCTCATCGCGCCGCCCTTCGCGCTTGTGGCGCGACTCGGGGGCAATGTACGCCTCCATCCCGATGATGGGCTTGATGCCTTGCTTCTTGCACTCCCAATAGAAGTTCATGCACCCGAACATCGCGCCGTGGTCGCTGATGGCGAGGGCGGGCTGGTTGAGTTCCACCGCCCGCTGGACCATACGCGGAATGCGGTTCGCTCCATCGAGGAAGCTGTATTCCGTGTGGTTATGCAGGTGGACGAAGTTGGAGGAGCACATGGGGGCTTAAGAGCGACAACCGGGGATTTTCCAGACGCCGGACCCCCATGATTCGATGCGCACAGCCGTCACGCGGGGACCTCATCTCCATCGCAATCTTCCACCCAAGCCCGGAGCACTTCGGCCACGCTCCAAGCCTGCCATGGGCACCCACCCGGGAACTGCGGCTCGTCGCCGTCGTACACCTCGGCAATGCCACCGAATCCGTATTCGCTTAGCCACACCATCGCGTCGGTAAGGATCTCCCGCGCCCGCACTTTATCTCCCGTTAGGCGAACCCACGCGGTCACCAGCGGCCCCAGCAGCCACGGCCACGCGGTGCCCTGGTGGTAGGCAGCATCTCGCTCCGCGAGCGGACCCACGTACCGGCCGGTATAGCCCGGCTCATCCGGCCCCAGCGTGCGCACCCCGTGCCGGGTGAGAAGCTTGTCCACGCACTTGCGCAGGGCGGCCTCGGCGTTCTTGCCGGACAGGGGTGAGAAAGGTAACCCCATCGCAATCAGCTGGTTGGGGCGGAGGGAGGCGTCATTGGGATCCGCCGTATCGAGATAGTGACCTTGCACCGGGTGCCAGAACTTACGCTCGAAGTTCGATTCGGCCAACTCGGCGGCCTCGACAAAGGCGGTGGCATCTTGGTCCAGGCGCTTGGCAATCCACTCGCCCACCCGCAGGAAGTTGATCCAAAGCCCGTTGATTTCAATCGGCTTGCCGTGGCGCGGCGTCACCACCCAGTCGCCCACTTTGGCGTCCATCCAGGTGAGCTGAGTGCCCGGTACGCCTTGCCGCAAAAGCCCATCCGCCGGGTCCACCTTGATGCCGTAGAGCGTGCCCTTTTGGTGCCATTCCATGCTTTCGGCCAGCCAATCCAGGGCTTCCCGGGCGAACTGCGCATCCCACTCGTGCACCAAGGTCTTGTAGATCGCGTTGGCAAACCACAGCGTGGCATCCACCGTGTTGTATTCCGGCTGCTCGCCATCTTCCACAAACCGGTTGGGCAGGAGCCCCTGGTGCATGCGAGCGGCATAAGAACGCAGAATCTCCCGCGCCGCCTCGACATGGCCCGTGTGGAGGCAAACCCCGGGCAGGGCGATCATGGTGTCGCGGCCCCAATCGGCAAACCACGGGTAGCCCGCGAGAATGGTCGTGCGCTCTGGCACTTGCACCAAGAAGTCCACGGCCGAGCGCCGCAGGGCATCCGCCAGGGTGGCCGGGGCGGGGGCATCGGGGAAGGCGGTCGGCAATGTGTTGTCATCCGCGCTCGCGACAAGGGTGATTTCTTCGCCCGGAGCCAACAGGTAGCGAAGCTCGCACGGGCAGAACAAGTCCTCAATCGGGTCGAGGCCGCGTTCCGCTTCGCGTCGGCGTTCAAACCTGTAGTACCAACCCGTGGCCGGGGTGCGCGCCGCGCCCGGGTGGTCCAGGTAAAGCGTCAGCCCCTTGTGGGTGATCAGCGTCCGGTCGTCCGGAAAGACAATGAACTCGGGATAGAAATCCTGCACCCGGAAGTTCTCGTGGTAACCCTTGTGGCACGCCAACGGCCGCAAAAGCAGGCTCACCGCGGAATCCGAGCGGTTGATATAGCTGATCGTGACCGCATCCTGGCCGGTGTGCGTGATAAGGCGCTTCGCGATGCGGTGTCCTCGAATTTCCCACTCCCACTCCACAAAGTTGCCGACTTGAAACGACTTGAGGTGCTTGTAGCCTTCGGGGTGAATGGTGCCCACGTATTGATTGGAGCTCAGGCCGTAGCTCTCGGACCCGATGGTGACAAATGCTTCAATCGCGCTCAGCAGCACAATGCGATTGACCGGGGCCGGGCGCGCCACCACCAGGTGCCCGTGGTACCGCCGCGTATTGGTGGTCATGGCCGTGCCCATCGCGTAGCCGCCGGTGCCGGTCGGCAGCATCCACTCCAGAAGAGATGCCTGGCGGTCGTCCCGCAGCGTCGTCTCATCCAGTTGATATCGCATGGCCCCCTTGATATTACTGGTCCGGCGGCCCCGAAAAGTCCGAGAGACTGGTAGGAGGGCGGGTACCGGGCTCCAGAAACTGTGGAAAGTCAAAGATACAACGGCTTGGGTCAGCGGCTCGGGCGGTTGTGAGGGTCAAATCATGCTCAGCAGTGACGCACGCGCATTTGTCGGACAGTTCGTTGAACTCAGCTACCGCGATCGAAAGGGCGATACGTCGTCCGTGGTCGCCGAAGTCTTTGATGTCAACTTCCTTCCTCTCAAGGGCCCGTGTTTGATTACGGACGTGGGTGATTTCAGGCTCGACTGGATCACCAGCGTGGCCGCCACGCAGCAGGCCCGCGCCGCCTAGCGCGGCTACTCTTCGACCCGGCGACGGACGGTATTGCGGAACGCATCCATCCGGAGTCGCACCCCAATCCGAAATTCCCCTGGGAACCGGCGATAGAGAACGAAAGGTTCGAACACGTCGGCGACCAGGGCCATTTCGTATTCCTGGTCGTACCACCCGCCACGCCCGTCATCCCATTTGGCCAGATAGCGCCCGGTGTAGGGGCCGCGCTCGTAGTCGAAACGAACCAGCAGGCCGCCCCGGCTGTAGAGGCGGTCGAAGTCGAAATCCGGTGTGCCAAATTCGGAGCTCAGCGCGACGGCAACTCCCGCCGTGAGCCCGCCGCCGAACGTGCGGTACGTGCCGAACTCACCTCGCGCAAACCCAAAGGGGCTACCACCCACGGTGCTAAAGAGATCGCCGCGCATGTGGCTCTTCCATCCGCCACCGAAGTCATAAGTGGGAGCGAGGATCGTGGCCTGGCTGAGCAACCGGTCCACGCTTGATGCCCCCGGCGCGGGCTGCGTGCGCTGGAAGCTTGCATTGAAATTGAGGCCCCAGCCCTGCACGTCTTCACTGCGCGTGTAATCCAATTTGAACCACTGGTTCACGCGGTCTTCGTTGTTCTCCCGGCCGAACGTGCGGCGGTTGCCATAGATGGCGGCGCTGAGGAGGTTGCGATTGGCGCTGACTTCCCCGCGCTCGTGCTCCGAAGTCTTGATATCGACCGAGTTGAACCAGCCGTTTGCCACCCGCTCGCCGAGGTCTTCGGTGGGGAGCTGGCGCACGTTGGCGGTTTCCTTATCGAGCGAATAGGTGAGGCGAAGCCCGGAGCGAATCGGTTCACCAAGCAAAGCTTCAATCGAACCATCTAAAAGCAGCTGATCACTGAGAGAGTAGTCGCTCCCCCAGGCGTAGCCCAGCCCCTCATTGGTCGGCACGATACGCGGCAGACGTAAGCCTTCCGTCCGCCGGTCGAGGCGGAACGACCACGATGGCCACGGCCCGAGGTTGACACCGTACAGATGGAGGGTCATCCCGGAGACCCGGGCGGTGCGGCCATCGTTGATGCTGACTCGGTTGGCGGTGACGTACACGGGCGGGCGCCCTTCGCGGGCTAACCAAAACGTCACGTCTTGCGCTCGGTAGTGGCCGGCTTCGGCTTCCAGAACCTTGGCCTGAAACGTGGTGGACTGCACCTGCAGCAGGGCATCCTCCGCTCGTCCCGTCCGGGTGATGGTGTTCCACTGCAGGGCTTCGGCTTCAATGCGACCATCCGGGTCGCTCAGGCGGACCTCGCCTTGAGCCGAGAGCTCGCCGGAGAGTTCGTCGTACACCACCGTGTTGGCGCGCAGTTCGCTTTGTTGCCAGGTGACGACGACATCGCCCTCAAATCGCAGCCGCATCCGCGTGCCGCTGGCACCCCGCACGAACTCGGTTTCCACGCTCTGGTACTGCACACGCACCTCGCCCTGTCGCCATTCCTGCGGAACCGGAATGGAGATGGGCGGGGGAGTTTGAGCCTCGGGCGCGGGCGCATCCATTGAGAACATGAGGGTGCGGTGGGGTAGTGTACTTCTGGACGATTCAAGTGACCCGGGGATTCGCGGATGCGAAATCTCATAAGTCACATGAACTTTCCCCCCGGTGGGGTCGTCCAACGGAAGAACCGATCATGGCCTGGGTACGCACAAACACAATTGCCACCGGCGCAACCGACACTTTTGGCGAGGACGCTTACTACGTTTCCCGCTGTCGGGAGGGCGATGATGCGGCTATGCGCATCCTGATCGGCCGACACCGCAAGCGACTCGTCCGGATTGCGGCGAACTCTCTTCGCGACGCCCACGAAGCGGAAGATGTGGTGCAAGACACCTTCCTGAAGGCGTTCCGCGAACTCCCGCGCCTCCGCGAGGATCGTGCGTTCTCCGGTTACCTCTATCGCATTTGTGTGCGGCTGTGCATGGATCGGCTGCGCTCCCGCCGCCCTGAGCCGGGCATCGTGGACCGCGCCGTGAATGCCGAGGGGAGCTCGGTGGAAACCAAGGTTCTGGTCAGCAAGCTCCTGCAGCACCTCACCCCGGATTTGCGCCTTACGCTCGTTCTCCGCGAAATGGAGCAACTGAGCTACGAAGAAATTGCCGAAACTATGGATGTGCCCATTGGAACCGTCCGTAGCCGCCTGCATGCCGCGCGCGAGCGTTTTCGCGAACTATGGAGCGCTGCAACGGAGGGAGAATGATCCCGAAGGAGCAGGCCGAGACCGACGCTCTGTCGGTTCTGCGTTCGGCCGCCATCGATTACGAAGGCGACGAACTGATGGAGACCGTGACGGTGATGCGCGTGCGCACCTGGCACCGGCTCCGCTCGCCTAAGCACTGGATGCCGACCGTGGCCACCGCCGCTGCCGTGGCCGCGCTGCTGCTGGCCTTTGCCCAGACGCTGTGGTCGCAGCCTCAAGTCGTGCCGCCCACCGGCTCGGCCATGAATCGTCCCGCTCCCGCCTTTGGGCAAGATTCGGAACCAACTCAGCAGTGGGCCTCGCCGCGCGCGTCCTCATCGGTGGGCTCCTCGGCGCACTAATCGCTTACACCGCCGTGCCGGTGTTGCGCTTTGCGCTCTTGCATGGCGTGGGCTATGCCCCCGATGCGCAGATTGCCCGCAATTCCCTTTTGCGGCCGCAGAACCAACCCACACTCGGTCCGCCGACGACACTCGCGGAGGTCGGCAACTGGGCCGAAGCTTTGGCTTTACGGCTGTCTAGGGGGCCGGACCTCAGCGAAGAAGACCTGATTACGAACGCCGAGATCTTCCAGAAAGCCTCGGAGCAAGACCCGGAAAACGCCTATTGGCACGTGGCCTTGGCCGCTACGCAAGCCGCCCTTGGAAATAAGGAGGCCAGCGAGGCCGCCTGGGTGCGCGCGGGAGATCTGCCCCGCTGGGATGACCACCAAAGCGAGCGCATCTGGCCGCTGGTGGACGAGATGGAGGCCAAAGTGGGGACCTACCGCAGCTGGCACACCACGGTGGCACGGAGCGATCGGACTTCCCTGTTGGCGGAATACGCGCTGGAAAAGCTCGCGATGCATATGCCCCGGCCCAGTACCGTCGAAATCGGGCTCATGATTCGCGACCAATCGGCGACCTACCAAGGTGCGATAGTCGGGCGGGCGATGATCCGTCTCGGGATGGCTTCGGCCCCTTCGGATGCCCGCGCCCAGCGCATCATGACCGCCAATGCCCGCCCCATCCGTCCCGCCCCGTACTACCGCGCCGAAGCCGGGGTGCTGGCGGGGCTGCCCGGGGCCATCCTCGCGATGACGGGGGCAAGCGTAATGGCGGCATTGGCACTGACCCTTGCTCGGCGCGGAGGCCGCCACGAGTTACCTTGGCGAATCGGAATGACGGTGCTTGGCTTTGCCGGGGCGGCGTGGGCTTACGGGCAACTTCGGTTGGAGTGGCCGGCCTTTGTCTTTGCTTCGGTGGGGCTGGCGGGGTGGATGTTGCCGCCGCTTTTGCCGGAAGAAAGCCCGCGCCGCCTCCCCGCCGGCTGGGTGTGGTGGGTGCGGATGGTCTCCTTTGGGCTCTTGCTCAGCCTCTCTTGGTGGTTTGTCGCGCAGTCCCCGGCTATGCAGTTGATGAGCCCGGCGAGCACGTATGAGATCTCCCCGAGCCCATGGCAAGCCGCCGTGTGGGCGGCACTCTTCTTGGCGATTTTGTGGGCGTTGGCGCTCTTGGCGCGGTTCTATACGGGGCGTCCCTTGCCGTGGGCGGTGGACCAACTCGCTCGGGAAGCGGGGATGACCTTCGCACTGGCGGGGCTGACCCTGACGGTGGTGGCGGTGCCGGCTTGCCTGGCGCTGGACCGGCGGGTGGCCACCGAAAGTCAGCGCGCGCTGGGGCAAGAAGTCGTATCCTTACCTCACACCCCATGAGCGAGCGGATCCTCTCCCCCCGACTTACCGAGGAAAAGGCGCACCAAGTCGAGCAGCTATGGTCGGCGGTGTCGGGGCGGCAGTGGGCGCGCACGCACTCGGCCATGTACGACCGGGCGCTCCTGGAGATTCTTCGTCATCTGGAACTCGCGCGCGGCGAAGCCGCTCCCTTCACGTTGGTCGCGACCGGGGGCTACGGGCGACAGGAAGTCGGCCCCGAAAGTGACCTCGATATCGCCGTCATCCCGACCCGGGGCAACGACGAAGACCCGTTCTTACGGGCGTTTTTCCGGTCGGTTCAGACCGAGATTCAGGCCACGTTTGCGGTGCGGGTGGGCTACACCTATGTGACGGCCGCTGACTTCCCCGGCGTGGATATGCGGCTCGTGAGCAGCCTCATGGACGGGCGCTACTTGGCCGGGCCAGCGACGGACTGGGAAGGCACTCTGGCGCGCCTGTGGGGGCGGTTGGATGTGGGTGAGTTTTTGCTGGCCAAGCGCGAAGAGCGGGAAAAGGCGATGCAGCGCACCCACGCCAGTCCCCTGGTGGTGGAACCCGACCTGAAAGAAGGCGCGGGCGGCCTGCGCTGCTGGCAAACCGCCAACTGGATGCGGATGGCCATGGGCGAGCGCACGATGGTGCCACCAACGGCCTACGACTTGGTCTTGCTGCATCGGCTGCGACTGCAAGCCTTGAGTGGACGGACGACGGGCACCCTCACCCGCCAACGGCAATCCGAAATGGCTCAACGGGTAGGTGTGGATATGGCCGAGCTGGCTTCTCGCCGCCTGGAGGCCATGAGCGAGCTCCACCGCACTTACGAGGATGCCATTCGCTACATCCGCCAGAACCGCTTCCCGCTCACCCCGCACAGTGTGGCTTTGAACGGCGAAGTGCGCATGCACCCTCCGATTTCGGCGGGCGAGGCGGCGACGGCCATTGCGATTGGTGGGGCGCTAGGGCTGGATGTCGAGCCGATTGAGGTAGCTCTCACGCCGGATGTATCGGGTTCGGACGTGTTACGCACAATCTCCCGTGGCGAGCAGACCCTGCGGATGCTGGACCACGCCGGAGTCTTGCGCGCATTGCTTCCCGAGTTCGACGCAGTGCGCTATCTCATCCCGAACGATGCGCCGCACGTCTATACGGTGCTAGAACACACCTTGCGGGCCATCCGCCACCTGGACGAGCTACCCCCCACGGGATTCTTGGCCGAAGTCCGGGCCGAGATCGAAGATGAGGAACCCCTGCACCTCGCCCTGCTCCTGCACGATGCCGGCAAGATTGACCCGAGCGAACCGCACGAAGTGGTAGGCGAGCGCATGGCCCGCTTGGTGGCCGACCGGTGGCGACTGCCGCCCGACGTGGCCGAAATGACGGCCTGGCTGGTGCGGCACCACGAGTTGCTCTCCCGCTTTATCCGCCTCCGCGACGTGCTGAATCCCGACACGGTGCGCGAGTTCGCCGAGCAGGTGGAGGTTTGGGAGCGCGTGCCCCTTCTGGCCCTACTGACTTACGCCGACACCTCGGCCGTCCACCCCGAGATTTGGACCCCCACCCAGGAGGCGATGCTCCAGCATCTCTACTATCAAACGAGGGCCCTGCTCGATTCGGCGAGCGATGCCGCGCCCACCGATACCGCCCACGTCCGGCGCAAGTTGGCGCGCCAATTCCGAGATAACGAGAGTGGGCCGGAAGTAGAAGCCTTCCTCGATGCGCTCCCCGCCAGCTACATGCTGGCCACGCCCATGGATGTGATCCGCCAGCACTACGAAATGGGCGAACGCGCCCGGTCTGGCGAACTCCAAGTTGCCCTCGAAGACCTGCGGGAGTACAACTCCACGCGATTGACCGTGGTGTGCCCTGATGCCCCGGGCTTGCTGATGTCCATTCTGGGTGTGATTTACGCCAACGATCTGGCCATCAACGGGCTGCGCGCGTGCACAACGGCCGGCGACCAGCCCATGATCATCGACACCTTCGAGATCAACCAGGCCGGGCGCATGCTGAATCGCCGCGCCCAGCAACGGCTGGAAGAGGATTTGAACCTGATCCTGGGTGGCCAGCAGGACCTGGAAGCCTGGATGCAGCAACGCGGCAAAGACCCACTGCGCCCACAGGAGATCTACGAATGGACATACCAGGTTTCCGGGATGGGAGTGCTGGAGATTCATGCCCCGCGTGGCCGGGGGATGGCATTCCGCATGAGCCGCCGCATCACCCAACTGGGATGGAACATTCTCTCCGCCCGCTTAGGGCAGTGGGGTGGCCACGGGGCCGCCACGTTCTATTTGGTGAATAACCAAATGCAAGCGCCACGCGAAGAGCAAGTGCGGCAGTCGCTCGGGCAGTAGCGTGGCGTGTGACTTCCCGGCGCGGCTGGGCGTCTGAGCCTTAGGGACGGAACCTTGAACTCATGATGACGACGCTCGCTCTGATGGCCACCACGAAAGCCGGACCTCCGATCGAATCGGCCTTGACCATCTACAACGACGGTTTCGCTTTGGTGCGCGAACAGCGAGAGCTGGACCTGACCGACGGCCCGCAATCGGTGCTGGTGGAAGATGTCGCCCAGATGATTGAGGCCAATAGTGTGTCGGTGCGCTCGCTCAGTCACCCGGGGAGCATCCGGGTTCTGGAGCAGAACTACCAGTACGATCTGGTCAGCCCAATGGCCATCCTCAACAAGAGCGTGGGGCAACCGATTCGGTTCCACCGGATGCTGGCGAATGGCACCAAGGAAGTGGTTTCCGGCACGCTTATCAGTGCGCCCTACGCCACGGTGGCCGACGCCAATGGCGGCACGGGACAGACCTACAACGGCATGGTCATCCGCACCGATAGTGGCGGCATTTTGCTGAATCCGACCGGGGAGATTGAAGTGACCGAACTTCCGGCGGGGCTCATCAGTCGGCCTTCGTTGGAGTGGGTGCTGGACGCGAAGGCCGGCCGCAACCGCATTGAGTTCGGCTACTTGACTAAGGGGTTTAGCTGGAAGTGCGACTACGTTCTCAGCCTGGATAAAGAGGGCAAAACGGGCTCCCTGAAAGCCTGGGTGACCCTGACGAACAACAGCGGCACACGCTACGAAAACGCCAAGCTCTCGTTCTTGGCCGGGGAAGTGAACCGGGTCAGCGAAGTGCGTCCCGCACCGTCAGTCCCTGGCGGAAGGGGCCGCGCAGTCTCTGCAAGCGAAGATAGCATACAAACTCAGGAAATTGGTGAGTACCACTTGTATAAACTCGTTGGTTCGGTAACTGTTCCTGATAAGAGCATAAAGCAGGTATCGCTCATGGAAAAGTCGGGCATTCAAGTTGGCCAATTGCTTACAATTGTAAAACCACCTAACTTGTTCGAGCCTCGCCCTTCTGGCGAAGTGACCACAGGGCCATTGAACCCGGAAGTATTTACAACCATCAGAAATGAGGAGATCAATCACCTTGGGATCGCGCTACCTAAAGGCACTTTCAAGGTGTTTCAAACTGATCAGGATGGTGAAACTCAGTTTATGGGCGAGGACTATATTCGGCACACGCCTCGCAATGAGCTGCTGAAGATCCTCACGGGCAAGGCCTTTGACGTTGTTGTCGAGTTCAAGCAGATCTCAGTAGAGTATATCAATGGAGATCGAAATGAGGGGCCAATCGTCACCTATGAGGCTGAGATTCGGAATCGAAAGCGAACGCCCGCCACTATCCAAGTATTGGATTCTGCGGGTCCAAGATCTACCGTCGATAGCCAACTCAAATTTAATCGAGTTAATGCCTACTGGATTAGCTGGGAGCTAAGTTTGCAGCCGAATGAGACCAAGTCATTCCGGTACACGATCACGACCCCAATCAATTCTTGATTTCGGGTTGTCATGCCACACCCTTTCAAAGAACTTGGAGAAGAAGCCTCATTGTGCCGCACGCGTTGAGCGGCCCTCGTAACCATTTGCGGACATGCTCGTCCAAATCCTTGAATGCTGACTACCATTGCATTGGCGGCCGTAACCAAAGCCGGTCCGCCGCTTGAATCTGCGCTCACGATCTACAACGACGGCTTTGCCCTCGTCCGCGAACAGCGAATGATCGATCTGGCCGGTGGCCCGCAGGATGTGCTTGTCGAAGATGTGGCCCAAATGATTGAGGCCAACAGCGTCTCGGTGACTTCCCTCTCCGCGCCGGGCAGCTTCACCGTCCTGGAGCAGAACTACCAATACGACCTGATCAACCCCATTGCCATCCTCAACAAGAGCGTGGGGCAACCGATCCGATTCCACCGCAACCTCGCCAACGGCACCAAGGAGACCATCTACGGCACCCTCATTAGTGCCCCCTTCGCGATGGTGGCTGACGCCAACGGCTCGATGGGCCAGACCTACAACGGAATGGTCGTCCGAACCGATAACGGCGGCATCCTGCTGAACCCGACCGGCGAAATCGAAGTGCTTAAGCTTCCGGAAGGTCTCATTAGCAAGCCCTCACTGCTGTGGGTGCTGGATGGCAAGGCGGGCAGCAACCGCATCGAGTTCCGCTACCTCACCCAGGGCTTCTCTTGGAAGTGCGACTACGTGATGACGCTGGACAACCAGGGCAAGGTCGGCGGCCTGAAAGGCTGGGTGACCCTGACCAACAACAGCGGCACCAGCTACCAAAACGCCAAGCTCTCGTTCCTGGCCGGTGAAGTCAATCGCTACATCGAGCAGCGCGGATTTGGTGGGGGCGGAGGCATGCCCGCGATGAACGCCGCCGCGAAGATGGAAGATATGGCGGCCCAAGAAATCGGGGAATACCACCTTTACAAGATGTCACGCCCGGTTTCGGTAGCCAACAAGGCCATCAAACAGGTCTCGCTGATGGAGCACGACGGCATCAAGGTGCGCACCAAGCTCATCGCCGACCTCGGCCCGTTCTACAGCAACCCGCGCCAAGAGGGCCGGATTGGCTCCGGACCGATCAAGCCGCAGGCCTTCATCACCTTCAAGAATGAAGAAGCCAACGGCCTTGGCATTGCCATGCCGAAGGGCACGTTCAAGGTCTTCCAGGCCGACAAGGATGGTGACGTGCAGCTGATGGGCGAAGACTTCATCCAGCACACCCCGCGCAATGAAGAGCTGAATATCAACATCGGCAAGTCGTTCGACGTAGTGGTGGAAAGCAAGGTGGTGGACTTCCGCTGGCTCAACGGCAACCCCGACACCGGCAGCGTTATCACCATCGAGTTCGAAGCCCGCAACCGCAAGAAGGAAGCGACCGAGCTGATCGTCATGGACCGCAAGTTCGGTGACTTCACCGTGACCAGCGAAGAAGCGATGGCCCGCCCGGACAGCAACACCCTGCAGTGGGTGCTGAAGCTGCAACCGGACGAAGTGAAGAAGGTCCGCTACACCGTCACCACGCGCTGGTAAGCCCGCGCGAGATCAACGACTACGGATTGGGAGCGGCCTCGGTCGCTCCTTCTTCGTAATAGAGGGGATAGAACGTGGCTTCCACGTTCCAGATGCCACTGGGGCGGCCCCGCTGAATCTTGACCTTGGCATCCGGGGCAGAGATGTGCCGGAGGCTCCCGTCCGCCATGATGGCGTTGTTCACCAGGTTGTGGCGGCCCAGAGTTTGCCCCCCAAAGTTGCCTTGGCTCGTGTTGCGGAACGCGAGACGGGTCATCCACTCCGTCTGGGGTGTGGGGAACGAGTTGCTGGTGTTCCAGCCAATCGCCATCCCGTCGTAGGGCACCACTTTGCCATCCAGGCGGAACGGCTGCGGGTTGTAGCTTCCCTGCGCGCCGTTGTTGGCGGTTTCGGTGATGAGGAGCGTGCCGTTCTGGTCCGCCAAGTCGTTCAGCGGCATCGAGGACAGGCTCACCACCATGCCGTAGCTCACGGGTTCGATGGCGTCATCCTTGCCCGGTCGGCCATAGACCAGGGTCGGCACGTTTTCATCGGCCGTCGAAGCCGGGCAACTCATCCGCACGCGGTCGGGGATATGGCTCCCCAGGTGGCTGGCCCAGCTGATGACCGCGCTCTTACCCCCCACGTCTTGCAGGCGCGGGGTGCCGTTGGCTTCCATTTCGTACACTGGTGGCAGTCGGTCATCGTTCAGCTGGCTGTAGAGGAAGAGCCCCTTGTAGATCTGGCCGAGGTTGGCCGCGCAGGCTTGCTTTTGCTGCTGCGCCCGCATAGTGAGATAGACCGGAGCGAGCACAACCCCGAGGGCCACGAGGATGATAATGATCCACTTGAGGTCCTTGCGATTGATGTATTCGCTACGGGAAGCACCCTCCGGGGCGTCCGGGGCAAAGTCCTCGGTGGACAAGATCACAAGGCAGATGTTATCCCGAGTGCGGCCAGGGGCGCGGGCCATACCAATGAGGTCATGGCGCCAGGCACATCAACGGGGGGATTGCTAACCGGAGGGTCCTCCACAGGAGGTTCTTCTACCGGCGGCTCCTCGACCGGCGGGGTTTCCTCGTCCGGCACTTGCTCAATGCCCTCCAGCCCTCCGGCCGCGGCCACGTCCGGGTCGGTGGTGGCCGGGTCTTCAATCAGGCGCTGACCCGCATCCTGACGCGGATTTCGGCGAGAAACCTGCTCTTCGCCCTCGGAATTCGGATTCGGGTTGCCCCGGTCTCGGATCGGCTCACCTGGCGCGGAGTTTCGTTCGTCCGCCCGATCCAGCAGGTCCTTCACATCAGATCTGTGGAGCCCTTTGTCCATAGCATCAGGGTCGCCCAGCCTCAGTTCGGTTAGGAGTTCCTTGAGGGCGGGGTACACGATGCGCAGGTTTGACGTGCCGGGTATATCCTCCACCGGCACCATGCCCATGCGGATGTTGCTTGAGCCCACCTGCGGGGCAAACAGGGCCAGGGCGGCCAGTTCGCGGGCCGTGAAGGCGTTGCCCAGCATGGCCACCGCTTGGTCGGCCACCGCCGGAAGGCGGTCGGGGCGGGCCACGATGCGGTTCTTGACCGCCAACATGAACTCCTTCTGGCGGTTCTGGCGCTCCAGGTCGCTATCCGACTTGCGGAACCGCACAAAGCCCATGGCCTCGTAGCCGTTCAGGCGGTGTTGCCCGGGCTGGAGATCAATGTAAAGGTCGGCCCAGGTGTCCTGGTAGAACATGCGCTTGGGCACGAACACGTCCACACCGTCCAGCAGGTCAATCGTACGTTCGAAGGCGCGGAAGTCCAGGTCCACAATCCGGTCGATCTTCACACCCAGCAGGTCCTCGGCGTACATCTTGGTTAGCTCGGGGCCGCCGGTCACATAAAGGGCGTTGACCTTGCTACCCCGGATGCCCGGAATGTTGTTCACCCACACGTCGCGGGGGATGGAAATGGCGCGAATCTCGTTGAGCTTGAAGTCCAGCTCGGCGACCATGATCATGTCGCTGCGGCCCTTGCGCTTCTTCTTGGCTCCGTTTTCGACGTAAACGTCGTCGTCGCAACCCAGGATGAGGACGGTAAGGGTGTCCTTTTTCACCCCGTTCTCCGCAAAAACGTCCTCGGCCGTCTTCTTGGTGAGCATGAGGTTGAGCGATTCGCGGAACGCTTCGGACTGCGAGAGCAACCCGCCCATGGTGCCGACGGCCAGTGCGCCGATGAGCCACAGGGAATAGAGACCGATCCAGAAATACCGGAAAAATCCTGATCGGTTCCCACGTGAGCGGCTCATGACAATCCACGGCCCCGCCGGGAAGCATGCCGACACGCACGTCTCCCCCGCTCTATGACCTGTAATATAGTGACGCAAACGCGGGCGCGAACGGTTCCGGAGTCCCGGCGGCACCGGCGCAACCTGCCCAACGTATAAGAAGGCATGGCGAGGCAGAACCGAGGATTCACGATCATTGAGCTCTTGGTGGTGGTGGCCATTATCGCCATCCTCGCGGCCCTCATCTTCCCCGCCTTTGCCCGCGCCAAGGCCAGCGCCAAGCAGACCGGCTGCCTCAGCAACATGAAGCAGATCGGCACCGCCTTTGCGCTCTATATGGCCGATGAAGGCGACCTCTTCCCCTACGGCGTGGACGCCATTGACAAGTGGCAGCCTGGAATTTGGGACGACGAGCCCGAACTCAAGGCCCAGGTGGAGCGCATGCCGCTGCTCAGTGACTTGCTCCAGCCTTATCTCAAGAACAAAGAGGTGTTCCGCAGCCCGGCGGACAAGGGCATGCAAGTACTGGACGATCGCCCGTACATTCCGCTTCCCGCCCCGACCTCGGTTTACGGCACCTACGGCAGCAGCTACTTTTATCGAACCGAACTGACCCTGCGGCAAATCAGCCACTCCGGCCTGCCCCAACCCAGCGAGAGCAACATGATGGAGACGGCCTCGGGCAGTTGGCACTCAGGCCTGCCCGGCATGACACCCGACATAGACGGGCGAGAATGGTGGAACCGCCTGCAGCGCTACCGCTACAACGTCATTTTCACCGACTTCCACGCCAAATCGGTTTCGTACGCGCAGTTGCAAAATGCGTGGCAAGTTCCCATCCAGTAGCGGCTAAACTCGCCTTCGTATGAACTTTGCGTGGGTCAATGACCCGGCGGCTTGGTCGGCCCTTGCGGCCCTCACGATCCTGGAAATTGTCTTGGGGATCGATAACATCGTCTTCATCTCGATTTTGAGCGGGAAGTTGCCCGAAGCCCAACGCGCCAAGGCCCGCCAGATCGGTTTGGCATTGGCGTTGGTCACGCGCATTTTGTTGCTCCTCAGCATCACCTGGGTGATGGGGCTCACCGCGCCCTTGTTCAATGTCATGGGGCGCGATTTCAGCGGACGTGACTTGATCCTGCTCGGTGGGGGTTTGTTCCTCATCTACAAGGCGGTCATCGAAATTCACCACAAGCTCGAGGGCTCGGAGCACACCAAAGATGCCAAGGCGGCTTCCTTTGCCGCGGTCATCGGTCAGATATTGCTTCTCGACGTGATTTTCTCGCTGGACTCGGTGATTACGGCCGTGGGCATGGCGAAGGAACTCACCGTCATGATCCTGGCCGTGCTCATCAGCGTCGGCTTTATGCTCGCGTTTGCGGGCAAGGTCTCACGTTTTGTAGAAGAACACCCCACGGTCAAGATGCTGGCTCTGGCCTTCCTCATCCTCATCGGGGTGAACCTGCTGGCCGAAGGCTTCCACTTCCACATCGAAAAGGGCTTTACCTACTTTGCGATGGCATTCTCGGTGGTGGTGGAGATGCTCAACATCAAGATGCGCAAAAAAGGTCAGGTCGTGCACCTGCACGGCCCCAAGATGCCCGAGGATCCGCCGGCGTCGTCCTAGGCGACCCGTCCACGAGCCCAGCGAGCGGAGGTTTGGCAATAGCCAGCCTCCGTTCTTTGCTTTTGCAAGTCTGGGTATCGGCAGGGGTGACGGGACAAGGCGGCAGGTAACGTCCGAACCTATGAAGGCCGGGGTGGGACTTCTCTTGATAGCGTTAAGCGCAGGGGCATGGGGGCAAAGCCCGCCCGAGTTACCATTCCAGGCCATTTCGACCCCACCGACGATTGATGGCAAACTAGAAGCTGGGGAATGGACCGCCGCGAGCCAGGTCACAGGCTTTATTGACATCGTCACTTCGGCCGCTGCGCCGGAGCAAACGCAAGCCTGGCTGACGAGCGATGCGGAGTTCATCTATGTCGCCTTTGCCTGCGCCGATTCCCAGCCCGACACGATCACGGCCCGAGAACGCCAGCGCGGCGCCTCCTTCCAGGGCGAAGACCTCGTGGCCTTCCTCATTGACCCCTTCGCCAGCAACCGCTACAACAACCAATTTGAATTCACTGTCAATGCTTTGGGCACCCAGAACGAGCGGCTGGGCGCCGGGCGCGCAACCAAGCAAGAGTGGCGCGGCGATTGGACGGCCGCTACCCAGCGCAACGAGCACGGCTGGACCGCCGAGATTCGCATCCCTTGGCGGATGCTGGACTACCCCGCCGGCCCGAACCAGACGATGCAGATCAACTTCATCCGGAGCCAGCCCCGCACCCGCGTGAGCAGCGCCTGGGCGGACCTGACCCTGGCCGGACGAGTACAAAACCTGGGCCGCTGGACGGGCGTGAACGCCCCCGTCACCACCCGCGAACGCGACTGGCAGGGCCTGGTCTACGCCGTGCCCCAGTACGACGAGGATGCGGAGAAGACGTTCAGCCTGCGCTCCGGTTTTGATCTCCGTTATCGCCCGGATTCTCGGTTGACCGGGGTGCTTTCGGTCAATCCCGACTTCCGCAACATCGAGCAAGCAATCGCCGATATCTCCTTCTCGCGCACCGAGCGTTCCCTGGCGGATGCGCGCCCGTTCTTCCAAGAAGGGCAGGAGTATTTCAACCTCTTTGGTGGCTTCACCTTCGGGCAGTTGTTCTATTCGCGCCGGATAGATGACTTCGACCAGGGAATCAAAGTCTTCGGCACGCCGAACGACCGATTGAGCTACGGCGTGCTGGCCACCCGGGAAGACGGTCGGCAAACCGACGTGGTCACGCGTGTGGCCCAGCGCATTGGCTCGCTCGACTCAATCTCATTCTTCAGCACGCTTAGCGATGGGCCCGTGCGGTCGGACGCCATGGTCGGGACGCAGTACATCGTGGAGCGCGGGGCCTGGACCGGTACGATTCGCCTCGCTCGGCGGCAGAATGGGAACCGAACCAGTGGAGCGGCAGCCGTGGGTTTTGACTACACCGTTCCCCGGTTCTTCGTGGTCTACAAAGCGGATACAGTGGACGCCGACTTCCGCCCCTCGCTCGGGCTTATCAACTTCCAGGGCACCCGGCGGCACTACATCTATTCCGAGTTCTCGGACCCCACGATTCGCGGGGGCATCCACGGTATGTCGGGTTCGGTCTTCTTGGAAGAGCGCCAAACCCAGAGCGGAGGTGCGTTCTCGAAGTCGGCGAGCTTTGACGGGAGCCTCCTCACGGCCCAAGATTTGAGGTTGGGGATTTCTCTGGCCACCTCCGAGTTCCAGGGATTGCCTTCTCGGTCGGCGGGCATGTTCTTCACCATCAACGAGCGCAACCGATTCTCCCGGTTCAACGGCTTTATCAATGGTGGCGTGATTGACGGTGACCCTTCCCGGTACACGTCTTTTCGCGCCGAGCAGCGCCTCGCGCCGGGACTGGACATGTCGCTGGGGTGGCAACAGTTGGACTGGCGCGGCAAAACCGAGCAAACCCAACTCAGCATGGGCTACGAGATCAACGCCTACCAAAGTTTGAATGGGCGCGTGGTGTGGCAGGACGGCGAGTCAAACGCCTACCTGGCTTTCCGGCAAGGCGGGCGTGAGGGGCTGGACGTTTATTTCATCCTGGGCGATGCCAATGCCGAGCGCACGCGTAATCGGGCGGCCCTCAAGCTGGTGTGGGCGTTCTAATTTGCCTTAGCGCCGCCCGGAGAGCGCGGCCGTGAGCTGCGCTTGCTGCGCCCGGAAGGTGCTGATGGCGGAATCCATTGCTTGGAAACGTGCCTTGAGATTCGCTTCGCGGAGCCTGAGAACGGCTTCACGGTTCGCGATAGTGCGGTCGATATCAGCGATCTGACTCGTGAGCGATTCATCCTGCGCCTTGAAAATGCCCTTTGCCGAGTCGGAGAAAAGCAGCATTTGGTTTTCTAGACGCGCGGCCAGACCCTGCGAGAACGTCACGGTACCGACATTGCCAGTGGTCGTGCCTGAGTAGCGTACTTGAACCCCTTCGGTGTTCGCGTTGCCGCTATTGCCGGTGAGCAGAGTTCCGAGGCCGGTCGCGGCTTCCCCATTGATCGTGCCCTCGACGTTTCGGCCGACGGTAATGTTGCCGCCGCTGGTGCCGATGCCACTATTGCCGGCCGCACTGGCGACGTTACTCGTCACCGTAAAGGCTCCCGGTGTACCTTTCGTCTTGCTGGTGATGCTCAGCGTTCCGCTGCTGTAGCTGGCCGTGACGAGATCTTTGAGGCGTGAATCGCTGTTGATAAGGTTAGCGATCTCAGATTGGTCAATGCCGCTGGGAATCGAAAACAGAATGTTGGAGTTCCCGAAGATTGAGCCCCCAAACGTTAAGATTTCTCCCGCCACTTGCGGAGTGCCGCCCACGGGATTCGATGCTACGAGGTGCGCGGTGGCCGCCTGCGTGATCACAACGTTGGCTGCGGACAGGTTTCGACTGGCATTGGTACCTGTTATAAATGCTAGGTCCGCGCCGGTGGTCGAACCGGAGTTCGAGAACAACTTACTCACGCCCGAGGCGTTGTTCGTCAGCGCTTCTCGCAGTCGAGATTCGTCCAGTGTCAGTTTGCCGGTGTTATCTCGTCCGAATCCGATTTGCAAAAGCGAACTGAGGTCGCCCGTCGCCGCATCCGGTTTGGTCTGGAAGATCAAGTCGGACATGATGTCCTCCAGTTGGCGGGCGATTGGGTCACCAAACAGGGCTCCACTCTCAAAGGTCTCCGCATTAAAATTGCTGTTCTGGCGGATGAAACCGTTGAGATTGTTGTAGGCATCGGCGAAGGCCTTAAAGGACTTGACCACCGTATCAGTGTCGCGCTCCACCGTGATCAGCGATTCTTCCGGCGTGGTGGCGTTGGCTTTCTTCAGCGTCATCGTCACGCCATTCACGGCGTTGGAGACGGTGTTGGTGGCACTACGCATGGCAATGCCATCCAGCGTGAACGTGGCATCCTGCGCCGCTGTCACGGGCTGGGCGAAGTTGTTTTGGAAGATGCCGAGTTGCTTCAGCACGCCCGATGTATCGTTGAGAAGCGTGCCCAAATTCGCACCGCTAAGCTCCAGGTAGGGGCGGTTGCTCCCAGAATCCGTCTTTACGGTGGCGGTGACGCTGCCTCCGGCGGAAATCTTGGTGGCCAGGGAGTCCAGCGTATCCGTGGCAAAGTCCACCGTCACGGTGTTGCCGTTGACGTCGAAGTTGGCAGTGCCCGTCAGGCCCGTGAGGCTGCCCAGACTCTGGCTGGCGCTAGCAAAGCTAACACTACGCGCCGTGGTGCCGGTGGCATCACGCAAGCTGCTTGTGCCGCCCAAGAAACCGAGTGAGGCCAGCGCGGTGCCGCTTACGTTGGCCAGCGAAATGGCATTCTTCTGCCCCGTGGCGGTGGAGCTAAGGCTGAGAAAGGCTTCGCCGGATTGACCTGAGATTACGTTGGCGCTCACGCCTACGCCCAGCGCATTGACCTTCGCGGCGATGCCCGCGAGGGTGTCGGTCGCGGCCACATCCAGCTTCTTTCCGTTAACGGTAAATGTGCCGGTGTAACCCAGAGCCGTTGAAGAACTGCTCTGAACGGTGCTCGTAGATCGCTGTGCCGCCGCCAGTTGAGAAACTTTGAGCAAGTACGTACCCGGGTTCGCCGCCGGCGAGACGCTCGCGGTCGCCACGTCGGTGTTAGCGCTCGTGCCCTTCACAGCATTCAGGGTGGCTGACTGCTTGAGGGTGCCGAGCGAGGCTGCCACACTCGAGGTACGGGCCTTGAGTTCGTTGTAGTAAGCCTGGCGGGTTTGGATGCGCGTCTTTTGCGTCTGCATCCTGGTGATCGGCAACCGCTCCAGGCTAACTAGCTGAGAAACAATGGAAGCGGTGTCGATCCCCGACCCCAGGCCGGCGAACGAGATTCCATTCAGACTTCCATTGACACTCATCGTGTTTCTTCCTTCGGCGATTGGAGGCGCCGCCCTCCCGCGAGAATTGCGGGACCCGAACCAAACTTAGGCGCTGGCCGCGACCTTGGCTTGCTCCATGTCCTTCATGGTCGCTTCTACAATCTCGGTCAACTCGGCATCGGACAGGTTCAGCCATTCCGCGAACTTCGGATCCAGCGGATAGATCTCTTCGGCCGATTCCGGCTCGATAATGCGGTTCACGATGCGGTCCGCCAGGTGCACACAGGCCACCGTCGGGTTTAGCGTTTCGGCGGTGGGGTCGCCGTCGTGATCGCGGATCATTTCCACGAGGTCCGCCGGGAACGACCAGCGTTCCGCTAGCGAGGCGCCCAGATTGGCGTGGGTGGTGCCCAGCACTTGGCGCTCAATCTCGTGGAGCGGCGCGGCTTGCTTCTTGCTGCGGGTTTGAACTTCGGTGTAGGGGATATTGAAAAGCGTCAGCAGGAACAGCTGGCCGATATCGTGGAGGAGGCCCCCGATCAGCACCGCTTCCTGTTGCGGCTTGGCGAGGCCCTTCTTCACGGCAATGCGGTGGGCCGCACTCGCGCTGGCAAAGGATTGCTCCCAGCACTGCTGCTGCAAGGCCTGGATGCGCGGGCTCGTGGTGTTGAGCGCGTTCAGCACGCCGATGCTCAGGGTCACATTGCGCAATTGATTCAGGCCCAAGATTTGAATCGCTTGGTTGACGCTGGAGATCGTGCGCGGCATCCCAAAGTACGGCGAGTTGACGGTCTTGAGGACCTTACTCGTGATCGCGGCGTCGGCCGTGATGATCTTTTCGATCTGCGTGGCACTGGCTTCACCTCCTTCAATGGCGCGGACGACGCGCATGACCGTGGTGGGCATGGCGGGCAGGTCCACCATGGCCTTTTCGATATAGCGCCGAAGCAAGAAGTTTTCCGAACGTGCTGACATGATTGCGATCTCTCTCTTTGGGGGGTCAGGGGCTGTTTAGGCCGATTCCTTCAAAACGATTCCGTTGACATCGGCGATGAGTGCCACGTTGCCATCGCCCAGGATGGTGGCACCGCTGATGCCGGGGACTTCGCCGCAGAAGCGACTGAGCGACTTGATGACGACTTCCTTCTCTCCCACGAGGCCGTCAACCGCCAGACCAATCCTTCGTTCTGCCAATCCCACTACGACAACGTATTGGCCGTCCTCGGCGGAATCTTCACGGCTTTGAATGGCAAACATGTCATTCAGTCGAACTAAGGGGAGGGTTTGTCCTCGGAGGACGATGACTTCGTTGCGGTTCACCGATTGAATGCTCTCGGTTTCCACCAAAAGTGTCTCCACCACGCTGCCCAGGGGAAGGACGATGACTTGCTCGCCCACTTTGGTTAGAAGCCCGCGAATGATGGCGAGCGTGAGCGGCAAGCGGAGCACAAAGCGGGAGCCCTTTCCGACTTCGGTTTCGAGGTCGATGAGGCCACCCAGGCGCTGCAGGTTGGAGCGGACAATGTCCATCCCCACGCCGCGGCCGCTGACTTCGCTGACTTCGGCGGCGGTGCTGAATCCGCTGGAGAAGATGTACTGGAGAGCTTCACGCTCGGTCAAGCGTTCGGCTTGATCTTTGGTGAGCAGACCCTTTTCGACGGCCTTCTTGCGAATGCGCTCGGCGTCAATGCCGCGCCCGTCGTCGCTGATCTCGATAACAATATGGTTGTCTTGGTGGCACGCCTTCACCAGCACGCGGCCCTGGCGCGGTTTGCCCAGTTGTTCGCGGGTGTCGGGGTCTTCCAGGCCGTGGTCCACGCTGTTCCGCAGGATGTGCAGAAGCGGGTCGCCAATGACTTCGATCACGCTGCGGTCGAGTTCGGTTTCTCCACCCACCAGTTCCAGCTTCACGTCCTTGCCGAGCTTTTGGGCCAGGTCGCGGACGACGCGGGGGAAGCGGTTGAACACCGTCTCAATCGGCATCATGCGCGCCTTCATGATCTGGTCCTGAAGGTCGCTGGTAATGCGTGCGATGTGGCTGACGGTCTCTTCGAGCGCGTCAATGTTGGGGTCATTGAACTTGGAACCCAGCTCGCTGCCAATTTGGGCGATGCGGGTGCGGTCAATGACCAGTTCCCCGATAAGGTTCATCAGGGCGTCGAGACGGGTGACATCCACGCGCACCGTTTGACCCGAAACCGAGGCCGCCTGTTTGCTGGCGTCGGTGCTTGGTGCCTTGGCGGCCGGCGCGGCGGGAGCCGTCGGTGCCACCGGTGCGGCGGGAGCCGCCGGAGCCGCTTCGGCCTCGTTCGAGACGACGGTGAGTTCAGGAGCGGCTTCCGCCGACCACGGACTCAAAACCAAGCTATCAATCTCACTGATGCCCTTGAGTTGGGCAAGCAGTTCATCGTCCGTCGGACCACCCTGGAACAAGGCAATAAACTGAAGGTTGAACTTCTCTTCCTCCAGGTCCTCGACGGAGGGGACGGTCGCGAGGAGCTCAGCAACTTCCGTGAGAACGCCGGTGACCATGTAGGCCCGGGCAAACTTCATCACGCACTCAGCATTGAGCGTCACGCGCAGTTGACGGATCGGAGACTGTTCGGCCGCCTGCTTCAGCGTATCCACCAGTTCGGGGCTAAGAGGCAGGGATTCTTCTTGCGGGCCGCTGGCGGCCGCCGGAGCTGCATCCGTTGCCACAGGCGCAGACGAGCCATTCACGAAGCCCTGCAGTTGAGCCACTAGCGCGCTGCAGTCGGCTTGGTCGCCTTTACCCTCGCGGATGCTGACTACCATCTGGCGCAGTTCGTCCTGGCACTGCAAGAGCGCGTCCGCAATCTCGGTGGAGACCAGCAATCGGCCTTCGCGCAGTTGGTCCAGCACGTTCTCCATCTCGTGGGTCAGTTCGGCCATGCCGGCAAAGCCCATGGCACGGCTTGATCCCTTGAGCGTGTGCGCCGCCCGGAAAATGATCTGTAGGCGCTCGCTGGTCGGATCTTCCTCCAGCTTCAGCGTCTCTTGCTCTAAAATTTCAATCTGTTCGTCGGCCTCTTGTAAAAAGAGGTCGACATATTGGCTCATATCCAGTTCGGCGCTCATTGTTCTCTCCCTTGCGTTTACGCAGCCAAGGCGCTGTCGAGGTTCAGTAGGGTCACCAGCTCGGCGTCACGCTTCGCTACGGCTTCTACAAATTCGGTTTGGTCATCGTTGGCCAACGACGGGGTCGGCTCGATGTGCTGGCCTTCCAGCGTGACGACTTCGTTCACCGCGTCGACGATGATTCCAACTTGGCCATCTTCCGCGTCCACCACGATGATGCGGCTGCTGTCGGTTTCCTCCACGACTTCCAGCCCCATGCGGACCCGCAGGTCCACCACCGGGATGGTTTTGCCGCGCAGGTTGACGAGGCCGCGGATGTGGGATTCGGTGCGCGGAATCGGCGTGATGTCCCGCATCCGGATGATCTCGTTGACTCGAAAAATGTCTATTCCGTAGGATTCTCCGCTCAAACGGAAGACTACGGTTTGGCGATCCTCAGCATGCTGGACCTGACTGGCGCTGGCTTCGATTTCCGGGCCGGCAATGGCGTCTTGACTCATCTTCGTGAATGCGGCACTCCCCCGCACAAATGATTGTTGGCACCGACCCTGGCAATCTTTACGGTTGCGGGCCGCGGGTTTTCCTGGGCCCGTCCGGGCCGAATGTCGGAGAGCCTCGGCCCCCATTCCGCACACTCAACAAGGCATGAGCACCTCCGTTTCTTCCATCCGCTTGATCGCCGTGGACTGCGACGGCACGCTGCTCACCCGGGCACGCACCCCGCACCCGGATTCCGCGGCGGCATTGCGCCGCGCTCAAGAAGCGGGGATCATGGTCGTATTGGCCAGCGGGCGGGCGCCCAGCACCATGACGCCGATTGCCGAGGCGGTGGGATTGCAAGGCCCCATCGTGAGTTGCAACGGGGCGTTTGTAATGGACGCCCAGGGGGGCGAGATTGCCCATTTTCGACTGGACGATGGTGTGCGAGATGATCTCATTGCCTTCAGCCAGGCGCGGCAACTCCACACCAATCTGTATTCCGGGAGCCAAGTTCTGATGTCCACCGGGGGCCCCTTCGCGGCGGAGTATCAGCGTCGGACGGGGCTCGGTCCGGTGCCGGTCGTTGGCTACGAGGGCCTGGGCACCCACCCGGCCACCAAGCTCCTTTACTTCGACCACCCGCCCGTGATTGAAGAGGCCGTGGCGGCAGCCCCAGGGGCCCATGGCACCGACTACGAGTTGGTGCGCAGCGAGGCCGACTACGTGGAGTTCTTGCCGGTGGGGATCCACAAGGGCCGGGGCCTACAAATCCTTTGCGAGACGCTCGGTATTCGAGCTCAAGAAGTTGCAGCCATCGGCGACTACTTTAATGACAAGGAAATGCTGGAGTGGGCGGGCTACGCCGGCGCGATGGGCGGGGCTCCCGATGGCCTGAAAGCGGTGGCGGACATTGTGGTTCCGGGCCACGACGAAGGCGGCGTGGCCCACTTTGTGGAGTCCATTCTGAACCCGTGAGCGGGTGCTATACTGGCGGGTATGAGAGCGGGATCGACGCGAGCCCTTTTGATTCTTGGTGCCATCCTGGCGGCGGCCTTCAGCCAAGCGGCGACGATAACGGTGACGAAGCCGACCGACGGCGAATATCTCGGTCGCAGCAACAACGTTCAGATCAACATCACCGGTTCCAACCGTGAAGCCACCGTGGTGGTAACGGCGACCAATGTGGCCAACCCCGCGAACCGAGTCTCAGTGGAGCGCAAGTTCACGCCCGAGCCGGGCGGCGATGCCACGGGCACGATCCCCCTTAACTTTGGCGAAACCTCGCCGCAAGGTGCCTACAACATTCAGGTTGTCGCCACCGAGCCGGGCAACACCTACAACACGGTGCCGCCGATCCCCGTGATCGTGGACATCCGCAATCCCAAGATCGTGGACTTCGATCCCATCAGCAACTCGTTTGTGGATGGCACCGTCAACATCCGCGCGACGCTTGACGAGCCGAATATCAAGGAATGGCGCGTACGGGTGAACAACAGCGACATCCCCAACAATAGCGGCAACACCGAAACGATCAACGTGGTTTGGGACGCCAGCTCCATCCTCACGGACGGGACGCAGAACATCGAATTCCGAGTCGAAGACCTTGCGGGCAACGTGACGAACCGGAACGTGAGCGTGACGCTGGACCGTCGCGCCCCGGTGATCTCGATCCTCGCCCCGGCCAACGGCACCACCCTGTTTCCGCGCAGTTCGCTGGCCGTGGTGCTGAGCGTTCAAGATCAGTTCTCTGATTCGATTGACCGAACCGGCGTGGATGTCACCCTGGTCAGCATGGACAATCGTTTCTTGGCCCGCGTCAGCCGCCGCTCCATCCGCACCGATGGCAACCGCATCGTGTGGACCGGCCGAGTGCAATCCAAGTTCAGATTGCCAGGTCAGTTTAAGCTCGTCGTGACGGCGGTGGACAAGGCTGGAAACGCCGCCGCACGCCAAGAGGTCGTCCTGCGGGTCCAAGGACAGTAGGCGCGGCATAATGAGGACTTACACCGTCTTGGAACAGGTACGCATGATGAAGAAGTTGCCCATGAGAATGTCGCTGGCCGTATTGGCACTCAGCGGTTCGGCCTTGAGCCTGGCTCAGGTCCCTGATCTCGTCAATGCGCTGGACGCCGGCGGACGAACCATGGGGGCGGGCGGCGCGTTTTACGCCACCGATGCCAACACCTATTCGGCGCTTAGCAACCCCGCCAATTTGGGCTTCATCAACAGTTCGCAGTTCGGCATTGCTTTCCGCAACTTGCCGACGAGCCGCCAGCGCGTGAGCGGTAGCTTCACCAACCGCACGTTCAACGGCGAAGAGTTCTTCGGAAAGCGCGCCATCACCCACGTGGGTTACGCCACGCCGGTGGCCACTGGCACGATCGGCCTCAGCTTCACCACGGGCGGTTACCTGCGCAACCAACAGGCGGGCACCGGCCTGGCCAACGGCCAACTGCGGGTGGACAACTACTTTGAGGAGACCATCAGCCAGACGGACTTCTTCACCATCAGCTACGGGCGCAATTCGGGGCAGACCAACTACGGCTTTGGCATCGTGGTGGCGAACCAGTACATCAAGAACGAGCGCAACCTGACGATCGTAGACCCGCAGACCAACCAGACCGTGGGTACCCAGCAGTCCAACGTGAGCGGTAACGGCACGGGCCTCGGCGCGGTGGTTGGCATCAGCCACACCCCGGTCAACAACCCTGATCTCAACGTCTCCTTCAGCCTGCGCACGCCGATTTCGCTGGAAGGCAATACGAGCACCGAAGCCTTTTACGACCGCGTGCCCGGAAAGGCCTCTCTGGGCCTCGCCATGCGGACCGACGGACGATTTGGATCGGATGACTTCATGGTTTACGGTTTTCAAGCCGACTATTACTTTGGAGGTCAGTCAAACCGCGTGATCCCGCGCAAGAACCACCTGGTTTTTGGCGGGGGGCTTGAATACAATATGTTCAAGTTTGATGCACGTTGGCCGATCCGTTTTGGTGTCCAAATGGCACCGAGCGGAGGAGCAGGGTTTGATGAGCGCCACGCACTGACGTTCGGTTTGGGCTACCGCCCCTTCTCGAACAAGTACGCGGTGGACCTCAACTTTGCCTCCCCCACTGGGGGCGGGCCAGTCGACATGTCGCTCGGCATCACGTATGCCGTCGGCGGGGTCAAGTAAAGAAGGAACTTAACAA
>CAZDWU010000017.1:16167-33873 GCA_964509165.1 uncultured Chthonomonas sp. | reverse complement strand
AGCTTGGCGTCATCCAGGCCGTTGTAGCCGATGCGCCACTGGTTGACGCGCCACTCGGTGGCGACGCTGCCCAGCAGGGCGCGGGATTCGTCGCGCAGTGGGTTGGTCTTCATCTCGTGCGAGACGGACCAGGTTTGCCCGGCGCCAGCGATAAAGCGGAAATCACGCACCATCACCATGCTGTTGTCCGGCATGGTGCGCACGTTATAGTGGATGTCGGCGCGGATGGAAGCCTTGCCCGTGGTATCCGTGCTGACAGTGAACACACGGTCAATGGCGCGCTGCTGCAGGGCGTCAATCTGGCTGCGGTAGTCGAAACCGAAGCCAAAGTTGCCCGCGCGGCCCCCAAAGCCCATGGAGCGGTTTTCCTTCTTCCACTGTTCCAGGTCGCGGTGGGTGTCGGCCGTGAAGTTGAACCGGACGTCCTTGAGGAAGCCCCAATCCATCGGCTTGATGTTAGAAAGACTAAAGTTGCCCTGGTGCAGGTCGCGCTGGCCATCCCAGCCCTGGTGCCGGTAATCACCGCCGACTTGCATGCCCGAGAACTGCCCGGCGGTGAGGCCCAGGCGTTGGTCGCGGGTGGCATTGCCGGCCCCATTCAGGTTGCGAGCGGAGTTCCAATTGAGGCGGATGTTGCTGCCGAAGTCCAGCCAGAAGCCGTAGTCGCGGCGGGTCTGGTCCGGCTGCGAGTTGTCCCGGTCGATGTGGCTATCCGTCACGCTGACGCCGGCGCGCGGCGTGAGTTGCGTGTTGATGGTGTTCGAGCGCAGAGTCTCGCGGGTGCCGTCTTCGAACTTGGCTTCGCTGTGCTCGGTACGGATCGAAGTCGTGCTGTTGAGCTGCGTTTGATAAACCAGCGTGTCGCGGGTGCTATCCGGGCGCTCTTCTTCACTGCCATCCCAGCTCGTTTCCTCGCGGCGGAGCGTGAGCTCGCCCAGGCGACCCATGTTGCGGAAGAGCTCGAAATTGCGGTAGCTCTGGTCCAGCAGGCTGGCCGTGGGGTCGAACCGGTTGTTCTCCCACAGTTGCAGGTTGATGCGCGTGGCCCGGTCCAGGTTGATTTGGGCCTTGATGTCGCTATTGTTGTACTGCGTGATGCCGTCTTCGGACTGACCGGAGTTGGAGGCGTACTGCAGGTTGAGATTCTTGTTGACGGCCCAATTGACCAGCGATTCCGTCTGCGAGTTGCCGCGCATGGCCCCAAAGAGGTCGCGCTCGCCATCATTGAGGCTGCGGAACGCGCCGAAGGCCTGGTCCACCGACCGGTGGCGGTAGGTGGATTCGAATCCCTTATCCTTATATTGGAACCACTGACGGTTCAGATCGCCTTGGAGATCGTTGGCGCTGAAGTAGCTCGCCGTGAGCTGGCGGGCGCCGCCCAGGTTCATGCTCAGGTCGGCATTGGTGCGGTCGAAGCCGGTATCCACGCCCAAGATGCGCTGCTCGGTGGCCGTGAGAGCCGTGCGATCTTCAAACGAGTCGCTACTGGTTTGCGTGCGGACGGCCAGGTTCAGGTTCTGCGACGCAATGCCGAACTGTTGAACTTCGATGCCACCCTCGCTACTGCCGAGGCGGAACCAATTGCCAGTGACGGTGCTGTTGGCGCTGAGGCCGTAAGAACCACCCCAGAACTTGCGCTCCATCCCCTGGCTGTTGCCCAGCATGCGGGCGTCGTTGCCATCCGGGTTTACGCCCGGACCCATCATAGCGACGATGGACTGCACCGCGCCGTTGATTTCTTCGCCGGATTGCGAACCGAATCGCTCAAACCCGGAGTTCATCGCGTAGAAGCGGTGATCCAGCGTGAGGCGGCCGGCCGTGAGGCGCAAATCTTGTTGGTTGAGGCGACCCGTGTCGTCACGCAGAATGCGCGAGGTGTAGCTGAGCGCGGTCGGTCCGGCCAGCGCGAACGAGAAGTTCTCGCGGCGCATGCCGACTTCCTTGGCCAGTTGGCCCCGGTCGCCTTCGCGCAGATCGCCGAAGCGGCGGAAACCGTCCTCCACGTGCTGGTCGAACCAGTGGAGCTTGAGGTTGAGCCCTTCGTAGCTGAGGGTGCGGCGGCGGAGGTCGGAAACCCCTTGCTCGCTCACACCGAGTTGCGTAAAGCCGAACTTGCCGATGCCCGTTTGAGCGACGGCATCGATATTGGTGCGTTCCAGCCCGCGCTCCTTGGCGAGTTGGCCGCGATCTTCTTCGGCGATATCGTTGAACCGGGTGAATCCCTGGTCCACGGTCTGCGAGTTGAAATTGACTTGCAGGCCACCGTACTGCAGGCTCATGCTACGCCAGTCGATGCTGCCGTTCGCGTCGCCCACGGTGTTCATGCCCGAGCCCAGCACCAAGCCGCCCATGCGCAGGCCGCGCGCAGCAAAGTTGGTGCGCTTGAGGCCACGTTCGCGGGCAAACTGGTTGATCTGATCGGCGTTGAATCCCGCCCCGCCCAGGGCATCCATGCCCATGAAATTCTTATCGATGGCGCGGTAGTCCACCGAGATGGTGCCCCCGGCCACGGGCAGCGCGGCCGACTGCACAATGGCCTGGCCACTTCCCTCTTGGGCGCCCTGCGCACCAGAGCCAGCCCCAGTCATCAGGTCCACGGATTCGGTGGCGCGGCGTTCACCCGCGTAGATGCCGCCCTTGATCTGAAGACCACCGGCCTTGAAATTGTTGGCCAGCCCGTAGATGTCGGTCACCGTCACGCGGCCATCGGCGGACCGCTCGGTGACGCCCATTCCCAGGGCAAAGGTCGCGCCCGGCACCAGGCTTAGCGAAGCGGTGGTAGCCGAGCTATCACCCGTGAAGCGTCCGGTTTGGGCCTTGGTGGCGTCGTAGCGGTAGCTGACCCGCAGGCTGTCACCTTGTTGGACCGGCACCAGCAGCACGATGACGCCCGCGGCGTAGTCCACGGTGTAATCGCGGTCGCGGTCGAGGATGCGGCCGCCCAGGTCAAGGCGTTCGCTGAGCGACATCACGTGGCCGCGCCGAAGCGGAACGCGAGTAGAACCCGGACGGACCGGGATCAATTCGAGAGCGGTGAGGCCACCCACGGCCTCGGGGATCATGGATTCCGCCGCGCTGTTGGCGCGCAGATTCGGAGCCGCGATCGGAAGAGTGTTTTCGGAAGTTTGGGAATTTTCGGGCGCGGATTCCTGTGCTATCGCGAAACTCGAGATAGCCGCCGTCATGGCAAGCGTCATGATCGACTTGGAACGCATGCGAACTTCCTTACTCTTCATTATGGGCCATCCTGGCGTCAAACGGAGGGCAAATCGAGGCCATTTGGGGACCTCTTTCCCCCTATAATTACGTGTTTAACGCCCGAAATGGTGCCGGGTTTCATGAATTACCGATAAAGCCGCTGAAAAAGTCACCAATTCTTCATCTCATGGAAGCGCGCGAAGGACTGGTGGTGGCCATTTTTCCTTACAACCAAGCCTATGAGCTCCTGATGCGCTGCCTGAACCATGCGGACGCCGATACCCCGGAGTTCGCGGCAGCACTGGAGACCCTCGCAGAATCCATTCGGGAAGCCATTCGCGAAAGCGATCCCGAATCCCAACACGTCTACGATCTCGCGGCCTAAGTCGGCCCGGAATCCACTTCAATCCACGTCCTGGACGCGGCGCTTCGTTCGACCGCATCCAGGACGCGCTGATTTTGGAGACCGTCTTCGAGGCTCGGCGAGATGGGCTGACCCGCAGCAAGGTTTGTAAAAGCGTCGCGGAGCGTATTGATGAACGTGTGCTCGTATCCGATGACGTGACCAGCGGGCCAATAGGCTGACATAAACGGGTGACATCCATCGGTCGCTTGAATGGTACGCCAGCCACGAGTTTCGGCGGGGCCATCCTCAAAATAGACTTCTAACTCGTTAAAGCGTTCGAGATTAAAGGCGAGGCTTCCCTTGCTCCCATTGACCTCAAATCGGTTGTAATTCTTGCGGCCCGTGGCAAAACGCGTGGCTTCAAAGGTTCCGGTCACCCCGTTGGCAAATTCGGCCAGCCACATCGCGATATCATCCACATCCACCGGGGCCATTTCGCCGCTGCCGGGTAAGGGACGCTCTTTGGTAATTGTCTTAAGAAAACCAGTGACTCTTGCGACCGGACCGATGAGGTGCTGGGCAAGGTCCGTGATGTGGACGCCGATGTCGCCGAGTGAGCCGCTGCCCGCGATTTCCTTTTGCAAATGCCAGCCCCGGGGCGCCTGCGGATTGACCAGCCAATCCTGGAGATAGGTGGCGCGCCAGTGGCGAATCTCGCCCAGATCACCGCGCTGAAGAATCTGATGCGCCAAGGCAATGGCCGGCACCCGGCGGTAGTTGTGCCAAATCAGGCTGGGCCGACCGCTGGCGCGCACCGCCTCGATAAACTGCTCCGCCTCGGCCAGGTTGCGGGCCATGGGCTTCTCGCAGAACACCACTTTCCCGGCCTTCGCCGCGGCGATCCCGATCTCGGCGTGCGAATCCTGCGGCGTGCCGATGTCGATGATGTCCACCTCGGGGTCATCAATCGCGGTGCGATAGTCGGTGGCGTAGCCTTCCCAGCCAAAGCGGTCGGCGGCGGCCCGCACACGGTCCTCGCGGCGCCCTACCAGGGTCTTCATCCGCACCTCACACGGCAGATCGAAATACCGGCCCACTTGGCGATAGGCGTTGCTGTGCGCCATCCCCATGAACTGGTATCCGATCATGGCCACGGTGAGGGTGGGTTTCGACATCGTCCCCGACATTCTAGTCGAAGAAAATGAGAATATGCTCGTGCCTTTCGAGAGGATTAAACGGCCGCCGCCGAAAGCGTCAAGAATTCGCCCAAAAGGTCATCGAGCTCTTGCAGTGAACTCACGCGGGAGAGTCGCGCCCGCATTTGGCTGGCCCCGGGCTCGCCCTTGATGTACATGGGCAACTGCCCGCGCAGGCGGCTGAGCGCGCGCAATTCCACGGCGGGCGAGATGTCTTCCCCACTCTCTACGGCCTCGAATTCCATCATGCTGCGGGCATGCTCGCGCACCACGTCAATGCGCTCGAGGAGCGTGGGCAGGGGCGGAGCGGCCTCGCCCCGCATCTCCGCGGAAATGGCGGCCAGCGCCCACGGATTGCTGATGGCGGCGCGGCCCACCATCACGCCGTCGCAGCCGGTTTCGTCGCGCATGCGGCGGGCATCGGCGGGGGTTTTCACGTCGCCATTGCCAATGAGCGGCACGGTGACGACTTCGCGCATCCGGCGGATGAGATCCCAATCGGCTTCCCCTTCAAATCCCTGCTTGGCAAAGCGGGCGTGGAGGGTGAGCATCTGTGCCCCGGCATCCTGGAACCGGCGGGCCAGGTCGGGAGCCGCAAACTGCGAGAAATCCCACCCGGCGCGCACCTTGACGGTGACGGGCACCTTTACGGCGTCCACCACGGCCCGGACGATGCGCTCAGCGGTGTCGGGGTCCTTCAGCAGGGCCGCGCCACTTCCCGTGCGACACACCTTAGGCACCCAGCAGCCCATGTTGATATCAATAATGTCGGCCCCGGCGTCGGCGCAGATGCGAGCGGTTTCGGCCATCACATCGGGGTCCGCCCCGAAGATTTGAATACCGAGCGGGCGTTCTTCGGGGTCAATCCGAAGTTTGCGGTACGTCTTGCGGGCGTTGTAATGGATCGCCATCGCACTGACGAACTCGGTGAACATCAGGCCCGGCTGGCCAATCCGCTTGGCGATGACGCGCATGGGCAGGCTGGAGACATCTTCCATGGGGGCCAGCACCAAGGGTGTCTGCACCTCCACGTTCCCAACTTTGAATCCCGGCCACACCACGGCGAACTCCAATAAACCTAGTTACGGCCCGGGCGGGGTGGGACGCCCCGCCGCGCGACCTACTGCGTGCGCAGCGACCGGAACCCGTCCGCTCGATCCCACGCCGGCGACATGGGGGAGCGGCCCCCTTCGGCGGCAGCGGTGGGAGTGTGAGTCTGGCTGGCGGCCTGCACCAGGGCGGCAAGTTCCTCCGGCCACTCGGTGGGGGGTTGCCAGTCGGCAAAATGGCGGCCTAAGAACCCGGTGTCAATGTCCCCCGCCAGGAAGCCCGGGTGCCGGAGTACATCACCCAGGTAGGCCACGTTGGTGGCCACCCCCAGGATGTGGGTGTCGTGCAGGGCGTGGACAGTGCGGCTCACCGCTTCATCGCGGGTAGCCCCGTAGCCGATGAGCTTGGCGATGAGGCTGTCGTAGTAGCGCGTGACCTCGCGGCCCGGCCCGAAGCCCGTATCGAACCGAATCCCTGGACCCACGGGCGCGGCCCACCCGCGCAGATAGCCGATGCTGGGCATGAACCCCTTGCTGGGGTCTTCGGCGACGATGCGGCACTCGATGGCGTGCCCTCGAATGGCGGTGCGGTCCCCGTTCATCAGGGCCGGGGCGAGGGCCAAGGGTTCGCCCTGGGCGATGCGGATTTGCCATTGCACCAGGTCTACGCCGGTGATCATTTCCGTGACCGGGTGCTCCACTTGCAGGCGCGCGTTGACTTCGAGGAAGGCGAACGACTCCGTATGGGGGTCATACATGAACTCCACCGTGCCCGCCCCGGTGTAGCCCGCCGCGCGGATCAGGCGGGTGCAGCTTTCGCGCAGGGTTTGCCAGTGGGCGTCGGTCATCACGGGGCTGGGGGCTTCTTCCACCAGCTTTTGGTGGCGGCGCTGCAGGCTGCATTCGCGCTCGAAGAGACAAGCCACTTGCCCATGCTGGTCGGCCAGCACCTGGACCTCGATGTGGCGCGGCTGGGTGATGAGCCGCTCCACCATCATATCGTCGTCATCAAAGGCTTGGCGGGCTTCCTCGCGGGCAAGGCGGAGGGCGCTTTCCAGTTCATCGTCGGAGAACACCGCACGCATGCCGCGTCCGCCACCCCCGGCGGAAGCCTTCAGCATCACGGGCAGGCCCATCTCGCGGGCGGCCTGCAGGATGCGTTCATCCGAAGCTCCGGGCTCGAAGAAACCGGGCGCGATCGGCACGCCGTTCTCCACCGCGAGGCGCTTGGCGTCGATCTTGGCGCCCAGGCTGCGCATGGCGGCCGCCGGAGGGCCAATGAAGATAAGCCCGGCGGCCTCGACCGCTTCGGCGAACTCGGCGCGCTCGCTCAGGAACCCGTAACCCGGGTGGATCGCGTCGGCACCCGTGGCCTTGGCGGCTTCGAGGATCGCTTCGGAGCGGAGGTAGCTCTCGCGGGGCTCTGGGCCGCCGACGTACACCGCTTCGTCCGCCCATTGCACGTGCAGGGCGGTTTCGTCCGCTTCGCTATAGACCGCCACGGTCTTGATGCCCATCTCGCGGGCGGCGCGGATGATGCGGATGGCGATTTCGCCCCGATTGGCGATGAGAATCTTGCGGATCACTCCTTGGGGCCCTCTTCCACAAAGGACGCGCTGCGCTTGTTGAGGAAGGCGGAGATGCCTTCGCGCCCTTCGTCACTCACGCGGCGTTGCGCCAGCAGGCGGGCGGCGGCTTCGGCGGTCAGCGGGCCGTCAGTCACCATCATCTTGCAGGCGTGGACGGCTTCGGGGCCGTTCTTGAGAATGTTTTGGATGACGCTTTCGGCCACGAAGTCCAGTTCGCCCGATTCGGCCAGCTTGTGCACCAACCCGATGCGGTGGGCTTCGCGGGCATCAAAGACCTCAGCCGTGCAGAACAAGGCCCGGGCGTGGCCCGCGCCGATCTTGGGCAGCACGTACGCGCCAATAGTGGCGGGCACCAGCCCCAGACGGGCTTCGCTGAAACTGAACTTGGTATCCACCTCGGCAATGGCGACATCACTGGCGGCCACCAGGCCAGCCCCCCCACCAAAGGCGGCCCCATGAACGAGCGATACAACAACCGCCTTGCACGTGGCCATGGCGCGGAAGAGTTCGGCTAGTCGCAGGCAGTCTTGGTAGTTCTCCTCTTCGCTCACTTCGGAGGCGCGGCGCATCCAGTCGAGGTCTCCGCCAGCGCTAAAGGTCTTGCCATTGCCGCGCAGGACAACGACACGTACCCCTTCGGGCAGCTGTTGAAAGACCTCAGTGAGGCGGGCAATCAGGTCTTCGTTAAAAGCATTCCGGACATCCGGGCGGTTCAAAGTCACCGCATATCGCGCCCCATTGCGCTCCGTCAACAGCATGTTGTGCAGTATGCCCCGCCGCGCCGGGGTGATGGACCGGGACGGGTGTCAGTCCCATGTCCGTCTGTGCCCGGGGCCTCGCAGGTATTCTCTCGTTGCCGGGTGACAACGGGGTCTCCAGGTCGTAAAGGACGACGCGCATGACCGAAGTGATCATGCCCAAGATGGGCGACGGAATGGAGGAGGGCACTCTCCTCGAATGGCTGAAAAAGGACGGCGAGTCGGTGAAACCCGGCGAGGTCATCGGCACGATTCAAACAGATAAGGCCACCCTGGAGCTCGAATCTCCTGGGCGAGGCAAGCTAACCGGTTTTCTGATCCAGGCGGGCGACACCGTGCCCGTGGGTCGGCCGATTGCCGCGATTTTGAAGGACGGCGAAAGCCTGCCCGCAAACTGGGGCAGCGGCGAAGCGTCCGCCCCGGCGGCGGAAGAGCCTGTAGCTGCCACCGAAGCTCCGGCCGCCAGCGCGGCCACCCCGGCGGCTACGACTTCTTCCAGCAACGAGCGCATCAAGGCCAGCCCGCTGGCCCGACGTGTGGCCGCTGATGCTGGTGTGGACCTGAGCGCGGTGACGGGCTCCGGCCCCGGCGGACGCATTGTGCACAAGGACGTGGTGGCCGCCATTGGCCAGCAGGGTTCTTCCCTGCCCAAGGCCGCGCCGAAGAGCGCCCCGGTGGTGGCGAGTGCCGAAGACGTGAAGGTGCCGCTCAACTTCCTGCGCAAGATCATCGCCGAGCGCACCCACCAGAGCAAGATGGAAGCGCCCCATTTCTACGTGACCGTGGAAGTGGACATGGAGAAGATCTACACGCTGCGCGAAGCCCTGAAGGAAGAAGAAGCCGGCAATATCAGCGTCAACGACTTTGTGGTGCGCGCGTGTGCCCTGGCCCTGCGCGAAATGCCGCAGGTGAACAGCACCTACCAAGGCGACTATCTTCTGCAGCTGGGCAACGTGAACATTGGCATTGCCGCCGCCGTGGATGACGGCCTGCTGGTGCCGGTGATTCACCATGCCGACCAACTGACTCTGCGCCAGATTGCCGCCGCCAGCAAGGACTTGGTGACCAAGGCCCGCGCCGGCAAGTTGAGCCCGAATGAAATGAGCGGCTCGACCTTCAGCATCAGCAACATGGGCATGCTGGACGTCGACAACTTCGGCGCGATCATCAACGGCCCGAACGCCGCGATCCTCGCGATCTCCTCGGCCCGCAAGAAGGTCGTGGTGACAGAGAGCGATGAAGTGGAAGTGCGCTGGCGCATGAACATGACGGCCTCCTTTGACCACCGCGTGGTGGACGGGGCCGTGGGCGCTCAGTTCATCAACATCGTGCGGGCGTACCTGGAAAGCCCGATGCGCTTGCTGAGCTAAATCCGCTCGTTTCGAAAACAGGAACGCCGCCCGGGAGTGATCTCAGGCGGCGTTTTTTGATTTCTGCTCGCGAGGATCAGGCGAGCTGACGAGCGAGGGCGGCCGCCCCCAGGATGCCCGCCGAACGCAGGCGTTGCGCCCGCACGATGCGAACGTCATCCATCAGGCTCGGCACCGCGATGTCACGGGCCTGCATGGTGAGGGCCGGGGCAAAGTGCGGCCACGCCTTGGCAATCTGCCCGCCAATGGCCACCACGTCCGGCGCAAACACGTTGATGAGGCTGCCCACGCCCGCGCCGAGATAGGTGCCATATTCATCCCATACGCGGCGGGCCAGGGGGTCGCCCACGTCGGCGGCTTCGGCCACCAGCTTGGGGGTCACTAGGCTGAGGTCGCCTTTCACCCAGTCATTCATGATGGATGCACCCCGGCGCTTGAGCTTGTTCTGGGCGCGGACGGTCAGGCCCTCGGCTTGGCCGTAGGCTTCCAGGCTGCCGTAGGCGCCACTATTGCATAGCTGGCCGCCCATGGCAATGAGGGTGTGACCCAGCTCGACACCGCCCTTGTTGCCACCCACCAGGAGCAGAGGCCCACTGGCCTGCCCATCCACGCTGCCCGGACCGAGTACGACCCCGCCCCCCACGCCCGTGCCGAGCGTGAACATGAGGAGACATTTGGCCTTCCCTTCGCCGCTGCCAAATTGGTATTCGCCCAGAGCGGCGCAGTTGGCGTCATTGCCCATCACCACTGGAAGGCCAAGTCGCTTTTCTAGCGGGCCGCGCACGGCCACGTGCTGCCAATAGTAGAAAACCCCGTCGCGGTACTCGCCGAAGTTGGGGGCCCAGCGGACTTCCCCGCTGTCGTTGTCCACATGGCCCGGGATGGCCAGTCCCACGGCTCGCACGGGCTCACCGGCATCCGCGATGGCGGCCTTCACCACCTGCGCCACCGCATCCAGGGTGGCATCGAGGCCATTTTGAGCCTGGCTGGGGGCCGAAATCGGTCGCAGGAGCCCCGGGCGACCGTCGGATCGGATGACCTGAGCACGGACATTTGTGCCCCCTAAATCGACTCCGACAACCGCTTGCTGAGACTCCATGACGACCAATTTTAACTTAGATGAAAAATTGCGGTTACAACTAGGCCCGAAAAGCGTAAATAACCGTATGCTAGCGACAGATGCTGTGGGGAGCACTGTAATGGACGCTGAAGCACTCAAGACCCTTGGGAGTGCGCTTCAGTCTGAATTGAGTCGAGTGATTGTGGGCAAACCGGATTCCGTCCGGGATGCCGTTGTGACCCTGTTTTGCGGTGGTCACCTGCTGGTCGAAGACGTGCCGGGAGTGGGCAAAACCACCTTGGCGAAGGCCTTGGCCAAGGCGCTGGGCGGCGAGTTCCGCCGCGTGCAGTTCACGCCCGACCTGCTGCCGAGCGACGTGACGGGAGGTTCGATCTTGAACCGCACCACCAACCAATTTGAATTCCAGCCCGGGCCGGTGTTTGCGAACGTGGTGCTGGTGGACGAAGTCAACCGGGCCACGCCCAAGACGCAATCCGCGCTTTTGGAGGCCATGGAAGAGCGCCAGGTGACGGTGGACGGGGTGACCCGCCCGCTGCCCGAGCCGTTCATGGTCATCGCGACCCAGAACAACATCGAAATGACGGGGACATACCCCTTGCCCGAGGCCCAGCTGGACCGATTTTTGGCCCGCGTTTCGTTGGGTTACCCGGACCGTTCGAGTGAGGCCGCGATCCTGACCGACCAGCAAACCACGCACCCGCTGCAGACGGTGAGTGCGCGCGCCACATTGGCCGAAATCAGTGCTGCACAGGCCGCGGTGCGCAAGATCTTTGTGCACGACAGCGTGAAGGAGTACGTGGTGGACGTAGTGCGGGCCACCCGCGACAACGCGCAACTGGCGCTGGGTTCCTCGCCGCGCGGTTCGCTTTATCTGATGCTGGCCGGGCAAGCTCGCGCCGGGCTGGAAGGCAGCGCCTTTGTGACGCCGGACCACATCAAGGCCGTGGCGCCGTTGGTGCTGGGCCACCGTGTGATCGTGCGGGCCGAAGCTCGTGCGCGCGGTGCCACGGGGCCGAGCATCATCCAGCAGATCATGGGCACCGTCGCGACACCCACGGCTTTCCGACCTTCGTAACGCCAGGCGCATGAACAGATACGCCAGCATTGCGCTCACGGCGGCCGCGTTCTTCTTGATCGTGATGGCCGTGCTGAACGACTCGCCGCCCCTGTTTTACATGGGGACGGCGATGGTGGCCACGTTGCTGGCTGCCCGCCTGCAGGCGTACTTGGCCGTGCGGTACTTGCGGTTCGAGCGATTTGCCCCGCCCGCCGTGGCCGTGGGCGAACCCGTGGTCATCGAGATGATTGTGTGGAGCGAGCGGCGAATCAAACGGCCGCTGGTGACGGTGCGCGACGGTCTGCCCGAGAGCCTACGGCGGCAAGAACTCGCCCCGCCCCTGCCCGTGGCCCCGAGCTACGAGCAGCCCATTCGAACGCGCTATGAGTTCCGCCCCTTGAAGCGCGGACGCTACCGCTGGAGCCTGGTGAAGGTAGAAGCGAGCGACGCCCTCGGTCTGGTGTATCTGAGCCACAAGCATCGCACCGAGCAGGCGGAATTGACCGTCTACCCGGCCCCGTTGCCGGTGGAAGTGGAACTGAACCCCACCGCTGGGAGCGGCATTGCCGAAGTGGAGGCCGGACGAGTGCGCGGTTCTGGCCTAGAGCCCCATGCGGTTCGCGAATATGTGAGCGGCGACCCGCTGCGCTATATTCACTGGAAGTCCTCGGCGCGGCGCGACACGCTGATGGTAAAGGAGTTCGACACCGGCACCAGCGTGAGCCTGGCCATTGTGGTGGACAACCGCAAGGCCACCGATGTCATTGATCTAGAAGGCAGCACGTTGGAGACGCTGTGCGGCCATGCGCTGTACCTGGCCGAGAGCTACCTGGAACGAGGCGCGGAAGTCACTTTCCCGCAGTACGAAAAGGTGGCGCGAGGCGAACATTCGGAACTCCGCATCCGGCAGGTGCGCGAGGTGCTGGTGGACGTGCAAGACGACCAGATCGAATCGCTCAGCGCACAGCTGCTACGGGTGGCGGCACCACTCGCCGAATCCACCACGGTGGTCATTCTGCTGGCCGTGGCGGACCCCGATCTGCCCGCCGCCCTCACCCAGCTCGCGCACCTGCAACGCGTGGTGCTGACCCTCGACGCGGCCGAATACGACGAGAAGCGAGCCCCGGGCAGCGCCTCGCACCCCGCCTACCTGCAAGAACTTGAGAGCGCCGGTGCCCGCGTGGTGCCCGTGGCGCGACGGAGGCGAAGCTCGTGAACCGAAGCATTGAGAACACCAACTGGGTGGACTACATGCTGGCGATTTGCGCCAGTGGATCGGCGGCGTACTCCCTCGGGATGAGCCTCGGGAAATCCGACTTGGCCATGACCCTGCTGGTGATGGTGGTGACGGCCACCCTTATTGGTGCTTTGGGAGGCCGAGCGGCCAAGGGCACGAAGTTTTACACCTGGGATGGCGCGCTGGCGGGGGTGACCTGCATGGCGCTGTTCACGCAGACGTTCCGCATCAATGGCATCCTGCCGGATGAGGGCTTTCCGTTCTCGCTCATCGTTGGCTGCACCCTCACGCTTTTGATTGTCGGCGGGGGCCTGTGGGCGTGGCGCGATGGCACTTTGCTGTTCACCAGCCTGCCCAGCCTCGCCATGTTTGGCTTGGTGGGCACGTTTGACACCTACAAGCCGGGCACATTCCTGTTCTTCATCTACCTGGTGTGCACGGCCGTGCTCTACAGCCGCACCCACTACCGGGCGATGGTGATTCGAGCCAAGGAGAGCGGCGTGGAAGAGCCACACCTGCTCCACCGCGACGCGTGGCGATGGATGGCGGGCTCCGGGTGGGCTTTTGCCTCCGCCGGGGCCATTATCGTGCTCAGCGTGATTGGGGGCCCCTTGGTGCGGACCACCGTACGCACCATCGTGCCGGACCCGCCACTGCAAGGCGCCTCGCGCATCCAGCCTCCGCAACCGCAAAACCGAACCGGCGCCAACAACACCCCCAGCGATGTGCGCGTGGGCACCGGGCCGGTGGAACTGACTGATGGCGAAATGTTTGAGGTGAGCAAGAACGCAGGGATGTACCTGCGGATCTCGACCTACGACAACTTCACCGGCGCTGGCTGGCAATTGGATCGAACCAATTGGAACAAACCCAGCTTCACCGTAGACGAGCGTGGCCCGACTTCGAGCATTACCGGACCCACCGGCGGCCTGATGGGCTACCAGCCGGACGGCGTGCCCCCGCTCGAACCCATTGGCAATCCGGCCCTCAACCGGATCGTGATCCGGCGGATTGAGCAGCAAACGGCGCTGCTCCCCAGCCCGGGTCCGGTCGCGGAGGTAGACGGCTCAGAAATGCGCGTGACGTGGTTCCCGACGGGTCAAGCGGCGGTCATCCCCCGCGAAGGCGTCTTAAGCCAGATTTCGTTTTCATCGGTCGTCGTGCGCACCGGACAAACGGACAAACCCTCGATTGACCCGATCAAGCGGCTGGAAGAAGAAGAGCTCCAGACTTTGCTGACTACCCGCCAGCGTCCAGCGGAACTCCGGCGCATAAACAGCAACGGCGTGAACAACGCTCCGGTGTCCCCGCGCGTGCAAGAGTGGGTGAGGGAGACCATTGCCGGCGCCACGACGGACTACGAAAAGGCCGAACGCTTGCGCGCCCGCATTGCCCAGACGATTCAATACAACACCCAAGCGGAAGCCGTGCCCCGTGGCATGAACGCGGTGGAGCACGCCCTCTTTGGCAAGAAGGAAGGCTACTGTGACCTGTTTGCCAGCACCATGACGGTGGCGGCAAGAGAAGCCGGCCTGACCGCCCGCTACGTGACCGGATTCGTGCTGGATACGCCGGAAGTCACCGACGACAACTTCATCGTGGTGCGCGAGCGCATGAGCCACGCCTGGAGCGAGGTCTACTTTGAAGATGTGGGCTGGATTCCGTTCGACGCCACGATGGGCGCGACCGTGGCCCCGGGCGGAAGCCGCTATGACCGCCAGACCGACCCGTTCGCAGCGTTCAAGTCGGCGCAGGCACGGCAGGTCTATTTCGGCATTGGCGGCTTGCTCGCCCTTGGGGGCCTGTTCCTGCTGTTGCGGAATGTTCGGTTCCAAGCTCAAGATCGCCGAGCTATTCGCGATGTTGCGAGCCTGGAGCGATCGCACCGCCGATTTGTGGCGGACGTGGAGCGATTCACCAAGTCCACGAAGAAGTTCAGCGAAACCACGCCGGAGTATCTGCAAGGCCAACGCAACGCCCTGGGTGAGTTCTTTGCCCCGGCGGCGGGGATTGCGCAGCAGTTCGATAACGCCTTCTTCGCTCCTTTCGGTATCGACGCGGAGACCAAGGACCGGCTGGACCAGCAGATTAAGCAACTCGGGCGCGAGATGAGTCAACATCGGAAACGATGAGCAAGGACATCGTGGCGCGGGCGTTGGCCCACCGGGTCGTCCTGATTTGCGGGGATGAGGAGGTGCTGCGCATGGACGCCTGGCGCCGCATCCTGGCCGAGCTCAAGGACGACGACGGCTTTGACCGGGAATCGTTTACGGCGGATAAATCCAAGCCGGGAGACTGGCTGGGTTCGGCCAGCCAGATTCCCTTCTTGGCCGCGCGGCGCACCGTGCTGGTGCGGCACCTGCTCCGCAAGAGCCCCCAGGACGCCAGCCGCACTCGCTACGACGACAAGCACCCGGCCGTGATGGCCCTCGCGGGGGTGCCCGAGAGCGGCTTTGTGCTGCTGATGGCCGACGACGAAGGCGGTGACCGCGAGAAGCGCGACCAGGCCGCCAAATACGCCGAGCAGTGGGCCAAAGTGGTGACGGCCGCCAAGGGGCTGGTGCTGGAGTTCAAATCGAACCCCAGCGAGACGGTGCGGAGTGTGATGCAGGCCGCCGACGCCGCCGACAAGACGATCAAGCGCGACGCCGCCATGCTGCTGGCTGAGATGGTGGGGGGCAAGCTCGCCCGCGCCCTCGCAGAGTTGGAAAAATGCATCCTCTATGTAGGCGATGACCCCGTGATTTCGAGCGACGTCGTGAAGCGGGTGGTCATTGCCGAATCCGACTACAAAGCGCACCAACTGGTGCAGGCCATCACCACCGGGCACACCAGCGACGCGATGCTGCACTTACGGCAGCTGATTGCTGAAGAGGGCCGCAATGCCACCGGGATTGTGAGTTACCTCGCGATGATCTTTAAGTCGGCGTGGCAAGCAAGGTTGGGGCTGGAGATGAACCAGCGCAACGGCGGGCGATTCTCGGCGGAGTTTGTGGATCTCTTGCCCGACCCGGGGCTGCACAAGGAACCCGACTGGAAGCAGCGAAGTGCGTTCCAGGTGGCGCGAGATTGGAATCGCGAGGGGTTGAGCGAGGCGATGCGGGTGCTGCTGGATGCGGATTGCCGCCTGAAGGGCTTGCGCCCCGGGCAAAGCGTGCCCGACACCCTCGAGACCATGGTGTTGCAGCTCTCGCGGCTGGCCAAGGGCCTGCACAGCGGCGTCCCCCGCTTAGGGGATGCGCGTGAGCCGCTCCTCAAACTCTAACGGCAAGAACTCCTGCCGGTAGGTGCTAAGCGCGAAGCGGTCGGTCATCCCCGCCACGTAATCCAATGCCCCTTGCACGCCCGTGAATCCTTCGGGCAGTCTTCCCTTCGTGGCGTAATGCACCAGGAGCGAGCGGACCACGAACTCGGCCTTCTCGACATCTTGGTTGTGGACCGGATAGCTAAGGTAGACGTTTTCGAACATCCACTCCTTCAGGTCGTTCATCAACTGGAGCATCGGGGCGGAAAGGCGAATCGCGGGTTGATCCAGGGAGTGGGTGATGACATCGGTCACCATCCGCTCGATCCGCTCTCCATGGGTATGGCCGAGTTCCGAGAACGCGGCGGGCACGCCCGCGATGATCCCGCTACGGATGGCGTCGTCGAGGTCGTGGTTGAGATACGCAATGCGGTCGCTGATGCGGACCACGGCGGCTTCGAGGGTACTCACGGGCTCGCCGTCGTGGGCGCTGAGGTCCGCGCGGCCCTTGCTGTGCCCGCCGATACCGCGCCGGGTTTCGGCGGTGAGATTGAGCGGGGTGAGGATGTCGACCACGCGCAGGGAGTGCTCGGAGTGGTGGAAATGGGTGGGGCCGCCGGGGGGCACGGCCGGGTCGCGCAGGGCGTCATCCAGGGCACGTTCGCCCGCATGGCCAAAGGGCGGATGCCCGACGTCGTGGCCTAAGGCAATCGCTTCGGTGAGGTCTTCGTTGAGGCGCAACGCGCGGCTGAGGGTGCGAGCGATCTGGGCGACTTCGAGCGTGTGCGTCAGACGAGTGCGATAGTGGTCACCAACGGGCGCGATAAACACTTGCGTCTTGTGCTTGAGGCGACGGAACGGCTTGCTGTGCAGAATCCGATCCCGGTCCTTCATGAACACCGTCCGCACGGCATCTTGGGGTTCCGGGCGCGCCCGGCCCTCACTTTCGCAGGCCAGGGCCGCGAAGGGCGAGAGCGACTGCCGCTCTCGCTCTTCCAACGTCGCGCGTAGATTCGACATCAACGCTTATTCAGACGCAGGCAACGCGGCGTGGGCTTCCAGAATCTGCACGGCGTTGAGGGCCGCGCCCTTGCGGAGCTGGTCGCCGCTGAGCATGAGGTTGAACCCGCGCACGTCGTCCGGGTCACGGCGGAAGCGGCCCACCAGCACCTCGTCGCCGTGGCTGGAATCCACCGGCATCGGGAAGTGGTTGTTGGCGCGGTCATCCACTACGCGCACGCCCGGGAAGGCGGCGCACAGTTCGCGGACTTGCTCTTCGGTGGGGGCTTGGTCTCGGAACGTGATGTGGACCGTCTCGGTGTGGGCCCGCAGCACCGGTACCCGCACGCAAGTGACGTTGAGTTGGAGGTCCGGGGCCTCCATGATCTTGCGGGCCTCGGCGCGCACCTTGCTCTCTTCTCCGTTCCAACCCGTGTCGTCAATCGTCGTGTTGTGACTGAAGAGGTTAAAGGCGTAAGGGTGCGGCATGATGCGCGGCACCACCGGCTCTTGGTTGAGGAACGCCTGGGTTTGCTCTTGTAGCTCTTCCATAGCCGCGGCTCCGGCGCCACTGGCGCTTTG
>CAZDWU010000017.1:13627-16067 GCA_964509165.1 uncultured Chthonomonas sp. | reverse complement strand
TGGATTTCAAGTTCCTGGCCCCGGAACGGGAGCTTCGTCCCCGCCGAGCGTGCCGAAGCGAGGAGACGAAGCTCAGAAATTGGCAGTTTCCGCTCCGCCAGAATTTCCATGATCTCTCGACCGACGGCTCCGGTAGCGCCCACAATGCCAATTCGCATGCCCGCATGGGTACCCGAGTTCGCCCTATGGACTGGGGGTCGGCTAGGGCTGGTGACTTGCTATTCCGATGATATGAGTGATATAAGTTGAATGGGCCTGGCTTAAGGGGACGATTTTGGCGCAAACAAAGAATCTGAGTTACGGGAGAAGGAATAGCCCGGACCGCGAATGGAACCGAGAACTTCTGTTCGAAAGCGCCAGTGTGCGAGCCTATCGCGGCCACTGCGATCTGTCTCAGCCGGTGTCTCGTAAGTTCTCCGTGGCCAGCGACCAAGGCTGGGTGGCCTTAAGCAGCGAGGGATGCCTCATTGCCCAGTCCCCGCAGGGCGAAGCTCGCTATCTGGTGGGGGCGCGCTCGGGCTTTTTGGTGTTCAGCGGCCTCTCCGGGCAGGTCGTTTACGGTCGCGGACTGCAAGATTGGATTGAAATCGAATGGGAGATTGACCGGCTGCGCCCCCTGCGGGATTGGCTGAAGTCTCGCGAGATTGCGACTTCGGAAGGCCGCATCATGGTCTCGGGGGGACTCGAGGCCGAAGACTCCACCGGGGGCAGCCCCTTGGCTCGGGTCCGCCAGGCGCTGACGCACACCCACGACGGTACGGAGCCCCTGGTCATTGGCGCGCTCTATGAACTTTGCGCGAAATTGACCTGCCACGCCACGCGGCCCTTGCTGGGAGAGCCGGAAGGCGAACTGCCCGACTCTATAGCAAATCTTATAAAGTTTGTGCGTACGGACCCGGCGCGATCTTGGTCGTTGCGAGACGCCGCCCACGAGATCGGCTACTCCCCCTTCCACCTCAGCCGCACGTTCCGGGCGTCGATGCCGTACGGCTTCCCCGAGTACGTCGAGCGATGCCGGGCGGAAGTGGCGTGCAAAGACGTGCTGACCACGCGGGAATCGGTCGAGAAGATTGCGATCGAGAAAGGATTTGGGTCCGCGCAGGCCATGCGTGACGCGTTCCGGCGCCACTTTGGCTTGTTGCCCAACGAAATCCGGACGCTCGGCGTGTACACCGTTTAGTTGGCGCCGAGATTGAGTAGCTGCGCGGCGCGCTCCATATCCTTGTCGCCGCGGCCACTGAGATTGACCACGATGCGGCTGCCCGGCTCAAATCGCCCGGGGTGGAAGAGCGGCACAAAGGCGTGCGCAGTTTCGAACGCCGGGATGATTCCCTCCAAGCGTGAGAGATCGCTAAAGGCTTTGAGAACTTCCGCGTCATCGGCGGCTTCGTACTGCACGCGGCCTTGATCCTTAAGATAGGAGTGCTCGGCCCCCACCCCCGGGTAGTCCAGACCCGCCGAGATGGAATGGGTGGGCACCACTTGGCCGTCGGCGTCTTGCATCATGTAGCTGTAGCTGCCGTGGAGCACGCCCGGGCTACCCGCCGTGAGCGGTGCCGCATGGTGGCCGGTGGCGACGCCTTCCCCGCCCGCCTCGACGCCCACCAGCTTCACACTGGGGTCGTTGAGGAAGCCATAGAAGAATCCAATGGCATTGCTGCCCCCGCCGATACAGGCGATGCCGTAATCGGGCAGGGTTTGGTAGCGCTCTAGGTATTGCCGGCGCGTTTCTTCGCCGATGACCCGGTGGAACTCGCGCACCATGTGCGGGTACGGGTGCGGCCCAGCGGCCGTGCCGATGATGTAGTGAGTGGTGCGCACGTTGCTCACCCAGTCGCGCATGGCCTCGTTGAGAGCGTCCTTGAGGGTGCGGGTGCCGCTGGTGACCGGGATGACTCGCGCGCCCATGAGCTGCATGCGGAAGACGTTGAGCCGCTGGCGGACGGTGTCCTCTTCGCCCATGTAGACATCGCATTCCAGGCCGAAGAGGGCGCACACCGTAGCGGTGGCTACCCCGTGCTGCCCGGCGCCGGTCTCGGCGATGATGCGCTTCTTGCCCATGCGCTTGGCCAGCAGGGCTTGGCCGAGGGCGTTGTTGATCTTGTGGGCGCCCGTGTGGTTCAGGTCTTCCCGCTTGGCGCAAACGTGATAGCCGGTGACTTCGCTGAGGCGGGCGAGATGGGTGAGCGGGGTTTCGCGGCCCACAAATTCGGCGAGGAGGCGGTGGTACTCCGCCACAAATTCGGGGTCGGCCCAGGCTTTCGTAAATTCCTGATCCAGTTCATCCAGCGCCGGTACCAAGGTTTCTGGCACGTAACGCCCGCCGTAATTACCAAATCTTCCCTGCTCGCTCAACCTAAAACCACCGCTTCTGATTCTACGTTGTCTCCTGGGGGGAAGGCGCGGGATAGGCCCGGGCCACCATCAAAGTCCCAGTGGC
>CAZDWU010000017.1:9029-13527 GCA_964509165.1 uncultured Chthonomonas sp. | reverse complement strand
AAAGATGGCAAAGCCAATGCGCATCGCGATTTCCAGCCCCGTGCGGGTGAGCGACACCGTGGCCTCGGGCACCGCCCCAAACTTGAGGATCTCGATGCGCTTGGTCATGTGCTCCCAAATGGGCGCCGCGATGCTGGTGGCACTGCCCAGATAGATGGCCTGCGAGACAAAGAGCAGGGCCAGCGCCACCAAGACCCGGCCAAGCACGCTGGCATCGAACTGCCCGCCCAGGCGACTGATGCCGGTACCGATGAGGTGGGCCACCCAGCCGCCTAGCAGCCACACGGCCAGTGCGTAGATGAAGATGAACGCGAAGAACCCCAGCACCATGGGCAAAATCGCCAAGGAGCGAAGCTCGCGATTCCCCAAGACAAGGGAGAATCCTTCGCGGAACGGGGGCATGACATCACTATGCCTCGTCCACCGCGCCTGGTTGCATGCCCCTGCGAAGGAAACATGAAAAAGCCCCTGCGGCCACGGGGGCAGCAAGGGCTTTCTCCTGGTCGTTCGCTGATTAGTAACGCGGCGGACTGTCGCTGGTGCGCTTGATAGCGTAGAACACGCCTCCCACCACCGCGGCCCCGCCAATGAAGAGGAGCCAGCCTCCCCACGGGTTGCGCTTTTCGCGTTCGGCGGCCTTCTTCAGCACGTCCTCGGCATCCTTGCGGTTGCGGGCGACATCACTGGCACCCAAGGCGGCCTCGGCGCTCGCTTGGTGATCGAACTTAGCCTCGGCGTCGCGTTCGGTATCTTCTTCCACCACGCCGACCTCGTCAAAACTGCCCTTCAGCGTTTCTTGCTGTTGGCTCAGCTCGGCCTCGGACTGTTCACTGTGGAACTTGGCGTCCTTCGGCTTGTCCTCGATGAACCCGAAGGCGGTGACGGCGAGCATTGCGGCCAGGGCCACCAGCCAGGGTTTATAGTTCATGCTTTTCATCTCTTTCCTTAGAATCCCTTGCGGACAAATCCGCGATCTTGCCAGGTGCTGCGGAGCATCGTTGGGCTCCGCGGCAGGTTGAGGTCAATGAGCGGCTTACGATCCGGCCCACGTTCTCGAATGCGAGTGTCGTAGTTCATGCGGATGGGTAGCGACCACGTGACGATGGCTTCGTCACGAGCGATCAGCGTGCCGTTGACGGTCATCCCGCCGCCGCTGGTACCCACGTTCCCACCGCCGCAGAAGTTGGTGTAGATGACGGCGTCTATCTGGTTCACGCCCTCAGCGGCCGCGTTGATAATCGAGTCGGAGATGACCGACTGATATCGTCGCCGACCCGTGGCATCGATCTCCATGGCGTTGAACGGGGGGATGTAGTTCCCTTCCTCGTCGTAGCGACCCTTGGTGAAGGGCGGCTGCATGTAGTACAGCGGATACGGGTTGGCGAACGTCACCGGGTTGCCCATGATGACCGAGCCGCGTGCGGCAAGGCCGAGCATGTCGCGCTTCTCATTGCGGCCTTCGATCGTGCTCATGCTGGAGCCCGTAAAGTCGGGCGGGTTCGCGTAGCGCACTGAGCCGATTACGTGGACATTGCGACCGGTATAGATGGTGCCTCGCCCACTAACCGTGCCCTTGATGGCGACGTCTTGGGTAAAGACCACCGGACCGTGGATGCGGATGGGACGCGTGGTGGTGCCCACCAGCAGAGCCGAGCCCGTGAAGACGCCATTGGTGGTCAATCGCACCCAGCGGGCAGCCAGGGGACCGGCTCCATCCGGGTCTTGCCACACGTCAAGATAGGCACCCCTGTAGTTCACGTTGGGCGTGCCATCCGGGTTCAAGTTGTTCGCCGAGCCCGGATTCCCCATAAAGTTCGGGTTGGCGGTGCCGTCGGAGAACGTGGCTTTGTCGTTCTGATACGTCTGCGCCATTGTTTGGTAGCGGCTGATGTCGCTCAGGTCGGGCATCACCAGCTCTTCCGTGGGCTCGGTATCGAGGGTGCCCGTGGTGGGCGTCGCCCCTGTGGAGGTGCGTTCCCACTTTTTGGTACCCGTAGAGTCCATCGCCGCCGCGCCAAAGACGCGGTTGTTTTGGACTTGGGCTTCCGAGAAGAACACGAGATCACGCCACTTCTCAAACTCCTCACTGCCAATCGCGCCGTGCACTGCCGGGTCATACGGCTGGCGCATGCGGGTGCGGTGAGGGGTTCCCCCGGCCGCGACCGTTGAGGCGTACGAAGAGTCCGACTGCTTCACCGGGAGATTGTTGACAATCCCGGCCGCCGGCGGGTCGAGCTTGGTGTTCACCGAGGCGATCATGCTGCCATTGATGGTGCCCGTCCCGGTGATGAAGTCAAAGTTTCCGTTGGCGCGCATGTCGCCATTCACGATCAGCGAGTTCGCGTTGAAGCCGCTCATCCAACCGTAGTTGTTGATGAAGTAGGTGTAGTCAAAAATGCCACTGCGAGACAGTTCGTAATTGGCGGTGACGTCCACCGTCATGCTGGACTCGTTCGCATCCAGGGCCCCATTGTTGTTGGTATCGAGCCAACCCACGGAGCGGACCGTGACCACCCGACGATAGGGGTCGGCGTTTGGCGTGGTGTATCCGATAACGGCCGACGCGTAGCGACCGACGCCCGAGACGTCGTCCGTCACGGCCAGCATGGGGTTCGCTTCGCTCGCCCCGGCCAACGTGCTATCCATGTCGTCAAACAGCTGAGTCTGCTTAAACGGGATCCAGAGGCTGAGGAGGACATCCTGCACCCCCGCTTCGCACAGGTGCGAGGCTTGGACTTCGGCCGTGGTGGCGCGACTATCGCGGATGCTCTGGGTGGCCCATTCGAGGTAAGTCACGCTGGAGACGCTCAGGATCATCATGATCCCGAACGTGGTGACCAGCGCGTTGCCCCGCTGCTTGCTCCGACGCGAGCGTCCTTTGTAGATTGGTAGTTTGAGTCTCATCGGGTGAGTTGCGGAATGTTCCGAAGGTAGATGGTCTCTCGTTGCCGCCCCAGGGCATTGACCGATGCGTCGTTGTTGGTTTGGGTCACCACCTTGATGGTGAGTTGCCGGGTAATCGCCCCCGGGCCGGGCGTGAAGATGTCGTAGGTAGCACCAGAACCGCCTATGTCGGTTGGCATCACATTGCGAGCCAGAACGCGAGTGTTCGCGCCCTCGACGAGTTCAATCGTCTCGTCGCCGGCGTTGTATTGGATCCGGCGGACAACGCCGTCCCAAGTCGCCGGAACCGTGAAATCGCCGTTGGCGTCTTCTTCCGGCAAGCGGAATTCGAGGCTCATGCCATCCCCGGCCACCGTGACGGCCATGGCCTGGCGGAGCTGGTCGCTGATCGCGCGGACCGCCTGGCGGCTTTGGGTTTCGGCGACGATACGCTCACTCCCCCGCAGCCAGTTTTCCATCCCGCTCAGGTAGATGGAAATGCCACCAAAGATGACGAGGGTGCCCAAGATGCTAGCCACCATCACTTCGACGAGGGTCAAGCCCCGGCGGCGATTGAACTTCAGGCGGGTCGGCTTCATAAGTTGCCCACCATGCTGGCGACCACGACCTCGCGGTTGAGGTCTCGTTCGCGCCATGTCACGCGGATGGTGACGCGACGCAGGTCAAATCGGACTTGCTCCACCGTGACGGTGCCTTCCCCGTCCGGGAGCACTTCGGAAGGACTATCGTTTTCACCATTGTCCACGTCGGTCCATTCCCAAGTGTTGACAGCCGAAGGGGTGGCACTATCCACAAGGCCGTTGGCAAACATCTGGGCACCGGTCAAGTTCGCAAATCCGCGACTCTTGAGGCTCTCCATTTGCTTTTGGGCAAGGGCTGTCGCCTGGTTGTTAAAATTGGCCTTGGCGCGGCTGGTGTTGGCCGTGGGCATCGTGGCGGCAAAAATTAATGCGCAGGCCAGGACCAAAAAGGAGGCGATCATGATCTCGATGAGGGTGTGACCGCTGGTTCGGGATTTAGCTTGAGAGCGCATTTTCTTTCTCGAAGTTCAAAATGAGAGATACGAGCGGGGGCAAATGCCACCCGCCCGTATCTATTGTTGGTTGAAGAAGCCGGGCTTTAGAGGCCAGACTTGTCGGTGCGCCAGGTGGCAGCGTCGCGACCGCGGAACGTAGCGTCCGTACCGATCGTCGTTTCGTTGGCCATGGCACCGGTCACAGGCCAGGTCACCGGCCAGTTCTTCATGTAGTCCGACATGGTCGCACAGTCGTCGCCGACCGCGAGGCCTTCGTTCATCGCACACTGCTCCTTGGCAGCTTCGATCTGCTCCAGGTTGGCGATGATCGTTTGAGCGCGGCTGTTCTGGCGAGCCGTGATGAAGTTCGGCACTGCAATCGCAAGCAGGATGCCGATGATCAGCACGACAATCATGATTTCAACCAGCGTAAAGCCTTTCTTCTTGTTTCGCTTCATGGTGTAAGTGGGTCTCCGTTCTTGTCCGTCCGCTCCGGCGAGGGGGAACATGAGGGGGATTCCATGCCCGGGCCGGGTCTTGCTTAGGTAAATATGCGGGCTTTCATCGTTCTTTTATGAA
>CAZDWU010000017.1:0-8929 GCA_964509165.1 uncultured Chthonomonas sp. | reverse complement strand
TCGGCACTGCAATCGCAAGCAGGATGCCGATGATCAGCACGACAATCATGATTTCGACGAGGGTAAAGCCCTTCTTCTTCTTGTTCGTCATGGTCTTCTTCCGGTCCGTTATGTACCGGCCTACTGTACAGGTCGGTATGTGTACGGGAAATCCTAACGGGACGATCGAAACAATGAGGCGCGACTGGTAGTCTGAAGGAATATGAAGCAGTCATCGGCCCTTCTCGCATGTGTAGTGGTGATGAGCCCGGCCCTGGCGCCGGCGGACCCGTTCCGCCCCAGCATGGCCGACCAGGTGAAACTGGGGGCGGACGAGGCGGCCCGCATCCGCAAGGAAGAGCCGGTCCTGAAGGCCACAGACCCGCGCGTGATCGAACTGCGAAAGATCGGAGCGGAACTGGTGGCGGCCATCCCCCCCAACAGCATGCGGGGCAAGCCGTGGACCTACACCTTCGACATCATTGACAAGAACGAAGTCAACGCCTTTGCCCTGCCGGGCGGGCCGATCTTCTTCTATTCCGGCATTTTGAGCAAGATGACCACCAAGGACCAGATAGCGGGCGTGGTGGGGCACGAAATTGTGCACGTGCTGAACCAGCATTGGGCCAGCCAGTACGCGGACAACACCAAGCGCCGCCTGGGCATCCTCGCCGTCCTTACGATCTTGAATGCCGGCGACACGGTGTTCGATCTGGCCAGCGTGGGCGATGCGCTCTACAGCCTGGGATACAGCCGCAAGCACGAAACTGAAAGCGACAAGGTGGGCTACGACATCATGATGCGCGCCGGCTACAACCCGAATGGCATGGCCGAGGTCTTTGAGATGCTGGCCAAGGAAGGGGGCGGGGGCGGCCCGGAATGGGCCCGCACCCACCCCGACGCCAATAAGCGCGTGGCTTCGATCCGCGAGATGATTAAGAAGGAAACGCGGCCGCTGCCCGCAGTGCGGGCGCGAGACGCCAAGTCCATTGCCGCCGGCACCACAGCCAGCCCCGGCGAGCGGCTACCGGGCAAGGGCGGCGGGACTAGCCTTCGACCGGGCGGAACTCAGCGCTCGACTCCGCACTGGCTAGACTGCGGATGCTAACGTGACGGGCGAGGTCTCCGGCGACTTGCCGGAAGGCCTGCGCCTGCGCACTATTCGGGTCGGCCACCACACTGGGTAGCCCTTGGTCGGCAGCCGCCCCTACGCCCGGATCGAGCGGGATACTGCCGAGGAACGGCACCTGGAGCTGTTGAGCCAGTTCGTCGCCCCGCAACCCCGCGAAGATCCGCGAGACGGTGCCGCAAGTCGGGCAGCTGTAGGTGGCCATGTTCTCCACCACCCCGAGGATGGGGGAATTGAGGCGCCGGAATAGCCCCGCCGCCTTGCCCGCAATATTCGCCGCCACGTTGTGCGGGGTGGTGACCAGCAGCACACCGGTGAGGGGGACGAGTTGGGCCAGGCTCATGGGGGCGTCACCGGTGCCGGGGGGCAGGTCTACCAGCAGGTAATCCAGGTTGCCCCAGGCCACGTCCGAGAGAAGCTGCTTCACCGTGCCGGCCACCATGGGGCCGCGCCAAAGCACGGCCTGGCCATCTTCGAGGAGATAGCCCAGCGACATCATGCTTACGCCGAACCGCGTAATGGGGATGATGCGCTCATCCTGCGTGAGGGGGCGTTCGGCGTGGGTGCCGGTCATCAGGGGGATGCTGGGGCCGTAGACGTCGGCGTCCAAGATGCCGACCCGGGCTCCGGTTTGGGCCAGGGCGACGGCCAAGTTGAGGGTGACGGTGCTCTTTCCGACTCCGCCTTTACCGCTCGCCACGGCGATAATCTGCTTGACCCCGGGGACCAGGTTCTCCGCTTGGGGGCCACGTTCGCGTACGCGGGCGGTCATCGTGACTTGCACCGCTGTGACACCCGGGAGGTCGCGCACCACCGATTCACACTGAGCTTGTAGTTCTTCGCGCACCGGGCAGGCCGGTGTGGTGAGCTCGACCGTAAAGCTCACTTCCCCTTCGGACGAAATCTCCACGTCTTTCACAAAGCCGAGGGAGACAATGTCGCGGTGCAGGTCCGGGTCCTTCACCAGGCGCAGGGCGTTCAATACGCTCTCGGCATTGGGCAAGCTCATGGGGATGAGCCTACCGGGCAGGGGCCTCTCGCCTCGGGGACGGCATGGGACAGGCCGGCTTTCACCTCAACCCTGATCAATGAAGAGGGGCCCCGCTGGTGTAAGCGGAGCCCCCTTCGTCTTTGAACGTAGACCAACCTGCTGCGATTCAGGTTATGCCAGTTCTATCTGCAAGTCCTTGGCCAAATGGGCGCGCGCCCGAAATAACCAGCTTTTTACGGTGCCTTCCGGGGCCCCCGTGGCCAGAGCGATGTCACCCACGGCCATCTGCTGCTCGTGCCGCATGCGGATGATCTCGCGGTAGCGGGCGGGCAATCGGTTGATCGCCTCTTGGATCGAGCGCGCACTTTGCCGGGCTTCCACGGATTCCTCCACCGTGTCGCCGTTGTCGGCCAGCACGTGCTCGAAGTGTTCCAGGGGCTCGCCCACTCGCTTGCGTTGCCGCACGATGTCGATGCAGCAGTTGGAACAGATCCGCATCAGCCAGGGCAGGATGGCTCGCTCGGCATCGAAACCGCTCAGGGCTCGGTACGCCTTGACGAACGTTTCCTGGGTCGCGTCTTCCGCATCCTCCTGGTTGCGGAGAAGGCGCATAGCGTGACCCTTCACGGCCTGACCATGGAGATCCATGAGCATCTCGAAGGCCAACTCGTCCCCACGCTGGGCCCTAGCCACCAGATGGCTCTCCCACGTTTCCACCCGCGCTGCGGGCCAAATGGTTCGCGAACTGCGTCGTTCCACAGTTTCAACATAAGGGACAAAACGGGGGTCCTGGGCCGAAACGGGGGTCTGCGTCCCGAAAATTGGGTCCATTTCGTCCCGTAAGGTTCCCCGGTCCTACGCGAGAGGACCGAAAATCCCCGCAAGAACCCGGCAAAATTCCTTGGTGAGAAACTAAGTACGGCATTCCGACGATGTAGAAATATGGGGACGAAGCGAGTGGCTTGCTTCTTGGGGCTCATCTTGCCCTTCGCCTTTCTGGCCTTTGTCGGCATTCGCGGACGAATCTCAGAAAGCGACTACCAGGTCGTTGAATACGGCCGGGTGAATGCCGAGCGCCTCTACGCCTACGGCCCCTATGTGAAATCCGCGGAGATGCTGGCCCTGCGGCCCGCCCGCGAAGTCACCGACGAAGAGCTGACGCAGGTCACTCAATCTTGGATTGATGCCTACGCCGATGGCCAGCTCGAGGACGTCCTGCCGGCCCGGCTTTCCGACATCGGAGAAACGGGACCCAAGCAAGAGATCCTGCGTGCCCGTGCCCTCCTCGCCCGCAAAATGGAAAGTCGCATGATTGACGCGACCCGGCGCAAGGACTACTCGGAAGCGAGCCACTGGGCCGTCTTGATGCTCCGCTTGGGCGAAGTTGGCAAGTTCAGCGACTTCGTGCACATGGGCGAGTCGGGCCTGTATCAGATCAGCGCCCTTCGAGTGGCCGAGGATATCGCTCCCGAGCTGAGCGCCACCGAGCGCAATGTGATGTGGGAAGCGATGCAGGACACCAAGGACAACAATGCCTCCCTACGCCGTCTGTGGCACCACATGGAACTGCTCGGCGCGCACGAACTCCGCGAGCGACACGGCGACTGGCGCCCCATCGTCGCGAAAGCCAAGACGCGCGAAAGTAGCGACGTATCTAACAGCATCAGCAAGTGGGCCTACATTGCGTTTGTGCCGAACAAAAAGATGGACCTGTTTACGCAAGTAAATCTGAGCCTGATCACTTTGGACCGGGCTCAGACTCAATTGAAGAAGACCGAAGAGGCCTTACTCAGTGAGCAGGAAAACGTTGCTCACGTTGTCACTCAAGGCCAACCCCTGAGCTCGTAGCTTTTCGACCATCGTCTCGAGGTTGTCCTCGGGCGTCAGGTTCCACTTAAACGTGCGTTCGCTCGTGGGGTTGGCGACTTCGATCGCCACGCCCTGGTGGTTGCTGATGGCAGTGGCCAGGTCGAGGATGCTGCCTTCCCCTTCTTGGGTCGTGACCTTCTCTTGGCCAGGAATCACGACGTAGCGGTCCGCCAGGTTGTCATTGGCAAAGTCGAACCACACGCCACGCGCGGCCGACTGGGGATTGGTGAACGCTTGGCGAAGCACCTCACTGCCGACTTCAAACTTCTGCTCCACCGGACCTTCCAGGCCGTCACGGACTTCCAGTTGGTCGCCCTTGGGGCTCTGCAGCACGATGGAAAGCTCGCTCTCGATCATGCGGAACTCGGACCGAGTCGGAACCGCGTTGCCGCCCAGCATGCTGGCTTGCGAGGCATTGCTGCCGCCGCCGCGATTGAGCGAAATCAGGATGACCGGCACCAGTACGACCGCAGCCGCCACGCCGTAGCCAATAGGACTGCGGAACAGTTCGATCAGGTTAAACCGCCGAGGGGCCGGGGCGGCGGATTCCAAGGATTCGGTAATGCGGCGGCTGAGTTCTAAAGGGACCTCAATCACCTCGTCCCGGCCGCCCTCTAGGGCGACCAAAATGGCACAGAACTGATCGTAGTCCTTGCGAAGCGCGGCATCTTGCCGGAGCGCCCGTTCAAATTGCTCCCGCAGGCCGGCCTCTAGGGTGCCCTCTCGATATTCAGAGAATAAATCTCGCGCTTGTTGCGAATTCATATGGCCCTCGCTTTGTTGATGTGACTTTCCTATTCTTGGAAAAGTTCCATCGAACCGGACAGTTGGTCCCGCAAGGCCACGCGGGCGCGATTCAGGCGACTCTTGACGGTGCCGAGCGGGAGGTCCAGGGCCTCGGCAATCTCCTCGTAGCTCAGCCCTTCCACGTGGTACATCACCAGCATGGCGCGCTGGAATTCGGGCATCTCGCCCAGGGCACTTTGCACGGCTTCTTCGCGGGCGGATTTGACGGCCAGCTCCGCCGGACCATCGGCGGTGTCTTCAATTTGCCGTTCCAGTTCGCCTTCCCCGCTGGGGTTGCTCACATCTAGGCTTTGGTGCTGATGCCGGCGCTCGCGCTTGCGGGCATCGAGGAAGCAGTTGGTGACGATGCGGTAGAGCCAAGTTCCAAAGGCGCTCTGGCCGCGAAAGTTGTGGAGGGCGGCGTGGACCCGCACAAAGGCGTCCGCCACGATATCGCTGGCTTCGTCCTGGCTACGCACCAGGCGGTAGGCGTACTTGTAGGCGCGGTCCTCGTACTTGCGCACGAGAGTGTTGAAGGCCTGCATATCGCCGGCCTGACTCCGCTCGATGAGCAGAAGGTCGTCGGCAAACTGCGTTACGGGGCACCTCCGGTGCGCGCCCGGCGGCGCGCGGCCTGCTGGATGGCCTGCTGCTCTTCATCGCTCCACCCCAATGCGTTTTGGCCGTCCACCATTTCTTTGGCGTAAATGCGGTTGTGCGAGCGACCCACCACGTTGCTGAGCACGACCCCGTGGCCTTCGTCATCGTAGGCGGCCACGGCGAAGGACTGCTGCCCGCTCACATCATCGAAGGCATCAAACCGAACGACACCCAAGAACCGCTTGCTGGTTCGCAGTCGCGATTCCACGTCGGTCAGACGCTCGGACATGGATTGGTGTTGCTGTTTGAGTTCGCGGCGCTCAGCAAAATGCAGGTTGAGCGAGTCCATGAGCGATTCGCCTTGGACATCGCGGAGCATGAGATCGAGCTGGCGACGGAGAGACTTGAGCTGCACCAAAAGCGCCACCACCGCCAGGGCCAGGACGCCGACGACAACGCTGATTGCGAGGAGCCACGTTTGCTGTTGAGCTAGAGATGGGGTCGCCGTTGCCAAAGTCATGCCAAGAATGCCCTTCGTTGCGAGTATAACCAGTTTGGGAGTTGACCAAGGATGAAGAAGCCCAAGCGAAAAACCGTGCTCGTGACTGGATTCACGGTGTTCTTGCTGTTGATGCTCGGATTTAGCGTCTTTTTCTTCCTGAACTTCAACACGGCCTCGGTGAGTGGCCCTTCGATGGAGCCGACCCTCAAGAACGGTCGTCGGTTGCTCTTCACCCGGGCGTACTGGCTGGTCGGGGACATTCGAAAGAATGACATCATCGTGTTTGTGAGCCCAGACGACCCGAAGGAATCGGTCATCAAGCGCGTGGCTGGTCTCCCCGGTGACAAAATTGATCCGCTGAACGCCCCGAACGAATGGGGGCTGGCCCGAGGACCATTCACGGTGCCTGAGGGCACCCTCTATGTGTTAGGCGACAATGCCGAGGTCAGTGAGGACAGCCGAGATTTCGGTCCCATCCCTCGCGCGAGCGTGAAAGGCAAGATCGTGATCCTAGGGTCCCCAGAAAGCGTCGCGGCGAACCGATAGTGGAGTAGGAATACACAAAGAAAGTATGAAATTCCCCTGTGGACAGTACGGCAGGCAGCGGCTAGAGTTCCACCCGGCACCGTTCCGGGCACCTCTTCGTGCCTTCGCCGCGCTGGTTTTCCCCTGGCAGGATTCACGCGTTCTTTTGTGCAACATCTGCGATCGGGGCTGGTGCATCCCCAGTGGGCGCGTGGAGCCCAACGAAAGCAGCTACGATGCCGCCCGGCGCGAGGCGCAAGAAGAAGCGGGAGCCCTGCTGAGCGACATGCTTTATATCGGGGCGTACCGCATCAGCGAGCGCAACGAAGTGCGCTGGGCCGATGTTTACGTGGCGCAGGTGAGCGAACTGGTGGAGATGGATCCGCAGTTCGAATCCATTGGCCGCCGATGGGCTGACCCCGATGAGCTGCCCGGCATCTACCACCTTTGGAATCCGCTGACGGAAATGCTCTTTCAGCACAGCCAGCAGGTGCTGCAACGGCACCTCAGCCTGGCCGAGTTCCGCTGCGACCAGGCCTGAGCCTTATTCGGTCCCCGGCAGGGGGCGCTGAGCCGTATCCACCGAGGCCATGCTGCCCAGGTGCTCGCTCTTCATCAGCACTTCCTTGCTCATGTTCTCGGGCACGGGGATGGGGTACTGGCCGGTGAAGCAGGCCAGGCAGTAATCCCGCATCGGGCGGCCCACGGCCATGGCCGTGCCGGTGACACTGAGGTAGCCGAGGCTCTCGGCGCCGATATCCCGGCGGATGGCGTCAATCGAGAAATTGGCGGCGGCGAGTTCGCTCTTGGTCGGGAAATCCACCCCGTAGAAGCACGGCGAGATGATGGGCGGGGCGGTGATGCGCACGTGCACCTCCTTGGCCCCGGCTTCCTTCAACAGCCGCACGATCTGGCGCATGGTGGTGCTGCGCACAATGCTGTCATCCACCAGCACCAATCGCTTGTCGCGGATGGCGTCCGGCAGCGGGCTGAGCTTCAGGCGCACGCCCCGCTCGCGCATGGAGGGGTCGGGTTCGATGAACGTGCGGTGGATGTAGCGGCTCTTGATGAGGCCCTCGCCCACCGGGATGCCACTGGCCTTGCTATAGCCTAGCGCCGCCGGGAATCCGCTATCCGGCACCGGCACCACCAGGTCGGCTTCCACCGGGTGCTCGCGGGCCAGGGTTTCGCCCATGCGGCTGCGGGCGGCGTAGACGGTGCTGCCGTCCAGGTAGCTATCCGGGCGGGCGAAGTAGATGAATTCAAACAGGCAGGTGGCGCGCTGCGGGCGGGTGGACATGCGGTCGCTGGTGATGCCGTTTTCGTCAATCAGGACGACCTCGCCGGGTTCGATTTCGCGCTCGAAGGTGGCCCCCACGGGGCCGAAGGCACAGGATTCGCTGGCCACCACCCAGCCATCGCCCAGGCGGCCCAGCACCAAGGGGCGCAGGCCGTGCGGGTCGCGGAAAGCCACGATGTGCCGGGGCGTGAGGACGACGACGCTGTAGGCCCCCACCAGGTCAACCATGGTGCGGCGGGCACTCTCGATGGGGCCCTGTTCGAGGTGATAGGCGTAGAGGCGGGCGATGGCCTCGCTATCCGTGTTGCCCTGGTAAGGCAAGCCCAGAGACGTGACGCGGGCGCGCAGGTCTACGGGGTTCACCAGGTTGCCGTTGTGAGCCACGGCCACATCGCCCACCACGCTTTGGCAATAAATCGGCTGGACCCCATCGGCGCCGCTGCCGCCGCTAGTGCTGTAGCGAGTGTGCCCTACACTCATATGGCCCGGAAGCTGGGCGAGGTCGGATTCGGTGAAAACCTGCGCCACCAGGCCGCCGCCCCGGTGCATGCGCACGTCGTGGCCGTCGCTGACGGCAATGCCCGCCGCCTCTTGGCCTCGGTGCTGGAGCGCGAAAAGCGCGAAGAAGGAAAGCCGGGCGACGTCGCGCCCCGGCGCGTAGATGCCCATCACTCCGCATTCATGAGCCGGCTTGTCGCCGAATTCGGGAGGGAGGGCCTTCATTCCTGTGAGTGTATCCCCTGGCCCCTCGCCCCCGCCGTGATGCGGGGTACTTTCGTGGCATGGCACGCACAGTGGTCTTGATCTACGGCATCCTCGTCCTTCTTGGGGGCGTGGCAGGTTTCGTGATGGGCAAGAGCACGGTCTCGCTCATCGCCGGGGGATCGGTGGGGACGGCGTTGCTGGTTTGCTACGCTCTGGCGGCCAAGAAGCCCGCGATGGCGTTCCGCACGGCCGGGATGCTGACCCTGGTGATGCTCGGGTTCTGGTCGTTCCGCACGTATACGCTGATGAACGAGGGCAAGTCGATCATGATGTCGGCGGGCAACATCGTGCTGGCGGCGGTGGTGCTGGGCTTGCTGGCTTATGCGCACTTCAGCGCGGTGAAGCAGAAGGCGGCCAGCGAAGGCGAAGCTATTTCTTAGCCTCAGCGGGCGGGGCACTGACCGGGAGCCGGTTGGTGAACGTGGCCGTGCGCGTCCGGCGATCCGAGAACATCTGGATCTCAAACGATTCGCCCGGCGCAAT
>CAZDWU010000016.1:12967-35132 GCA_964509165.1 uncultured Chthonomonas sp. | reverse complement strand
GCTCGAACATATGGAACCGCGTCGTGGCCAAAGTCCGAGTCGGCAAGCTGCCAAAGAACTCGATGTGCGTGGTGGCTTCTGCGCCAAACCGGCCCGTGGGAATGCGCAGGGGAGCCAATCGCTCGGGCGTCACGTCCGTACCGGCCTCGCCATAGCAACCCAAAATCTGCGCCCCGCTCAGGAGGTCCATCAGAATGCCATCCGGGCCAACCCCCACGAGAGCCTTGCGGAGCGGCAAAGCCTGATTGTCCTTCATCCCCAGCAACACACCATTCGCGGGCGTGATTTCAAAGCGCAGCAAACCTAGCGCGCCTTGGGTGGTGAGAGCGAATTCGGGGACGGACACACCCCCTTTCCTCGCAATTGATGTGCCAAAGCCCAGCGGAGTGCCCTAAGGTCACCCCGCCGGGTAAAGGAACTTGCAATCAGATCAAGGAGCCCGATTAGCGCTTCATGTTGATCAGGTCTTGCAGCATCTCGTCCACCGTGGTGACGACCCGCGTATTGGCCTGGAAGCCGCGCTGCGTCACGATCAAATCGGTGAACTCCGTCCCGATGTCCACGTTGGATTGCTCCAAGAAGCCCGCGTTCACTTGGCCACGGCCGCCACTGCGCGGCGCACCGATGACCGGCACCCCGGAGTTATCCGTGTTGCGGTACAGGTTGCTGCCTTGTCGCTCCAAGCCACCCGGGTTGGAGAAGATCGCCATCGCAATCTGCCCCAGGGAGCGGGTGAGACCGTTGGTGTAGATGCCCGTGATGACACCGTCGGCGCCCACGCTGAAGTTCTGCAGCGAGCCCGGGCCGTATCCGTTCTGGTTAGCGGCTTGGATCTGCATGTCGGTGGCCAACTGGCTAAAGGCCGAGAAGTCCATGTCTACGTTGAAAGCCGGTACGCCCGAAGCCGGCGGGGGCGTAAATGTGACCGACCCCGTACCCCCGGCAGAGATCCTGCCGTCCGCTGGATTGAAAGTGATGGTGCCCGAACCCGTGGCCGTAAGGGTGGTGCTGGACACGCTCCAGTTCCAAGTGTTCGGCGTCGACCCTTCGGTCAGCGTCACCCTCACGTCGTGCGCGCCGCCCAGCGGGTCGTAAACTCGGACCAGCGAAGACGTGGTGCCCGTACCGGTGCGGTTGAATTCTCGAGAGTCCAGGTTCCCCGCCCAGTTCACTCTGGTGGTCTGCTGCACGGCGGTGCGCTGACCGATCGGAATCTGTAGGGCGCTGGCTTCACCCACCGGGGCATTGGTGTCAATGGTGCCATCCACCGGGTTGGCTGACCAACCCAACAGGCGTTCGCCCGTGGAGCGGTGCACCAGGTAGCCACTGGCGTCCAGGTCAAACGTACCGTCGCGAGTGTAGGCGATGCGGTCGCCGTTGCTGACGGCAAAGAAGCCATTGCCCTGGATCGCAAAGTCGGTCTGTCGGTTGGTGGCGTTCAGGCTTCCCTGTTCCATATTGGCGTCGGTACCGCTGGTGAGTACGCCGAGACCGTACTGGATGGGGTTGAGACCCCCACGGCTGTCGGTCGGGCGCGTGGCCCCACGCACCGTCTGGGCCATCATGTCGGTGAATGACACGCGGGTGCCCTTGTAGGCCGTCGTATTCACGTTGGCCAGGTTGTTCCCGATCACGTTCATGCGCGTTTGTTGCGCTTTGATACTGGCAACGCCAGAGAGCATGGCTTGTAGCATAAGTTCCTTTGGTTTTTGATTGGTTGGGCTCCCTTCTCATCAAGAGAGCCCAAGGTCAGGGGTGGATTGCTGTGAGCATTCAGCTCGTTTGCCATGCGTCCCGGAGGGTCAATCCGAGTCCCGCGTGTTTTCCACCAGGAGTGTCGAGTTTTAGGGAAGTTCAAACAATGACGGCGGAGTCAATGTTCGTAAAGACGTTCTCTTTAAGGCTTTGTTGATCCACGGCCGTGATGACAGTGCGATTGCGCACACTCACCACCAGGGCCACATCATCAATCATCACCAGGCTTTCCTTGGCGCCCTTTTCGGCGGCGCGGTCGACTCCGTTCAAAACCCGTTCCCACTGCGCGCCATCCAGTTGGATGTCACGGCTTTGCATGCGGGTGGCGGCGTGGCCACTCACCTTCAGGCGATCCGAAAGCTGCGTGGCAAAGTCCGGTCCCGTCGTGGTGCCAGGAGCGGCGGCCGGAGCCGTGGGCCGCAGCGCGGTCGGCTGCGTTTGCACCAGCTGCTGGATCTTGGAGTTTTGAATGGGATTCGACATGGCGCTTAGTTCTTCACTTGCTGGACGTGCTTCAGCTGGATTTCGACGCTGCCACCCTTGGCTTCTTCCACCACGAGGTAGGGGTCGCCATCGCGCACCAGGACCTTGGTGACCTTGCCCTCGAGAAGATCCACCTTGTGGCTTGTCTTGGTATCAGGGCGCACGGCCACCACGGTTTTGCCGAGGTAGGAGTTAGCCTGCTGCATGTCCACGCTGGTCTGCAGCTTGCCGAGGCCGTCCACCTGACCGAGCTGCGCGATCTGCGCAAACATATCCGCATCCTTCATCGGGTCCAGTGGGTTTTGGGTGGACATTTGCACGGTCAGGAGCCGAATAAAGGTTTCGGTGTTGAATTCACTTCGTCCTTTCTGGTTCGGATTCCTGAAGCCGTTCATTTGAGTTACGGGATCGATCATTTTCTTAGAGGCGGGTGTCCAACCCGGGGGTCGAGGCCGTAGTAGGGCTCGGCGTAGATTCGTAGGTGTCTACGAGGCGAGAGGCATCGCCAAGGTAAGAGCTGGGGCCAGAATCCGAGAATCTTTGGCCACCAAACGATGGGTTTTGTTGGCTGGCTCCGTCATGACCCACATTGAAGTCCATGAGCGAAAAGCCCTTGCTTTCAATGCGCTGGGCCAGTTCCGGGCGCTGTTGCACCAGGGCGGCCGCCAGGCGCTGGTCATTGGTTTGGATATCAGTTTTCACCTGATTGCCATCCACATTCAGCAGGATATTGACGTCGCCAAAAGCTTCGGTCGCCAATCGAATCGTGATCGTGCCGGCATGGCGAGCGGTGAGCGCATTCTCCAGTCGTTCGGCCACCTGACGGATGACGTGCTGCAAATCCTTTGAGTTTTGAAGCTCAGCGGACGCCGTTTGTTCGGTTTCCGATGCATTCGCGGTGGCCTTTACCATCGCGGCCTCGCCCAGCACGTTGGTCATCATCTCCGGGTCATCGCCCGACTCACCCGGGTTGCCTGCTCCGAACTCCATGCCACCACTGGCATCGGCGTCGGCGGCAACAGCCCCCACGACGGCTTGATTCGCGATTGGCGTCCCCGTGTTGTTCTCGCTTTGCGTTTCGGGCTTCAGGGCCTCCGGCGTCACCTCCGTGACGGGCTTATCCGCATAGGTGACTTGCAGAACGGAGACGCCCTGCGGGGCCTTGAGGTTCACGTCGGCCGGTTCAGTTTCCGGGGCAGTCGTCGGTTGATTTGGGGCACCTGCAATGGCGTCCCCTTCCTCGATCACTGTCGCAATCTCTGCGCTGAGGTCAGTGACCAGTTCACCTTGAGCCACCACTTCGGGATCCACAAGCTGTGCCACAACGGCAGACGAAATCGGAAAGTCCGCCGTGGTCAACGGAGCGACAGTAGACGTGTTCGTGCTCGTCCACACCGCCAAGTCAGCCGTCGAAGGCAGGCGCGGGTCTTGGCCGACCCAGGACAACAGGTCTAAATCAAGCGGGTCCAGCAACGGATCCGCGACGACGCCCTCTTCGGGTTCTTCACTAGCCAGGGTCTCCACCGATGGCGTCTCGCCTTCCGGACTCTGGGCCAGCTTGCTATCGGGGTCAACTTCAGGACCCTGATTCGCTTCCAGAGCGGGTCGAGCCGATTTCTCATCCAGGACTTTTTCAAAGTCCGGCTTCGAGCTCGTATCTCGACTTTCCGGGAGGGGACTTACCTCGGCCTTGACCCCCAAAATCGGGTTCAAAGCAACGTTCGTCATGTGACGATGAGAGTTTCCTCCACGATGTGTATCGGACCAAGGGGCCGCGCTCTTTAGGGCGACCTCAAAAATAAGCTAAACTGGGCGAGTCAGAAGAGCTTGGTTTGAAGGGGCATGACCTCCCTTCCTGAGTGAGCTTCGGACAATGCGCAAGGCGACACAAATGGCCCGGAAAACAAAGCAGGACGCGACCCCCACGAATTTATCGACCCCCACTGACCCGACACCAAACCCCGAAGAGTCAACCGAAACGAAACCCGCCCGGCGCACGCGCCGCCCACCCAGCGATGAAATCACCATCGAGCCGGTGGCCAAGCCGCGTCGAGGACGAACTCCCAAGGCGAAGGCCGAGCCCGAAGCCGCGCCTGAGGCCGCTCCGGTAGCCGCCGCCCCGGCCAAATCTCGCCGGGCGAGCGCCAAGAGTGCGACCAAGCCCGAACCGGAAGTGACCGAAAGCGCCCCGGCCGCCAAGCCGACCCGTGGCCGTGCCAAGGCGGCACCCGCCCCGGAAACGAAGGAAGCAGTGACCGCCGCCAAGGTAACCAAGGCCACTAAGGCACCCGCGCGTCGCACGGCCAAGACGGCGAAAGCGCCGGCCAGCGACCCCTCTGCACTTCTGGAATCGCTCGGCTTTGCCGGTCTCTCCTGGCGACCCAAGTCGGCTGGCCCCGTGCCCACCGACGCGGATGAATCCACGACCGAAGCTCTGGCCGAGGGCGAGAACGAAACCGAAAGCAAGCCTAGTGCGCGCAACGACCGCCAGCGGGGACGCAACCGCCGGGGCCGACGTAACGATGCGCCATCGGAAGAAGTGACGCAGGACGCAGCCCCGACCGACGAGGACACCCCAGAAGAGGCCAAGCCCGCCGCCCGAACCGACAACCGCGAGGACAAGGAACGACGCGGCCGCCGCAACCGTCGCCAAGAAGAACCCAAGGACACCGATACCGACGCCCCCGAGGCCAGCGACGAAGAAGCGCCGGCCCGGCCGAAGGCCCGGTTCCGCGAGCGCCCGGCCCCCAAGGCCGCCGTGGTGGCACCGCCCGAACCGGTGGTACCGGTCCGCGAACCCATCGCCATCCCGCTGGATGCCCCGCAGGTCGTGGTCCGCGACGGCGTGCCCATCCTCACCAAGAATCAAAAGGCCCTCGCGCCGCACTTCTTCTTCGCCGCCGCCCTCGAGCCCAAGCGACTCGAAACGGTGAAGGAAGAGATCAAACTGGCCGCCGAACACGGCACCCACCTCATCTCACTGCTGGTGGAGCTCGAAGTCAGCGAAGCCATGGTGGACGATGCCGTCTCGATGGCCGCCTACCTGCTCAAGCAAGTCACCGAGGTGAATCCGCAGGCGCTCGTGCAGTTCCGCGTGGCCTTTGTGGCGCCCAAGGACTGGGAGAAGACGTACAAGAACGCTCGCTTCATCGGCGAAGACGGCATGCTGGCCGACCCGAGTGTCAGCGACGACGCCTTCTGGAACGACGCCGAAGATTGTCTCGCGCGCTTCATCCGCAAGCTCCGCAAGATGCCGTTTGCCGACCATGTGCTGGGCATCCACCTGGAGCGCGGCGAGTGGTTCTTCCCCACCGACGGCGGCTACGACAATTCGATTTCGTCCACCGAGAAGTTCCGCCAGTGGCTGCGCGCCCGTTATCGCAACGATGTGGTGACCCTCCGCGCCTCGTGGTTCGATGGCAGTGCCGATTTCGACACGGTGCAGATCCCGCCGATGACCGAGCGGCGTAGCCTAGAAGAAACCTTCGTCCGCACCGACCGCAAGTCGCGGCGCTGGGTGGATTACCACCTCTTCCTCAGCGACACCACGCACGAGCGCATTACCAACTTGGCGTACTGCGTCAAGAAGGAATCCGAAGGCACCTACCTGGTCGGCGTCAGCTACGGCTACACCTTCGAGTGGTCGCACCCCTACAGCGGGCACCTCTCCCTCGGCAAGCTCTTGCGCTGTGCCGATGTGGACTACATCGCCGGCCCGCCGAGCCACGAAAGTCGACTTCCGGGTGCCCTGGCGGCCTTCCCCGGCCCGATGGACAGCTTCGCCCTCAACGGCAAGCTCGCCATCTCGGAAGAGGACTACAAGACGCCGATCAGCGGCCGCGAGGAGCCGGACTCCTACAACCCGGTCATCAAGACCCCGCAGGCGCTTGAGAACGTCCACTGGCGCGGTGCCGGCCTCACATTGGCCCACGGTGGCGGCAACGTATGGATGGACACCTGGGGCAATGGCTGGCTCAACAGCCCGGGCATCTGGTCGCGTGCGGAAAAGATTCAGGCCGCGCAACGCATGCGCATGCAAGCCCCGATGACGGCCCCGGATGTGGCGTTGCTCATCGACGAACGTTCGCTGGCCTATCTGGCCGACCGCGAAGCTTTTGACGACTTGGTGAAGCAAGTGCGCGAGTCCTTGCTCCGCTCGGGCCTCAGCGTGGGTTGCTACCTCATCAGTGACCTCGCCCACCGCGAAAACTTCCCGGAAAGCCGCCTGTACGTCTTCGTGAATGCGTGGGATGTGCGACCGGAAGTCCGCAGTGCCATCAAGTCGCGCCTGCAGCGCGACAACAAGGTGCTGTTCTGGCTCTACGCGGCTGGCCTCTTCGAAGCTGGCCGCGAAAGCCTGGAACGAGCGCGCGAAATCACCGGCATCGCCATTCGCCCGCAACCGTTTGCCAGCCGCAGCGGCACCACCCTGCTGAACACTCGCGAACCCCTGTGCCAAGCCCTGGACGAGCGCAAGCTTGCTGAAGGCGGCACGCTCTCGCCGAGTTACTTCGCCATCCCCGAGGTTGGTGTTTTGCTGGGTGAATACAGTTCCACGGGTCTCCCCAGCTTTGTGGTCAGCCCGTTTGACGAAGACCCGGACCGCAGCAAGCACTGGTTGTCGGTCTTCCTCGGCGAGCCGATTGTGAGCCCGGCACTGTTCCGCGAACTTGGCACCATCGCCGGCGCACACGTGTGGTCTTTCGATGACGACGTGATTTGGGCTCGCCCGCCGTTCCTCACCATCCACGCCAAGGGCACCGGCCCGCGCACCATCGCGCTGCCGGACCAGTGGTCGGCTTACAACCTGGTTAGCAACGAATGGGTGACGGTGGAGAACCACGCCGTGCGCTTCCATGCGCTCGATGGCCACACCTACTCGTTCCTGGTCGGCATGCGCGGCGATATCGAAGCCTTGCTGAAGGGTTCCAGTGATGGAGACGACGCCGTGGACGTGCAAACGCTACGCGCCAACCAACCGGAGCACGCCAACGCCATGGACCTCGACGTGCCGATCATGCAGCTCGGCGAATGGGTGGAGGAAACCTGGAGCGAAGACCTGGCCGATGACTTCCTCTTGAAGCCGTCGTTCCTGGAGATTGACCGTCGCCAAGAAGAAGCCATCGCCATCCAAGACGAAATGGATCCCGACCGCCGGCGACGCAACAACCGTCGCAACCGACGAAACCGGGGCGGCCAAGAAGAAGGCACCCGACGCGGACGCGAGGGCGCGGATCGTCAAGAGGCCGAACCGGATTCGATCAACGTGTTCTTCCGCAAGCGAGACTAAGGCATGGCAGCGTATCGAAGTGGTTTTGTCGCCGTAGTCGGCCGCCCCAACGTGGGCAAGAGCACGATGGTGAACGCCCTGGTGGGCGAGAAAATCAGCATCGTCTCCGACAAGGTGCAAACCACCCGGCGGCGCGCCCTCGGAGTGCTGACGACCGGCGAATACCAAATCGCGTTCATCGATACGCCGGGCATCCACGCCCCTCACCACCGGCTGGGTCGCGCCCTCAATGAGACGGCGAAGACCTCACTGGTAGATGCAGATGTGGTGCTGGTGGTCGTGAATGGCGGCCAAGACCCCACCGCCGAAGACCGGCAGATCGCCGAGCTCATGCGCCAATCCAACCTCATTGGCGAAAAGCGCGCCCATCCCGTGATCCTGTGCATCAACAAGATGGACTTGCTGAAGCCGCACTACGTGGAGCCCCGATGGGCGGCCTTCCACGAGCTGTTCGAGCCTGATGACGCCATCATGACGTGCATGACCAAGGAGCACAACCTCAAAGAACTGGTGGCACTCCTGGTCAGCAAGCTTCCGGAGGCCGCGCCCATGTACGACGAGGACACCTATACGGACCAGTCCATGCGCACCCTCTCCGCCGAGATCGTGCGGGAGAAGGCCATTCGTCAGCTGCGCCAGGAGGTTCCCCACGCTCTCGCCACCTACGTGGAAGAGTGGGAAGAGGAAGAACGCCGCACCGTTATAAGTTGCGTTCTGCTGTGTGAAACCGAAGGGCAAAAAGCCATCCTGATTGGCAAGCGCGGCAAGATGCTACGAACCATTGGCACCGAAGCCCGCCTAGAAATCGAAAAGTTGATTGAACGCCCGGTGTTCCTGGAATTGTTTGTCAAGGTGCGCACAGATTGGCGGCAAAGTGAGCGCCACCTGCGTGAACTCGACTATCTGAATGGGGGATAATCGCGACGTGCGCGTGGTGATGCTTTCCTGGGAATACCCACCGCGCATCGTCGGGGGCATCAGCCCGCACGTTTACGAACTCTCCCCGGAACTAGTCAAGCGCGGCATCGAAGTCCACGTCGTCACCAAGTCCACCCCCAAGGCGCCCAACGAGGAAATTGAGGCCAGCGGCGTCCACGTGCACCGCGTGGATCTCGCCCGCGAACCCGTCAACTTCGTCGATGAGATTCAGCTGCTGAACAAGGCCACCGACCTCCGTTGCCGCCAACTATTGGAAGATTGGCGCGAAGAAGGCCGCCCCACGCTGTTCCACGCCCACGACTGGCTGAGCCTGGATAGCGCGCGCGAGCTGAAGTACGAGTACCAACTGCCGATGGTGGCTACGGTCCACGCGACCGAGCAAGGACGCCACGGCGGCATCCACAACGACCTCAGCCGCTACATCCACGAACAGGAGTACTGGCTGACCTACGAAGCCTGGCGCGTCATTGTCTGCTCGCAGTTCATGCGGCAAGAAGCGCACCGGCTTTTTGCCTGCCCCTACGACAAGATTGATGTCGTCTTCAATGGCGTCAACGCCGAGAAGTTCCAGTTCGAGGCCACCGACGCCGAGATCGACGAGTGGCGCGGCCGCCTGGCCCGCCCGGACGAGAAGATCGTCATGTACGTCGGTCGGTTCGTGCGGGAGAAAGGTATTCACGTTTTGCTGAACGCCGCTTCTGTGGTGCTGGCCGAGGAACCCAACACGAAGTTCGTCATCGTAGGCGGCGGCGACCGCACCAACCTGGAGCGGTTTGTGCGCTGGTACGGCCTGCAAGATAAGGTGCTGTTCACCGGCTTCATGGCGAACCGCTCCCTCCACCAGCTTTATCGCGTGGCCGATGTGGCCGTCTTCCCTTCGCTTTACGAGCCGTTCGGCATTGTCGCACTCGAAGGTATGGCCGCCGGATGCGCGGTGGTGGCCAGCGATGCGGGCGGACTGAAGGAAGTGGTGCTCCACGACGTAAATGGCACCAGCACCTACGCCGGTGACGCGGGCAGCCTGGCCTGGGGCATCTTGCGCGTCATCCGCGATCCGGCCCGCGCGCAAAGGCTAAAGGAAAACGCAGATAAGCGCCTGCAAACCGATTTCCACTGGCGCAACCTGGCCGAGCAAACCCACAAGGTTTACGACCGGGTGTGGAGAGAGTTCCTCGACAGCCCGTGGGCGGAGCGCACCCTCTGGCCGATCCACCCCAACGCCGACGAAATGGCGGCACGCCTGCGGGTGAAGGAGAAGGCCAAGACCGGCGCTTTCGTGCCGAATCCGGCCCCCATCGTTCCGGCTCCCGAGGTCAAGCTTGATCCCGATGCGGCGCTCGCCGCCGGAAAGCCGGAAGCCCTCGAAGAAGAATCGTAGTCCTCTCCATCCTTCCCGAGGGCTTGAGCGATTTCCTGGGCGGGGTCAGCTCCCCGACGACCAGGTTTTCGCAGCGTTCCAGGCTGTGTTTTGGGCGATCTGGGCGTTCATCGAGTATTCGCTGTCGCCACCGCCGCCGCCACCGCCGGATTCAAATCCGGATTGGGCACCGATGCCCCATTCATTCAGGGCTTGGTCGAACTGCGCGGCCAGCATCATCCGTTGCTCCGCCGAGGCGCCCATCCACTGCTGGCGCAGTCCGGCGTAGAGCTTGGGCGCATTGGCAATGAGAAGTTGAGCTTGGGCATCCATGGTGGGGAGCTCTTGCAGAATCCCCATCCGCACCTGGTTGATGTCATCCATCGTCACGCCTTCGGTCGGGCGGCCCGCCGCGTTCCACATGAACCACAGCATCTCCATGAGGGCGTCAATGTCGCCCTCGCTGATGTCCTGATCCCACTCTTCCTTGGTCGGCTGGGCGGCCACGCGCTGCACCGAAGCTCGGCGTCGAGTAATCGCGTCCCACATGACTTGGGCGTAGCCAATGCCCATTTCGGCCCCACGCGAGAACGCTTGCTCGAACACGGCGCGGCCTTCGTTTCGGCTTTGTTCACGCTCGGCTTCCGTGCCCGTGGTCAGGGTTTTCAGCAGTTCTGCGCCTTGCAGGGCCAGCACTTGCTTGCCTTCGGCATCGGCCGCGTTGTAGTACTCAATGAACCGGGCGCGGGTGGCCTCAAATTCGGCTTCCGTCATCTGGATATCGAACAGAATCTCGATAACCGTGACAAAGTTCGCCACCGAACCATAAGTGAGCGGCGGCTGCCCCGCCACGATCACCTTGCTGGCGGACTCGCGCTGGAAGTTGCCATCTACACGCTGCTCCACGGTGCGCATGGCCCCTTGATTCAGGAATCCTCCTTGGCGACCGCCCCCCGAAGTTGTGGCGCCACCAGAGCCTCGCGCCAGGGGCGTACGGCCTTCCACCGATACCGTCTGGGCGGCCTCGTCCATGGCTTTGAATCCGGCCGCGTCACTAGCCTTAGCGTAAGGCATGATGACCAGCGCATGGTTCTGCCCGCACACGGCCAGGGCGTAGCCCTTCCAGGCTTGCCCGTCTTCGTCCTTAAACTCCAGGGTGAGTTTGGTGGCCTTGCGCCCTTGGTAGGTGGTTTCGGCACGACTCTGCTTCGTCACCGTGGCCTCGGCAGAGACGAGTTGAATCGTCACGTCCAGCAGGGCCTTGTTCACTGTGGGGTGCTGGCTGGCATCAAACGGCTCAGGAGACTTATACGAGAGGATGTCCACATGGGGGCTCTCCTCGTTCTGAGGATTCGTGATCTCGGTGAGGAACGCCCCGTCGCCAAGATCGTATCGTTCCGCCTTGTAGCCACTCGGGACATCAATGGCAAACGCACCGCCCGGATCCGAGTAGCCCGCCGCCGAGCTGACGACCGCTGCTAACAGAAATGCACGCAAGAGCATGCCTGAGAGTGTATTGGGCCGATGTTCAAGAAGTCACGAACTGGTCTATTTCTGTCGCTTCTCGACCATTGATGGCGAACAGCGACAAGTTTCGCACCCTTCCTTGCCTCCCCATCGGCTCACAATGAGTCTTCGGACCACATAGACGAGCGCCGCTAAGATCGCGGCTCCAACTACAAATGCGTCCACTAGGCCACGCCTCGGAAGAGCTGATACGTCACGATGGCGAAAACGTACGCCAGCACCGTCATATAGCCAAACGCGAACCAAGCCCACTTGGCGCTCTTCGTTTCCGCCTGGATGGTCGCGACCGTGGTGAGGCACTGGCAGCACAGAGCAAAGAACACCATCATGCTCAGGGCATTGCCCAAGTTCATCAGCGGCGTGCCGTCGGGGCGCGTGGCGGTGGCCAGCGCCGTGCGCAACTCCTTCGAGTCCTCCCCTTCGCCCATGCCAAAGATAACACTCATCGCCCCCACCACCACTTCTCGCGCCGGAAAGGCGGCCACAAGTGAGGTCGTCAGGCGCCAGTCAAAGCCCGCGGGCTCAAAGGCCGGCGCCACCGCGCGACCAAAGCGACCCAAGAACGACTGCTCCAGCTGGTACTGCGCTTCAAAAGTCTCCAGCGAGGTCACCTCTTGCTGCTGAGTGCTCAACCGGCTGAAGGCGGCTTGGGCATCGGCGGGGGAACTCTGCGGGAAGTAAAGCGCCGCCCAAATCAAGATCGTCATCGCCAAAATGACCGTCCCGGCCGTCGTCACAAAGGTCTTGGCCTTGTTGCCCATCGTGGCCAGCACATCGCGCCAGCGCGGCCACTGGTAGCGCGGAAATTCCAGCAAGAATGGCAAACGCGGCCCCTTCAGCACGCCCCGGTTGAGAATCCAGGCCACCGGCACCGCCACCGCCAGGCCCAGCAAGTGCATGATAAAGAGCGTGAGGCCCGCAACGGCCGTGCCGTACTTGGGCTCAATGAACACCCCGATCAGCAAGACATAGACCGGCAGGCGCGCGCTGCAGCTCATGAGCGGAGCCACCAAAATCGTTGCCAATCTCGCCTTGGGGTCGGGCATCACGCGGGCTGCCATCACCCCCGGAATCGCGCAGGCATAACTCGAGAGAAGCGGGATGAACGCTCGGCCATTGAGGCCGCACCAACCCAGAAGCCGGTCCATAAGGAAGGCCGCCCGGGCCAAGTACCCCGTCCCTTCCAGCACCGCAATGAAGAAGAAAAGGATCATGATCTGCGGCAAGAAGACGAGCACGCCCCCCACGCCGCCAATCACACCATCAATCACCAAGTCGTGGACCAACGGCGATCCAGCCAGCAACGGTGACACCGCATCGCTCAACGCCCCCATGGCCGTCTCGATGCCATCCATCAGCGGCGTGGCCAACGTGTAGATGCTTTGGAACACCAAGTACATCAGCGCCGCAAAGATCAGGAGCCCCCACACCCGGTGGGTGAGGATGCGGTCAATCCGGTCCGTGCGGGTTTGCATCGGAGAGGTGGTCGCCGGCTCTACCTGCTTGCGCACCGAGGCCGCCCAGGCGTAGCGAGTCTGCGAGTCCAGCACCTTCCCACTCAGGTTGGCCCCCAAAAGGTCTTCTCGTAGTTCCGTGAGGGCCGCTCGGAAATCGTCGGAGATGTGCCGCGGCGGTTCTTCCTCGCGCAATAGCCAAAGCCGAAGCGTGTGGATATTCGGCGCTTGTTTGAACTCCACCAAGCGCTGGATGGCCAACCGAACCCGCTCCGGGAAACCCAACTCAATGTCCGGCACGACCGGCGATTCGAGCGTTCGCTCAATCGTGTCCTGAAGTTCCTTGAGACCCTCGTTCTTGTGGGCCACCACGGGGACCACGGGCACCCCCAGGCGGGCCGCCAAAGCCTCCAAATCCAGGTTCGGGGCCACGTCCGTCATGGTCAGGGCCACGATGATCGGCTTGCCCAGTTCCGCGACCTGGCTATACAAAAACAGGCAGCGCTCCATGCTGCCTGCGTCCATCACGATCACGTAAAGATCAACCGGTTCGTCGCCGCCTTGCAGGACGCGAAGCGCGACCGACTCATCCTCGCTCATGGCGCGCAGCGAGTACAGCCCGGGGACGTCAATGCACTCCACCACCCGGCCTTGAACACAGTAGCTGCCCTTGGCGATCTCCACTGTCACGCCCGGGTAGTTGCCGATCTTCTGATTGCTCCCAGTCAGAGCATTAAAGAGGGTGGATTTGCCGACATTCGGCTTCCCCACCAAGGCGATACGGGCCGTCTTCTGGCCAAACGTTGTGCTCATTCCACCAGGGACACCCGGATCCCGCTGGCTTCGCTGCGGCGAAGACACAACCGAGCCCCGCGTACCTCGATTTCCACCGGATCCCCAAACGGAGCCACGCGCACCAAACGAATGATGGTGCCCGGGGTCAAACCCAGTTCGTGCAAGCGATCGCTGGCATTCCCGAGTTCATTGATCCGCGCATCCCGACCTACGGGAAGATCCTGGAAAGACAGAGGCATAGTCGTCTCGATGAACTCAATCTACCCAAAAAGGTACGAATTCACTGAGTCGAAGGAAGTCGAAAGGCGGAGTCCGGCGGGGACACGCCCAGCTTCACGTCCACGTCCCACGTCCAGCGGAGCCGCGCCACGCCCTCGGGGGTCGTGACTTGCTCGTCCAGCACGAACTGGATGAGGTCTCCGGCCTCCGAGATCACCATACGGTAAAGGCCGCGCGGCGGGGCCTCAGCGTAGGAGCGGTAAGTGCCGGTCACGACCAGACCCTCGCGCTCACCGACTTGCGTCTTGCCATCAAATTGGTAGTTGACGAGTTGCCCAATGATCGCTTCCATGTCCGTCTTGCGGGCGAACACCACATCCTGCGGCAGCGAGCGGTCGATCATCACGCCCACGGCAATCCCGTAGAGATCCTGCACGGTCTTCGTTGCATCCCCTACGGTCACGGGCTCCGAAAGCGGCGCTTGGCGCTGGTCGAGCAACCCTTCGGGGCGGGAATAGGTGACAATGCGCCCGTCGCTCACACAGAACATGGACGCCTTCTGCCCGTCCACCTTCGCCTGGCGGACAAACATCTTGCTCCCTTCGGTAAAGCCCAGGGAGGTCTCCACACGAACCTTGCCCCGGCCGTCATCAATGGTCAGCAGAATATTGCCCGTCATCGACTTCGCGCCGTGGTAGCGGGCGAACATCTTGGAAATCAGCTGGCCGGGCGTCAGGTTCTGAGGCGCGGCCACCGGCTGAGCCGCGGCAAGAAGCAGGAGAGAGGTCATCATAGGGGTTCAGAAGGGTCTACGGGAACAGACGGCTGAGCACGCGTCCACGGCACATCGTCAATCCCTTGGTCGTGATTGGCGTACCGCGCCGCCATGAAAAGGTAATCCGAAAGACGATTGAGGTACCGCACAATGATGCCGCGCACCTCTTGATCTTGCGAGAGTGAAACCATCGCCCTTTCGGCTCGGCGTGCCACGGTGCGGGCGTGGTGCAGGTGCGCCGAACTCAGGGCGCCGCCCGGCAGAATGAAGTTCTTCAACGGCTGCAGAGAAGCCTCCAGCGTGTCCATCTGCTGTTCAAAGATCTCAACGGTGCCGTCCAGGTCGGCTTCTTGGTGGTAGCGGTGCCCCACCGGTGCCGCAATCTCCGCTCCGATATCGAACAGGCGACTTTGCACCGCGTTCAGCACCTGCGCCACGGGGGCCGGCAGCCCCGCCGCCAGGGCCACACCCAGGCAGGCGTTCAGTTCATCCAATTCGCCGACCACGTGTATCACGTGGGCATCCTTGCGGACGCGTTCGCCCCCAATCAGGCCAGTTTCGCCGGCGTCGCCGGTCCGGGTGTAAATTCTCATCGGGATCGTTCTCGCAGGACGCACATCGCAAATTTCGGCAATGTCGCGACCTTACTGATCTTCTTCGGGTTGAGAACCACTCGCCACAGCCACTCCATCCGTAAGGCCTGCACCACTCGGGGGGCTCGCTTCACTTGGCCCGAGAGCACGTCCAGTGAGCCGCCAATCCCCATGCCAATCCGGTAGCCGATCTGCTCTTGGTACTTCGCCAAGAACTTCTCCTGCCGAGGAATGCCCATGGCCACCAGCAGGATGTCCGGCCGGGTGGCGGCGACATCCTTTACCACTTCCTCTTCTTCATGTTTGGCATAGTAGCCATCGCGAGCCCCGGCAATCCGCAAACCAGCAAACTGCGCTTGCAAGGCCTTGGCGGCCAGTTCGGCCACGCCAGGTGAACTCCCCAGCAGGTAAACGCTCTTGCCTTCCTGCGCGGCCACTTCACATAGTCCGCTCACCAGGTCCACGCCGGTGACTCGGTCTTCCAAGTGAATCCCCTGGCGGCGCAACGCCCACACCACACCGTAGCTGTCGGGGGTGTTGAGGGCAGCACGCTGATAGATGGCCTTGAGTTCCGCGTCGGTCTGGGCGAGATAGATGCCCTGAGAATCCGAGGTCAATAGGAGGCGGGATTGCTCCTCGTGAAGCCAAGTCCGGGCTAAATCGAGGGTCTCGGTCATGGTGACGATGCCCACGGGCACCCCCAGCACATCCCGAGTCTGGGGAGCACTTGCGGGCATAGCGACCGGCTCCATAACCTTCCCTTCACCCATTATGCGGAGGAATCCCCCATTCCTCGTCCATTGTGCCTCAATTCATGGCCCTATTCAGCCGATGGTAGGTAAGGAAACGCGTAGAATAGGGATGAACATGGCTAAGGTGATTCGGCTCAAAATCCAGCGGCAAAAAGATCGATCGTCCGCTCCGCACTGGGAGTCGTTCGAGATTCCCTACATGGAGAACATGAACGTGATCTCGAGCCTGATGGAACTGCGCAAGAACCCGGTGACGGTCGAGGGCAAATCCGTGGAGCCGCCCGCCTGGGAAGCCGCGTGCCTCGAAGAAGTCTGCGGCACCTGCACCATGATCGTGAACGGCATGATTCGGCAAGCGTGTTCGGCCCAGATCGATGAAGTGGCCAACAAGGTTGGCGACGCCTACGAAGTCGAACTCAAGCCGATGTCCAAGTTCCCGCTGATCCGGGACCTCATCGTGGACCGCTCCAAGATGTTCGAAAACCTCATCAAGGTCAAAGCCTGGGTGCCGATCGACGGCAGCTACGACCTTGGAATGGCCCAGCCGCAAGACGACAACGTCCGCAAGCTGCGCTACAAGCTCAGCCAGTGCATGAGCTGTGGCTGCTGCATGGAAGCCTGCCCGCAGGTTAGCGAGCGCACCAACTTTATCGGCCCCGCCGCGGTGGGCCAGGCGCTTCTGTTCAACCTTCACCCGGTGGGTCAGGCCTTGGCTGCCGACCGCCTGGAAGTGATGACCAGTGAAGAAGGCATCACCAACTGCGGCAATGCCCAAAACTGCGTGAAGGTATGCCCCAAGGGCGTGCCGCTCACCCAAGCGATTGCCGAAATCAACCGCGCCACCACGGTCTACACCGTCAAGAAGTGGCTCGGTCTGGCGGGTTAAAGCCCGCCCCGCACCGGGTCGAGAGGTCCTAAGGCATTAGGAATGGGGAGCATGAGGCTCCCCATTTTCGTTGTTCAGTAAACTAGGGGCCGATTGCGGGGTGCGCTGCGCTTCCGCGTCGCTCGTTTCACGGTCATGCGCGTCTTCACTCGATCTCTTGCCTTTGCCCTTTTGGTGCTTGCGACCGTTATGGCGTGGGCCCAACCTGAATCGGGGCACGCTCAGTTCAAGGTGCGCTTGGTGCCGGCCGACGCTCGCCCGGGTGAGCACGCGCTGCTGATGGTGGACGCCACTGTGGATGCGGGTTGGCACGTTTACGCCAACCAGAACAACGAGCAAGTGATCAATTTGCAAGCCGAGCCGAAGGGCACGGGCTTCACCAAAGCCGGGGACCTGATGGAGACCAAGTTCTCCGTCCACTTCGACAAGATCCTGAACACGGAGATCAACTGGTTTGAAGGGCCGTTCCACTTCGGCGTTCCCGTCAAGATTGAAGCGGGCGCCAAGGAAGTCAAGGGCAACTACGTCATCAACTACCAGGCCTGCACCCGCAACACCTGCGACATCCCGATGGATGTTGAGATTCCGTTCTCCTTCCCCGTCGGAAGTGGTGCCGCACGGCCCGAATACGCCGAACCGGCCAAGGCCCTCGCCCCCGTCGACCCGACCTTTTACGGCGTGGTGCAGTCCGAGACCGGCGACGCGCTGGGCAAGGTGAAGTGGTACGCCCGCGTGGAGCCCGCCAATGCCCGCCCGGGCGAATGGGTTCGCGTGGTGGCCACTGGCATCCTCGAGGACGGCTGGAACTTTTACGCCTCCAAGAACCCCGAAGGCACATTCCCATTCGATTTCCAAATTGAAACCCCTGAGGGCTGGACCCTGGGCGAACTGAAGGAGCCCACGGGCGTTTTCAAGGAAGACCCGACGCTTGGCCAAATGGTGCAAGTGTTCCAAGGTGCCGTGGCGGTGAGCCGCAGCGTTCAGATTCCGGCCAACGCTTCGCCCGCTGATCTCAAACTCGCGGTCAAGCTGACCTACCAGGCCTGCGACAAGTCGGTGTGCGATATGCCGAAGGATGCCAGCTTCAGCCTCCCGCTGACCGTGGCGGCGGGCGAACCCCGCGACGAAATCGCCGCCGAACCGGGTCTTCCCTCGCAGCCCATCGGCTACGTGGAGAAGCCCAAGGAAGGCGAAGGCAAGACCACCGACGCCAAGGGCGCCACCCAAACCCCGGCGGGCACGCTGCCCACGGGTTGGGTCCCCTTCTTGCTCGCCGCTTTCGGTGCGGGTCTTCTCGTGCTGGGCACGCCCTGCGTCTTCCCGATGATCCCGATCACGGTGAGCTACTTCTCCAAGAACAAGGGGAAGGACGGCAAGCCGAATGTGGCCGGGGCAACGGCTTTCGGGCTCGGCATCATGGGCACCTTCACCATCATTGGGGTGGCCGTGGCGCTGGTCGCGGGGCCGGCGCAGATTCAGGTCTTCGCTGCCCACCCGGTCTTCAACCTCGCCCTCGGCGTGGTGTTCCTCATCTTTGCGCTTAACCTGCTGGGGCTGTACGAGATTCAGCTCCCGAGCGCCTGGGCCAACAAGGCCCAGCAAACAGGCTCCAAGAAGGGCGGCTTCATCGCCCCGGTGCTGATGGGCGCGGCCTTTGCCATCACGTCCTTCACTTGCACGGCTCCCTTTGTGGGCACGGTGCTCGTGGCGGCTACGCAAGGTGAGTTCGTGCGCCCCATCATTGGCATGCTCGCCTTTAGTGCGGCCTTCGCCATTCCATTCATGCTGCTGGCGGCCTTCCCTGCCGCGCTCGAGAAGATGCCCAAGTCCGGTGTCTGGATGGTGGACTTCAAGAAGTACCTCGGTTTCATCGAGATCGCGGCGGCGATTCACTACATCAGCAAGGCCGACTTCATCAGCCAGTGGTTCGTGTTCACGCGGCCCATCTTTGTGGCGACCTGGGCGACGATCTTCACGATTGCCGGCTTCTGGCTCCTGGGCGTGTTGAAGCTGTGGAACGACTACGAAGCCAAGCCCGGTTGGTTCCGGCGCGGATTTGGTCTCGCCAATCTGTTCTTTGGCCTCTTCTGGTTCGGTTCGCTCAATGGGGCCAGCACCGGCTGGATGGAAGGCTTCCTGCCCCCCGCCAGCTACGTGGCCAACGGTAGCTCCTCTGGGAAGGAAACCAACAAGATTCCGTGGATCATGACCATGGAAGAAGGCAACGCCGCCGCCAAGGAGTCAGGCAAGCCGATCTTTGTCAACTTCACCGGCTACAACTGTGTGAACTGCCGCTACATGGAAGGCAGTGTGTTCCCGCACGCCGACATCCGTCCGCTCTTTGACAAAGTCGTGCCGGTGGAACTCTACACCGACCGCGACGACGCCGAGAATCGTGCCAACGCCAAGCTCCGCGAGGAGCTGACCAAGCAGGCCACCAATCCGGTCTACGTGATGATGACGGCGGACGGCGAGGTCGTGGATATCTTGAGCGGAAGTACCCCGGGAGAGGGACCTTTCAAGGAGTGGTTTGACAAAGCGTATCAAACTGCATCTGAGGCCAAGAGTTGAACTCCTTCCCCATCCGTAACTTCGAAGTCGGCGGTGATCGCCTGACGATCATCGCCGGGCCGTGTCTGGCCGAATCCATGGACCTCTGCCAAGAGGTGGCGGGCGCGGTGAAGGCACTCTGCCAAGAGTTCGAATTCAACTACATCTTCAAGGCTTCGTTTGATAAGGCCAACCGCACCAGCGTGAACAGCGTGCGCGGGGCGGGCATGGCCGAGGGCCTGCGCATCTTGCAAACCGTGGGCGCCACGCACGATCTGCCCGTCACCACCGACGTCCACCTGCCGGACCAGTGCGCGGAAGTCGCCACCATCGCCGACATCCTGCAAATCCCGGCGTTCCTTTGCCGCCAGAGCGACTTACTAGAAGCCGCCGCCGCGACCCATCGCCCGGTGAACGTGAAGAAGGGCCAATTTCTGGCCCCGCACGACACCAAGAACATCGTGGACAAGGTGCGGCAATTCGGTGCCAGCGGCGTGATGCTTACCGAGCGCGGCACCACCTTTGGCTACAACGCTCTGATCGTGGACATGGCGGGCCTGGAGACCATGCGCAGTTACGATGTGCCCGTGTGCTTTGATGCCACCCACAGCGCCCAGCGCCCGGGTGGGGCAGGCACTGCCACCGGGGGCGTACGCGAGAGCATCCCGGCGATGACCCGCGCGGCCCTGGCCGTCGGCATTGATGCGCTCTTCCTAGAAATCCACCCGAACCCCGACCAAGCCCTGAGCGACGCCGCCACGCAGTGGCCTCTGGCCCGCGCCCGTGAGCTCTTTGAGCAGGTTAAGTTATTGGACGCCGCCCGCCGCTCACTTGAGCGCGCGTAGCATCCAGTTGTGATTGCGCTCGATCATGGTGGGGTGCCAGTCGTGCCCCCAGTCGAGCTCGACCAGTTCCTTCTTCTCGGCTGCTAAGGCCTGGAAAACCGCCCGCACCTGCTCCGGTCGCACCGCCGGGTCCTTCAAGCCTGCGGTGAGGAGAGTCGGCACCGCGCAGCGGGTGGCCTGGTTCATGGTGTCAAAGTAGCTCAGCGTCATCAGGGCGCGTTCGCGGCCTAAGGGCGTTTGCTCGATGGCGTCGGCGAGCTCTTTCAGCGGGTAGCGGCGGATGGGCTGATCGAACACCCACGGCATGCCGCCCAAAAACGGCATATCGCCCGCCACGGCCTTGATGCGCTTGCACCAAGCGCCGAGCCAGATGCTAATGCCCGCGCCTTGGCTCATCCCCGAACTGGCAATGCGATTTTCATCCACTTCAATCTGGGCTTCTAGCACCCGGGTGGCAATCACCGCATCCTGGAACATCCGGCGGAACACCCACGTCTCGGGTTCAAAAAGCCCGTCCGCGAAGTAACCCCGCGCGGGGGTGTACGTCTCTTGGTGGAAGGCACTCTCGCCAAAGAAATTGAAGCTGAGCGAGCACATGCCGGGCCGCGTGCCGTATTGATTCGGCATCATCGACCAGCGGCTATACGGTGGCACCCAGAGGAACGCCGGACTCGGGCCGTCATCCGGGTAGGCAAACCACCCGTGCAAGGTATCGCCCGTGATCGAGCGGAACGTCAGCAGGTCAACGGTGCCACTGGCCCCCGCCACATCGCTTTGGGGGTGTCGCCGATAATCCAGCGGGGCGCGCTCGGCTTCGGCCACCGCCTCTGCCCAGAACGCATCGAAATCGTCCGGGACATACGGCTCAAGCGGGTTCATGCGCCAACAGAACGCTGGACGGCATCCACGTGCATGCCGGTGGTCATCAGCCACGCCGTGGCGCGCTGAATCTCTTCCACCGCGCCGCGCAACCGGAGTTGGATCACCCCGAAATCAGCATCCACGTTCGCACGCACAATGCTCACTTCGACTTCGAACTCGCGGCACAGGCGCCAAACCCAAGGAAAAGTCACTTGTTCGCCCCGCGCCGTAATGTTCACATCCACTTCGGTCATATCTGCCATCCGAATCCGGATGTTACCGAATCCCCTTGGCATGATGATCCGCCCGCAGGGCCGTATAATGCAGGCATGGCCTCGAATCACGTGGATGTGTTCGACACCACTTTGCGCGATGGTGAGCAAAGTCCGGGTGTCCGCTTGAACATGGAGCAAAAGCTCAAGATCGGCCACCAGTTGGTCAGCCTCGGCGTGAACATCATCGAAGCGGGATTCCCCATCAGTTCGCCCGGCGACTTTGAGAGCGTCAACACACTGGCCCGCGAACTGAAACGCGTGACCATTTGTGGCCTGACCCGCGCCCGCGATAAGGACATTGACGTGGCCGCCGAAGCTCTGGCCCCCGCCGAGCGCCGCCGCATTCACACCGGCCTGGGCGTCAGCGAGAATCACCTGCAGCACAAGCTGCGGATGAGCGAAGACCAGGCCCTGGAAACCGGGGTGGCGGCCGTGCGCCGCGCCCGCCAGTACACCGATGACGTGGAGTACTTTATGGAGGACTCCGGCCGCGCCAAGCCCGAGTACGTCTACCGCGTGGTGGAGGCCGTGATTGCGGCGGGCGCCACCGTGGTGAACGTGCCCGACACCACGGGCTACACCTTCCCCACTGAGTACCGTGACCTCATTGCCGGCATCATCAACAACGTACCGAACAGCGAGAAGGCTGTGTTTTCTTGCCACTGCCATAACGACCTTGGGATGGCAACGGCCAACACCCTGGGCGGAGTGCTGGGCGGTGCCCGCCAAGTTGAAGTCACCGTGAACGGCATCGGCGAGCGCGCGGGCAACACCTCGCTGGAAGAAGTGGTGATTGCCCTTCACATCCG
>CAZDWU010000016.1:1654-12867 GCA_964509165.1 uncultured Chthonomonas sp. | reverse complement strand
GAGGTCTACACCAAGTTCCTCGAAGTGGCTGACACCAAGACCGAGGTCCGCGACGAGGACCTCTACGAGCTGGTCCGCTAAGCCAAGCCCGGAAACAAAAAAGCCTCCTGAACTCAATCAGGAGGCTCTTTTCGTTGGCGCAGGCCTTACTTGAAGAAGGCGAACGCTTCGATCTTCTGCTTGAACGCCTGCAAGAAGCGCCCGGCCATCAGGCCGTCCACCAGGCGGTGGTCGTAGGTCAGCACCACGTTCATCATCGAGCGGATGGCAATCATGCCGTCAATGATCACGGGCCGCTGCACAATGCCGTAGGTGCCCAGGATGCCGCTCTGCGGCGCACTGATCATCGGCGTGCCCAGGGTGGCCCCGTAGGAACCCGGGTTGGTCAGCGTAAAGGTTCCGCCCTTCACGTCCTCCACACCCAGCTTGTTGCCACGCGCCTTGGCCGCAATTTCTTCCAGGTCCTTGGCGATGGCCACCAGGTCCTTCTTGTGGGTGTCGCGGATGACCGGAACGATTAGTCCGCCTTCGCCCTTCTCGCCCAGCGAGACGGCGACACCGAGCTGGACGCCCTTGTTCACCACGATCTGGTTATCCGGCATCAGCGCCGCGTTCAGGAACGGGAAATCTTGCAGGCACTCGGTGAGCGCCTTGATGAGGAACGGGGTGTAGGTGAGCTTGACGCCGTACTGTTGCTGGAACGCATCCTTGTTGCGCGAGCGGAACTCGACCATGTTGGTCACGTCCACTTCGATCAGCGTGCTGACGGTCGGTACGGCGTGGCTGCGCACCATCGCCTCGGCGATCATCTTGCGCATGCCGGTCAGCGGCACCAGTTCCTGGCCGTCACCCGCCGTGGTGGGTTCCACCGGCTTCACTTGCGGCATGCTCGGGGCGGCCGTCGGCGCGGCGCTGGGCTTGGATCCCCGATTCTTCAGGTAGCCCTCAACATCCTTCTTGTTCACCCGGCCACCGGCGCCCGATCCGGCAATCGATCGCAGTTCGCCTTCGCTCAGGCCGTGTTCTTTGGCCATGGCCCGCACCAGCGGGCTAAACCACATGCGCTCGCCATTGTCCGCCGAAGCCGCCGGAACTTCTTCCTGCGCGGGAGCGGATTCGCTCGCCGCCGGAGCCGCACTCGCCGCCGGCGCGGCCGGGGCCTCGGCGCTCACTTCACCGGCCAGCATCTGCTTGGCCAGTTCGGCGTCTTCCTCAATGATGCCCATGGTGGCGAACACCGCAACGTCGCCGCCTTCCGGGATCAAAATCTTCACCAAAGTGCCACTCGCGGGAGCCCCCAGTTCGGTGTTCACCTTGTCGGTCATGATCTCCACAACCGGTTCGTCTTCCTTGACAAAGTCGCCGACTTGCTTGAGCCAGCGACTGACCGTGCCCTCGTGGACAGATTCCCCGAGTTCGGGCATGAGGATTTCCGTGGCCATTACCTATCATTGTAGCCCGATGCCCTGGCAGTCTCAGGGCTGTCCCAGTAGTTTTTTGGGGGCCGTTCCTAGATTGCGGTGCGCGTCGCGGCAATCCGTTGCTCAAGCTGCTCCCGCACGCTCGGCCACTCGCTTGCAATCACGCTAAACATCGCCGTATCTCGACTCTCACCGGTGCAGGCGTAGTGGTGGCAACGCAGGGTGCCCTCGTAGGTCGCCCCGATCCCCAAAATGGCCCGCCGCGACCGCTCATTGCGGGCGTCGCACTTCAAGGTTACGCGCTGCAAGCCTTGCGAGAATGCCTCCTCCAGCATCAGGAGCTTGCAAGTCGGGTTCACCACGGTGCCTCGCGCCTCGGGGGCGTACCACGTCATCCCGATCTCCACCGTGCCGGCAGCGCGGTTGTGATCCATAAAGCAAGACTGCCCCACGGGTCGCCCCTGCCACTCGATGAGGTACGGCTGGTGCCCCACGGCCTCCGCCCGGCTCCAGAACTGGGCATAGTCCTCGTTCGAGGGCCCCTGCGGATAGAGAGTGCAGAAGTAGCGAAACGTGTCTTCCGTCACCAGCCCCGCCAAGGCCGCCCCGGCTTCATCAGGGGTGGCGGTTCGCAGCACCACTTCATCCCGGTGCAAATGAGCTGACGGAAACGCCATCGCTTTAGCCTAGTTGGGCGTCCAGGAAGCTGCGCAGGTCAGCCTCGGCCACCAACGGCTCACCCGGAGCCACATTGTTCAGCCGGCCGTCCTTCATCCACCTTTCGAGCTCATCCACCAAGGAAAACACGTGGTCGAACGAATCCGCCACAAACAAAAGCGGCTGGTAGTGGTCAATCTCAAAGTACTGGTTGATCACCCATTCCAACTGAAGCGGGTATCGCTGGCAGTTCGGTGAATCAATGCTGTAAGCGATCTCACCGGCGCTGCTCAATAGCCCGCTGCCATACACGCTCAGCCCCTTACCGTCCGGGCGGCGCATCAGGCCGAATTCAATGGTGAACCAGAAGAACCGCGCCATCGCCTTGATGATCGAGTCCACCACCCGCAGCTGCTCGTCCGGGTCCTTGATGCTCTGCGCGTATTCGGCGGCGGTGTGGGCACAGTCGCCAAAGCGGACGAGTGTGTCCGCGAAGGCCCGGTCCGTGTGCATCGGCACATGGCCGGCAATGTCGTGGAAGATGTCCGGTTCGGGGAGGTAGTCCAGCTTGTCCAGCCGGCGCACCGTGATGGTCGTCGGGAAGTCCCGCTCCCGCAAGGAATCAAAAAACCGGAACGCCGGCACGTACCCGGCCACCGCCTTCGCCTTAAAGCCCGTCAGCTTGCTCAGAAACTTGTTGACGTCGGCCAGCCGGGGCACTCGCTGGGGGTCGAGACAAAGGTTGTCGATCCCCTGCATAAAATGGTCGTTGGCGTACCGCTCCCATAGGGGCAACATTTGGGCGTAGAGTCGCCGCCAAGCTTCGTGGTTGTCATCGGAGTACAGGTCGTACGGCTGTTCGATGTAGATCTCACCGTTGGCCTTGGCGGCCTCGATAAACGGAGCTTCGGTCGTGGTCAAGCCACTGCCCGGGGCAAAGTTTGTCATCCTGTTTCTCCTTCCTCTTCCCTGATATCAACGCTGATATCAGGTTCTAAGGTGGAAGGTACCCGAGCCGAGAGACCCGGGATGCGCCTTACATATCCAAGGCTTCGCGACGGTCGTGGATGATGCCCCAAAGGGCCAGACCGACGCACAGGACCAGCGGACCGGCGAACGCGACCCAGTGCAGGCGCTGCATGCCGTCCCCGATGTTGCCGAACGTGTTATAGAGCGGGTCACTTAGGCGACTCACGTGGCGCACGTACACAAAGATTGAAGTGAAGACCAGCACCGGGAGCGCGATCCACTTCATATAGCGCGGGGTGCCGTGCACCTGGCGTTGCAGCATCATGCCAAACCAACCCAGGCATAAAAGCGGCGGCACCACGCCCAATCCGAGGAGCGTGGTGCGCAAGCTACCTTGCGTGATCTCAGCGAGAGGCATCAAATCGAACATTGCTAGATGGAGTTCCGCAAGTCTCGGGCCAATCGGCAGAGGGTCACGCCTTAGAGTTCGAAGCGACCGTCGGAGGCGTTGCCGCCACCCTGGGCGATGCGCTTGACGAAGCTGATAAGTTCGGCCGGGTTAAACGGCTTGGTCAGATACATGTCCGCGCCGTAGTGATAGCCCTCGAAAACGTCCTTGTCCTGCGCCTTCGCCGTGAGCATGATGACCGGGAGGTCCATGGTGGCGGCATCCTTACGGAGCGCCTTGAGGACTTCAAAGCCGTCCATGTAAGGCATCATCACGTCAAGCACGCACAGGTCGGGCTTTTCGGAGCGAACCTTCTCCAGGCCTTCCTTACCGTCGTAAGCGGTCACTACTTGGTAGCCCTGGCGTTCCAGGTTAACCTGGATCAGGCGCACAATGTGGCGCTCGTCATCGCAAACAAGAATCTTCAGCGGCGGCATATGCGTAACCCGTCGAGGACGTCGTTGTCACTCTACCCGACAGATGGGGCTAGGTCAAGCCATTCCGAGGGCCGGAGGTACCCTTCCCGCCGTGAAGTTGTGCCGTTTCGTACTCCATGCCGAACCCCAAACCCCCCGATCCGGCCTGTATTACGAAGGAAGGTTCTACGAAACCGACGGCGAAAAAGCCATCGGGATCCACGACACCGAATCTGCCGCTTTGCTGGCGCCGATCATTTTGGCCCCCAGTGTCCGGGTCCTTGAGACTCAGCCGAGCGGCGAAGGCGGCGTGAATTGGGGCTACCACTTCAATAACCCCACCCGCATGGTGGGAAGCAATAGTGAAGTTGAGCTCCCCGAAGAAATGGGCGCGCTGGACGTAGAGGTGCGCATCGCCCTGGTCATCAGCGGGCGAGGGCAATTTGTGCGTCCCGAGGAAGCCCATGAGTTCATCCTGGGTTACGCCCCTACTTTGTTCTTCCGCTTGCCCGATGAAGCCGAGTCGGCCTCCGCGCACGGCTTGCCGCCCTCGGCCGCGAACGACGTGTTCTGGGCGCTCGGTCCGGTGCTCACCACTCCCGACGAGTTGATTGAAAACCTGGGCGAGTCCCTCACCGACTACTCCTGGCAATATCGCCTCCGCATCAACGGTGAAACTCTTTCCGAAGCCGAAACCCTCCAGGGTCCCTACGGTGAAGCCCTGTCCTTGGCTTCACGGTTCGGCCCGCTCATGCCGGGCGAGGTCTTTGCCGGACCGACCCTAGCCCACGCGCGGGGCGGCGGCCAATCCGTCCGAGCCGGTGACACCATCGAGCTTGAAGTGCAGAAGCTTGGCCGTTTGGTCGTTCGCTTAGTCTAGTTTTCGTCAAACTGAAGGGGACATGGCGGTAACCAAAGTCACCCTTTCCAACGGGGTTCGGATCCTCGTGGAGCCCATGGACCAACTGGCCAGCGTGGCCATTGGTCTGTGGTGCCACACCGGCAGCATTGATGAGACGCCCACCGAGGCGGGCATCACCCACTTCATCGAGCACATGCTGTTCAAGGGGACGAAAACCCGCACCTCGCCGCAGATCGCCCAGGCGATTGAAGGGCGCGGCGGCATGCTCAATGCCTTTACCGACAAGGAACGCACTTGCTACTACTGCCGCCTGCTGAGCGATGACCTGGAAACCGGCATTGATGTGCTGTGCGACATGGTCAATAACAGCCTGCTGGACCCCGAAGAGATCGAGCGCGAAAAGAAGGTGGTGCAAGAAGAAATCCGCCGCAGCGAGGATGAACCGGGCGACCATGTGCACGAGCTTCATCTGGAACAGCTGTGGCCCTCCAGCCCCTACGGTCTGCCCGTGATTGGGACCCACGAGAGCGTGGCCAGCTACAGCCGCGATGACATCGTGGGCTACATGACGCGCCGCTACCACGGGGGCAACTTGCTCCTCTCCATTGCGGGCCGCGTGGATGTGGATGAAGTGGTGCGCCTGGCCGAAGCCCGCCTTGGTCATCACGCGGCCGGGACGCCTTCGGCCCCGCTAGAGCGCCCCGCCCACCAGGCCGGTGAGCGGATTGTGAGCAAGGAAGTGGAGCAAGTTCACTTCTGCATCGGCGCGGCTGGGTGCGCGTACACGGATTCCGACTATCCCACCCAGTGGGTCGCCGACTCGGTGATGGGTTCGGGCATGGGCAGCCGGCTCTTCCAAGAAGTCCGAGAGCGCCGCGGCCTGGCCTACGCCATTGGCAGCTACGGCCTCTCCTATCGCTCGGGCGGTGCCTACACCGTTTACGGCGGCACCAGCCAGGCCACCTGGGCCGAAACCCAAGAGGTCGTGCACCAAGAACTCGACAAGCTGATCAACGAACCGGTGCCGGCCGAAGAACTCGAGCGCGTGAAGGTGCAACTGGCGGGCAACATGATTCTGGGCCTGGAAGCCGCCAGCCCCCGCATGATGCGCATGGCGCGCAATGAGCTCAACTACGGGCGCGAGGTGCCCATTGAAGAAGTGCGCGGGATGATCAACGACGTCACGCCCGCGCATATCCAAGAATGGGCGGGCCGGTGCTTGGCCCGTGACAAGCGGCGCGTCACCGCCATTGTTCCGAATGGTGCCTAACCCACACGAGATCCTTAAGCTCGCCCTGCGCGACGCCCAGGGTGCGGACGGGCTCGGGCCGATCGCCCGCGCCGCCATGCAAGCCTGGGAAGCCGACACGGTGGACTGGCTGGTGGACCAACCGGACGCGTTGGAATGGCTCTACAGCCACGACCACGGCGACATGGTGGGGCGGATGCGCATGGCCAAGGGGGCCGGGCTCGCCGGTCAAGCGATGCGTACCCAAGCCCCGGTGTGGGTGCTCGATGCCCTCGAGGACCACGAAGAAGACGCCAAGTTGCCCTTCTCCGCCGAGCGGCCCTACCGAGCCTCGTTGGCACTGCCGCTTGAAGGCGACCAATCTGCTTCGGTTCTCGTATTGCGCTTTTTGCAACCACTCGTGCAGCAAGATGAGGCAGCGGAGCGATGGCGAGAAGCCTTGGAGAGCTTCTGGATGGGGTTCACCACGGCCCGGCGGCACCAAGTTGAGCCTGACCCCGAGGGCGTGCTCACTGAAGTCTCCGAGACCCTCTTGGGGAGCCAATACCCCGAGGAAATCCTCCAGCACTTGGTCCAGTTCACGGCGCGGCGCTTTAGCTACAAGGTCGTGACCGTTCGGTTGTTGGACGAGAAGACGCAATCACTCGTGCTTCGCGCCACCCAGAGCGGGAACCGAGCCTACCGCCGCAAAGCGGCCCTTCCCTTCGGGACCAGCATCGCGGGCCAGGCCATGCGCGAGAAGCGCACGGTCACGGTGCTCGACGTGCAAGAGGACGAAACCTATGTGGGGCACGATCTTGCCGAAGAGCAAGGCCTGCGCTCCATGGTGTGCGTACCGTTGACCGTTTTTGAACGCACGATCGGGGTGATGTCGTGCTACACGGCCGAACGGCGTCAGTTCACCACCGAGGAAGTCCGCGCTCTCGAAGCCCTAGCCCGCCAGGCCGCCGTGAGCATCGAGCACGCCCGCCTGCAGGTGCGCACCACCCTGATGCAAGAGATGCACCACCGGGTGAAGAACAACTTGCAGCAAGTGGCTTCCTTATTGCGCCTTCAGATGAACCAAAGCCAGGACCACCACGTGGACGAAGCCCTGGGCGACTCTCTGGGGCGTATCCTCGCCATTGCCTCAGTGCACGATCTTCTCAGCCGAGATGACCTCGACCACGTGGGCCTCCGCTCGTTGGCCGAGAACCTCATCCAGCACACTTCGCAGAGCATCCTGCGCGGGTCGGGGATTCGGTTCCAAGTGCAAGGTGACGACACGTCGCTCAGCACTAGCCAGGCCACCCAAGTTGCATTGATCCTCAACGAGCTCATCCTCAACGCGGTGGAGCACGGGTTCGGGATGGACCAGAGTGGCGATATCCACGTCACGGTGGAGGTGGACGAAACCCAGGTGGACGTCTGGGTGAGCAACAACGGTAGCCAACTTCCGGAGAACTTCACCGAGCAAGAGTTGGGGCTCGGCCTGCAGATCGTCAACAGCCTCGCCCGGGCGCTTCGCGGGACCTTCACGATGAAGAATGAACTTGGCTGGACGGTTGCCCATCTTAGTTTTACAAGAACTTCGGGCGAGTAGTAACGCTCGGCCTTATTCTTGCGTTTGACACTTAGAGATGCTCACTTTGGCCCTTGCCCTGGTTGCCCAAACCACGCCTTCGCTACCGCCGGTTCCGGTGGTGACGGGGACGGGAGTGGCGTATATCGCCACCTCCGGGCGCACGGCCACGCCTCGGCTTTACGATTGGGGGCGTCCCTTCCGGGAGGATCGCGCGGCGGTCGGCATCGAGCAGCGGGCACATTACATCTCCCCCACCGGGCAGGTCTTGCTCTCCTTGGCGTTCCCCGAGGCGGGCAACTTCCGCCAGGGCCTGGCCGCCGTTGGCCATGCCGCGAAGCTCGGCTACATCAATCCCACGGGCGACTGGGCGATCCCGATGAACTTCGATGTCTATCCCGGAGCCTACGACGGCAAAGCCGAGTTCCGAGAGGGACTGGCTCTGGCCAAGCGCAACGGTCAATTCGGCTACATCCGCCCCGATGGCACCTGGGCCATCAAGCCCCGCTTCCGCAACGCCGAGCCGTTCCGTAATGGCTACGCCCGCGCCCAAACCGCCGACGAGCAGGGCCTGATTGACACCGACGGTCAATTCGTATTCACCGAGGGTGAAGTGGTGGGCGATGTGTCCGAGGGTCTCTTCCCCGTCCGCACCGAGGGTCGCATTGGCTACGCCGATACGGAGGGCATCCTGCGCATTCCCGCTAAGTTCACGCAGGCCGGTACTTTTTCTGATGGCCTGGCCTGGGCGGTGGAAGGGGGCAAGTTGGGCTACATCAACCCCAAGGGCGAGTGGGTGATCCGCCCGACGTTCCGCCCCGATCCGGTGGTGGGCGGCGGCAACTTCACCAATGGCTTTGCCTGGGTGATTCGGGCGCGGGGAGAAGAGCTCGAGACCGTGTTCATTGCCCGGAACGGCAAGGTGCAGTTCGATCGCGTCTTTGATTTCGCCGACGATTTTGAAAATGGCCTCGCCTACTTTGAAGTGGGCGAGACCATGGGGCTCATCAGTTCGACCGGTCAGGTCGTGTGGTCGGCGCCCTTTGCGGGCACCGCCTACTAAGTTGTTCCCTTACGGGAAGCGGATGTCGTAGTACACCGGCAGGTGGTCGCTGGCGCGATCGCCCTTCTCGACGTACTCCACCGGACCGGATTCCGGTACGTTCACGCGGCCGCCTCGGCCTCGCAGCGCATCGGCACCGCCATAAACCGTCGCGGTCGGCGGACTCACGCGGAAGAGCGGCGGGCTCACCAGGATGTTGTCAAAGAACGACTCGCGCACCTTCACGTCGCGCGGAAACTCGTAGTCCTTACCACGCAGACGGTCGTTGTCTGCCTTGGCCCCTCGGCTGATCGGCGTGAGCGCCTGGCCGCGGAAGTAGAAACTCATCCCGATGGTCACGTAATCCTGTTCGTTCAGGCGATCGCACACGTTCACCATCAACTTCGGCGTCACGCGGCCGGCGGGAGCCTTGGGGTCACCGGTTTCGAGGATGTTGACGCTGCGGTCATCCGGGGCGTCGTTCATGTCGCCTCCAATCACCACATGCGGTTCGTTCTTCTCCTTGATGAAGGCGGCCAGCAGGCTGGCGTGTTGCTCGCGCTGCGGATCGGTGGTCGCTCGGCCTCCGCGTCGGCTCTTCATGTGAGTCGAATAAACCGTGAGCTTATCGCCGTTCGGGTTGACGACCACGGCGCGCATCACATCGCGCTTGCCCGGAAAGGCAAAGTCAAGCTGCGGGTCAGTAAAGATGAGGCCGCTGGATTCGATCTTCCAGGGCTTCTTGACGATCACGGCGACTTCCTGGGCTTCTTTGGGGTCATCCAGGATGGCGATCTCGTAGTTCTGGTCGAAAACTTGGCGCAGTGCCTTCAGGCTGGCGACTTCTTGCACCGTCATAATTTCGGGCTTGATGTTGCCAATGACCGACTTGAGGTTCTTGATGCGCTCCGGGTTCTCGTTCTCGGCCAACCACTGAATGTTGTAGGTCATGAATCGAGCGGAGCGGGTCGCCACCGGCGCGGTTTGCCCGTTCTGGCCGACTTGGGCCCGAACCACCGGCACCGAGGCCAAGATCAAGGCTCCCACGATGGGAATCAACCACGAACGCCGAAGACGCATAGAGGTGAAGATACCAGGGGGCGGGGGCGGTACTCTGGCACTATGGCGCGGAAGCCCACGCTGAGTCCCAGTCGCATCACCACGTTCCTGGCCTGCCCGGTCAAATACAAATGGACGTACGTGGACCGGCGGGGCCGTTGGTACCTCCGCTCCAAGGCGCACTACTCGTTCGGCACGTCGCTTCATAACGTTTTACAGAGGTTTTACGATTCAAAGGACGGCGGCGTAACAACGACTGAGGAAGCCGTGGCCGCCCTGGAGGAAGCCTGGATTGACGCGGGCTACGAAAGCCAATCCGACATGATGGAGGCCCTCGCCGAGGGCAAAGACATCCTCACCAACTATCTGGAGGAAGTGGCGGCTCCCGTCACCGCGAACACCCTTTTTGTGGAGAAGACGCTGCGCACGGATTTGGGTCCGTTTGTGCTCCTCGGGCGCATTGACCGGCTGGACGAACACGAAGACGGCACCCTCGACGTGGTGGACTACAAGAGTGGGCGCGGCAACGTGACCTCCGAGGAAGTCCACTCGGACCTCGCGATGGGCGTGTACCAGGTCCTCGTGCGGGCCAACTACCCGGATCGAAACGTGAAGGCGACCATTGTGGCCTTGAGGGCGGGGGCTTCGGCCTCGGCGCAGCTCAATGAGGCCGAACGCGAAGAGTTCATCAACGACCTTGTGGAGATCGGCGAGCGGATTCTCAACGCGGACTACGAAAGCATGGAGCCCACTCCGAAGGCGCTCTGCCCCCGGTGCGACTTTCTGCCGCTATGCAAGAAGCACCCGGATTTTGCCGAGGGCGTGAAGCCGTGGCTGGCGCAGGCCAGCCCGACTCCTTAGCGTTTGGCTTCCAAACCCGGATAAACGCCCGATGAACTCGCGTCGATAATCTCGCGCGCGGTCTCCTTCAGGATTTCCAGGTCCACCTTCAGGCTGTCGCTGGCGAACTGCTCGGGGTCGATCACCTTCCCCGCCATCGAACCGTGGACGGCAAACGCCGCCCGGTCTTCCAGGGATTCACCCAAACGCCAGTCCGGCCCGATCCAGAACGGATCCATCGGGAGACCCGTATCCAGGCTGCCCAACACCAACATCCGGGCGCGGTCCAGAGTCACCTTGTCCCAGGCGTCAATGTCGGCGCGCATGGCTTCCCAACTGGCGTTCAGCTCGGCGGCGGCGTCCTGGCTTCCTGCCCGCTGTGCCACGAATCTCGGCAACCAGCCATCGCGTTGCGGCCACAGAACTAACTGCTGGCGGTAGGTGTAGCCAAGCTTTTCCCGCAGCACGCGGGTCATCGAGCCATCTTTGCCCACACCTAGAGCATAAAGCGCCAGGATGCGCGGGGCAAAATCGGGGGCTCCGGGCTTCAGCAGCGGCGCTTGCCACTCCCAGAAATCCACTCGCCCCGGTACGCCCTTGATGGGGCGGGCATTCACATCCCTCGGCATGCTCGGCGGATCGGTGATGCGATCCCGGAAGTACTTCACCACCTCTCGCTCGCCTTCGCC
>CAZDWU010000016.1:0-1554 GCA_964509165.1 uncultured Chthonomonas sp. | reverse complement strand
TGCACGCGCGGGGCCACGCCCGCCTGGCTGCCATAGGCAAAGATCACCCGGCGGCTGTAGGCACCACTGCCTTCCATCAGGGTCTCCCCGATCAAGCGCCACGCGGTGCGGTTGCGGCCACCCATGTCTTCAGGGGCGGGCACGGCCACGCACACCGTCACGCGCCCGGAATCGGGCACCATCATCTCGGTGATTTGCGGCATGGTCCGGGTTTGACCCAAGGCCGCGGCCAAAACGAGGCTGGCAAGGGTGCTCATTGTCCACCTCCGACTTCCACAATCACCGCCCGGTCGGCCCGGAATCTCGCCAGACCCGCCGCAAACTGCTCCGGCGTCATCGTCGCCGCTTGGTTTTCCATGTCATCGAGCGTAAAGTTCGGTCGCTGGAGGAGCAAGACCCCCATGATCGCGCCGAAGGCCAAGGGATCCGAGCGCTGGGCGCGAATCCAACCCAGCAAGTAGCCCTGCCCCACCGGGAACGACAAGGCTGGTTGCACCATCTCGATGGACTTCAGCGTGGCCGAATCCACCGCTCGTAAGGTGATGAGCCCGGGGCGTGTGCTGGGCGTATAAACCGGGGAGATGTCCGGGAACTCCGCCCGAATGGCCAGGGCCGCCGCCAGGGTGGCCAAAGTGGCCGGGTCACCCAGGCCGGGCACCACCGCCGCCCGAGCTGCACCCGCTGGGGTGAAGCCTTTCTCCACACTGATCGGCTCTTCCTCGTTATCGGGGAAGCGTTCCGGGCCGCTGGGCAAGTCGCCAATCACGGCGCGCATCGGGCCCATCCAGGCGTTGGGGTCGCTGGCCGAGACCATCACCAAGGCCATCCCGTTGCCCACCATCTGCCGCCGGTGCAGGTCGCGGAGTTCGTCGGGAGTTAGGCCGGCCATGGCCTCCAAGGAACCAAACGGGTTCCGCCCTTCGGGGCCAAACGCGGCCAACCACGCTGCGTCACTGATGGCATCGAAATCGGTCCGGAGAGCCGCTTCTTGCGCCATGATCGCCACCTCCTTCTTCAGCGCTTCTTCGCTCACCTGGAGCGGAGCCGTCATCTCGCGAATGATGTCGAGCGCCAGTTCTTCGCCCCCCACTGGGCCTTGAATCTGGAACAGCGTGACATCCCGCTGGGTCACGGCCGTCAGGTAGCAACCCATCCGTTCCAGGCGTCGGTCAATAGTGCCGTCCCCCCGGGCCACAAAGTGCTCCCACACGTGCCGGAGTCCGTGGCGGGCGTCAGTGTCCCGGACGTTGTCGGCACTGATGGCCAGGGTCACACTGAACGTGGTGCGTTGCGGATCGAACTGGGCAAAGGTGATGGCACCGTTTTCCAGGAACTCCCGGCGGCGCATCTCCTCGGGAGCCGTGGGCGGGGCCCCAAATGCCAAAGTGCAGCCGCCCACCAGGGCGACCAAAAGAGTGCGGGCGAGCACGCGGCTAGTGTACCGGAGGCTCATCGCAGGTAACTCGCGCCGTTGATGTCAATCACGATGCCACTCATGTATTCCGTCTCGTCTCGCAGCAAGAAAGCGATGGCGGCGGCGCAATCTTCGGGGCT
>CAZDWU010000015.1:32202-35343 GCA_964509165.1 uncultured Chthonomonas sp. | reverse complement strand
ATGCGATCATCCAGGCCCGCCGCGAACATGGCCAGCTTGCCGCCCATGCAGAAGCCCACCACACCAATCCCGGCGGTCACTTCGGGCTTGCTCGTCAGCATGTCCACTGCGCCTTGAATCATCCGGCCCGCCTTCTCAATATCCAGCGCCATCATCAGCGAACCCGCTTCGTCGGGTTCGTCTGTGGCCTGCCCGTGGTAGAAGTCCGGCGCCAAGGCGTGAAACCCGGCTTCGGCAAAGCGGTCGGCCACATCGCGGATGTGCCCCACCAGGCCCCACCACTCTTGGATGACGATGACTGCCGGCCCCGGCGCACTGGCCGGGGAGTAATAGCCCGAAAACGTCTCGTCACCCACTTGGAAGTCCACACTCGTCCCTTTCATTCCTTTTTCTCCTTGTTCTAACCCTTACAACTTACGACGCGGATCGGCGCGGGGTTTGCCCCACCATGCGATGAATGTGATCCCACTCGGCCTCGGTCACGGGCATCACGCTCAGCCGTTGCCCTCGGCGCAGCACCCACATCTCGGCCAGTTCAGGCTCGGCCCGGAGGTCGGCTAGGCTCAGCACCCGGTCAAACTTCACCGGCTCGGCCACGTCCACCGCCAGCCATCGCGACCCATCCGCCGGGGCCTTAGGGTCGTAGTACTCGCTGTTCGGGTCGAACTGGGTGGGGTCCGGGTAGCCGGTGCGCGCAATGATCATGCTGCCCACCACCCCGCTAGGACTCGCATTGGAGTGATAGAACAGCGCCCCGTCACCCACTTGCATGGTGTCTCGCATATAGTTTCGGACCGTATAGTTGCGACAACCCTCCCAAATGTCGGGGCCAGGTTTGGCGATGAGGTCGTCAATGCTGTAGACATCGGGCTCGCTTTTCATCAACCAATACGCCATGCCGCCCAGTTTAGAGCGGGAGACCGAGCGGTAATATGCCGAAATGCCGCCACGAATCGCGATCCTCCCTGGGGATGGCATTGGCCCGGAAGTCATCGACGAAGCTGTCAAGGTCCTGCAAGCGGCGGGCGTGGCAGCAGATTTTGAATTTGCCCTGATCGGCGGGGCGGCGATTGACGCCACCGGCGTCCCCTTGCCGGACGAGACCCTGGAACTGTGCCGCCAGAGCGACGCGGTGTTGCTGGGCGCTGTCGGGGGTCCGAAGTGGGACACCTTGGAGCCCGCTCACCTGCGCCCGGAAGTGGGGGCCCTGCTTCCCCTCCGACGCGAATTGAACCTGTACGCCAACGTGCGTCCGGCCCGCACCATGCGCCCGCTGGTCCATGCGTCGCCGCTGAAGGAAGGCCGCAGCATGATCGATCTCATCGTGGTGCGCGAACTCACCGGGGGCATCTACTTCGGCGAACGGTTCCGCAAGGACGACGGCAAGACCGCGATTGATACGGCGGTTTACACCCGTGCCGAGGTCGAGCGCATCACCCTGCGCGCCTTCGAAATTGCCCGCCAGCGCCGCCACCAGGTGGTGAGCGTGGACAAGGCCAACGTACTGGAAACCAGCCGGCTGTGGCGCGAAACGGTGAACGAACTGGCCGCCCAGAACCCCGACATCAGCGTGACGCACATGCTGGTGGACAACTGCGCGATGCAACTCGTGCGCGATCCGGGGCAATTTGACGTGATCCTCACCGAGAACATGTTCGGCGACATCCTTAGCGACGAAGCGAGCATGATCACGGGTTCCTTGGGCTTGTTGCCCTCGGCCTCGCTGAGCGACGCCAACGGGGACAAGGTGTTCGGCCTCTACGAGCCCATCCACGGGTCCGCCCCGGATATCGCCGGGCAAAGCCGCGCCAACCCGCTCGCCGCCATCCTGAGCGCCGCGATGATGATGCGCTTCACGTTCGGCGACGGACGCACCGCCGACCGCATTGAGGCCGCCGTGGAAGCCGCCTTGGATGAGGGGCTGCGCACGGCGGACATCTTCGAAAACGAGACCCGCCTGGTGAGCACCACCGAGATGGGCGACGCCGTGGCCGCCAAGCTGCGACCTTAAATCTGCGAAATCAGAAAATGTCAGGCCTACCGAGCGTCACGCCCGGGGGCCTGATTCGTCTGGACAAGCGTAAGTGAAGGAAATGATGCGCGCTGGCCTCCTCGTTGCCGCCTTTTTGCCGGCTCTCCTCCATGCCCAGACGGTGCCCACGCCCCCGACGGTCACCCCCGACCGCACCCTGATTGTGGTGAACGGCGAAGCCGTGAAGGGCGATGTCTACGTGCGTCGCCTGCAAGTGCTGCCCAATGTGGGCCGGATGATGGAGAACCGCTATGTGGCGGCCACCCCGGGCTACTTGGCCATGCAGCAGATCGTCAACGAGATCCTGATTTGGCAACTCGCCACTGAGAAAGGCGTGGCCCCCACCCCCGCGGTGGTGGATGCCGAACTCGCCAAGCGCCTTGAGCGCGCGCCGGAGCTGAAGGAAGCGTTCCGCCTGCTTGGCCTGACGGAAGACGACCTCAAGCACGAAATCAAGATTGAACTGGCCGAGTTTGCGCTGACCACGATGGGCGTCAACGTGACCGACCAGGAAGTGGAAGGCTATTACCGAGCCCATCCGGATCAATTCTCGGTGCCGAAGCGCTTGGTGCTACGCATCATCGCCGTGGCCGACGAAGCCGGCCAACGCAGGGTGGACGGTGAACTCGCGGCGGGCAAGAACTTTGCCGACGTAGCCCGCGCCCTGAGCGTGGACCCGAGTGCCCGCGATGGCGGAATGCTGGGCGAAATCCCCTTTGACGGTCTGGGCGATCAAGCCAAGTCCGCTCTGCAAAACGCCACCAAGGGTTCGGTTTCGAGCTGGGTGCCGGGTTCGATTGTGCGGGTCAAGTTCTATGTGGAAGACCTCAAGCCGGCGGAGACCATTCCCCTCGACGCCGACCAGAAGGTGGCCATCCGACGCCAACTGATGCTGGACAAAGGCCAAGTGCGCAACAACTTGCCCAAGATGCTGGCCGAGTTCCGCAAAAAGGCGCGGATTGAGTGGCAGAACACGCCGTTCGACCGCCAGCTTAAGCAAATGTTCGAACAGGGCGGATGATCGCGCCCCTTGAAGAAGCCGGACTTGCCGGCGCATTTTCGGTTCACCACGCCCCTCGCCTAGGGGCGCTGGACCGTTGTGCGCACCA
>CAZDWU010000015.1:23492-32102 GCA_964509165.1 uncultured Chthonomonas sp. | reverse complement strand
AAGGAGGCTATGGAGGCCGAAATGGGTGACCTGCTGTTCACGCTGGTGAACCTGGCGCGGTGGGCCAAGTGTGACCCCGAGCAAGCTCTGCGCCGGATGCTGGTGCGCTTTATCGAACGCTTCCGCGCGATGGAAGCCCTGGCCGGGCGTCCCCTGGACGAGCTAAATCCCCAAGAATGGGACGAGCTATGGAACGCCGCGAAGGCTCAGACGCGCTCTTCGGCGTGAAGCATCTCCACCACGCGCCGCACGTTCCAGTCGTTGGCTTCCAATAGGCGTAAGGCGTCCACTTCGGTGGCGTTGGTAAGGTCGCGCACAATCCGCACGCACCGCTCCTTCAGCTTGTGGTTCTTGGCCTTCACGTCGATCATCAGATTCTCCACCACCTTGCCCGCCAGCACCATCGTGCCGGTGGAGATGGTGTTCAGCGCCAGCTTCTGGCTGGTGCCGGCCTTGAGCCGGGTGGAGCCGGTCAGCACTTCGGGTCCGGTCTCCAGCAAGATGGCAAGGTCCACGTGGTCGAAAAGCGGCGCACCGGGGTTATTGGCAATGCCGCAGGTCCAGACGCCTTTGGCACCCGCGTGCTTGGCGGCGGCCACCACGTAGGGGGTGCGGCCACTGGCCGCGAGGGCGATCAGCGCATCGCCGGGGCCGAGGCCGAGCTTGTTGATGCCCTCCATAGCCGAGTGCACTTCGTCTTCGGCGTCCTCAATGGCGTTGCTGGCGGCTTCGTCGCCACCCGCCGTAAGGGCAATGAATCGGGTGTTGTCAATCCCAAAGGTCGGCGGCATCTCGGCGGCATCCATGCGGGCCACGCGGCCACTGGTGCCCGCCCCCACGTAGACGATGCGACCCCCGCCGTTGTAAACCTCGGCGCACTGGGTGATGGCCTCGGCGAGTTGGGGTTCGGCGGCTTTCATCGCCCGGATCACCTGATGTTCTTCCTCGTTCATCAGGCGCACGATCTCTTGCGGGGTCATCTTATCGAGCCCGATCGACCGCGGATTTCTTGCTTCCGTACCCATGCTTTCGTTGTTCCTTATTGGATGGCCTGCGCCAACGCTTCAGCCCATCGGACGGCCCCGCGCACCGGTTCGGCTTCAATCCGGAAGACTTCCTGATGAGCTAACGCCGGGTGCTGGGCAAAGTGTTCCCGCACTTTCGGGTGCATTTGCCAAACGCCGCCTGCGAGCCCGATCCGAACTTGCGGCGACGGCGAGAAATGCACCTCGCGATGGAGTCCAACCTCTGCCGCGAGGCATTCTACTGGCTTTTCTACGGGGTCCCGCGCGTAATCCCAGCCTGAGACCCAGTCATTTACCACGGTGGGGGCCAGCTGCGCCAGTTGCGCGGCGGGCGTGGGAGAGGCGTAAAGCGCTTGGATCACGGCGGCAGGCTCATCCGATCCCCAAATCTCGCGAAGGGCTTGGTTGAACTCTTCGCTGACCTCGGGACGGCGGGCGGGCAAGAGCGTGGCTTGCAGGGCGCGGCGGCCGATGCTCTGCCCGCTCCCTTCGTCCCCCAGGATGTAGCCTCCACCCCCGCTCTTGCGAACTTCTTGCCCGTGGCGGCTGGCGACGATGGCCCCGGTACCGGCGATCACCACAATTTCGGCGTTAGGATCGGCCAGCACCGTGGCGTGGAAATCCGGACGGGCGTCATAAGCTTCGGCCTGCACAAGCTCGCGGAGCAAGTCCATGGCCTGCTGGCGCACGGCTTCGGTGAGAATCCCGGCGAAGCACCCCACGCACGCTCGCACCGGCGGACAACCCTGCAGGGCCGCACTAAGCTGGGTGCGGACGTGGTCCAGCGAATGCGAGGCAAAATTGGCGCCCGCCGCATCCCCGCGAAACACGACAGCCCCCGCCGCATCCAGCACCAACGCCCGGGTGCTAGTGCCCCCCGCGTCGATCCCGAGAAACCGCTCGTCTGCCACGCCAAGGACCTTACCCGCCGACGGGTAACCTCAGAGGAACAGATGCGGCGCTACGGTGGCGAACCTCTCCAGGCGGGCGAACGGTGGGCCGTGGTCACCAACGACGCCTTGGGCAATTTTGTGATTGCCACTCCCCTTTTGCAGATGTTCCGGGCGCAACACCCGGGAGTCACGCTGGACTACTACGGGGGCAAGCGTATTCAGGAACTCAGCGCCGCCAGCCCCCTGGTGGATTCCTCCACGCCGTTGCTGGGGATGGAGCCCCGCGAGTTTGCGGCCGCCCTTCCCGAACCCTACGATGGCGTGATCAATTTTGAGGTTAGCCCCTGGGCGAAAGCGGTGACGGCGCTGCTCGCCGGGGCCGAGGGGCGTGTGGTCGGGCCTTGCCTGGGCGAAGAAGGCCGCGACGAACTTCCCTTTTTGGATGACGAGCCGGGCCGGCTGGCGCAGGACAAGGAGTGGATCCACGAGGACATCTGCCAGCGCTACTCCATCCTGCAGACCCCGCACATCTCCGAAATCTTTGCGCGCATGGCGTACTTGAGCGGCCCGGTGCCGCCGTACATGCTTCCCTCGGCTGACCCCGGCTCCGACGTGCCGGACGTGCTGGTTGCCACCACCGCCAGCCTTGCCAGCAAGATTTGGCCGCTGGAGAAGTGGCAGGACCTGGCCAGTGCGCTGGGGGCGGCGGGTTACCGCGTTGGGTTGCTGGGCGCGAAGCCCAAGGTTCAGGGGCAGTATTGGAAAGGGGCTTCGGATGAGTGCACCCTCGCCACGCACCCGAACGTGCAAGACCTGCGCGGCACCCTGACGATGCCGCAAGTGGTCGGGGCGATCCAAGCCGCCCGCGCCGTCATCACCCTGGATAACGGCATCATGCACTTTGCCTGCGCCACCTCCACGCCGGTCATCGGCCTGTTCCGGTTCGGCATCCACCGGCTGTGGGCGCCCCCCGTGCCCAATCTCCGGGTTATCCACGCCGGAGCCGAGGGCCACGTCGCGGACATCCCGGTTGAAGCTGTGATTTCAGAATTCCGAAACTTTCCCGGCCTTTCGGTTTAGATTTTCTAGAATTTTTCGGGACTTCGCAACGTTTTTCGTAATCCTTGGGTAAGTTTTTCTCAAGGAGACAACGCGCATGAGCCAACCTCTTGTTCCGCCCACGCAGTGCCCGGTCACGGGCGAGCCGATGGTGATCACGGAACTCCAAAATGAATCGGGGACGGTCACGATTCGGGGCAAGTTTGCCCCGCCCATGGCCAGTCGCCTGGATGCCGAGCAGCAGCAACTGCTGGAGTCCTTCTTGCGAGCCCGGGGCACCCTCAGCACGCTGGAGCGCGAGCTCGGGCTGAGCTACCCCACCATCCGCGCCCGGGTGGATGACCTCATCGAATCCTTGGGCCTCACCCCCTTTAAGGAATCGCGCCGCGCCAAGCGGGACGACGAACGCCCGACCGAAATCCTCGACGCCCTCGAACGCGGCGAAATCTCGCCCGAAGAAGCCAAGACCATTCTCAAGAACAAATCATGAACAACGAAACTCTACGAATCATGCGCCTGGTCGAACAGGGCAAGCTCAGCGCCGAAGACGCATTGGAACTCCTAGAAGCCCTGGGGAACCAATCTTCAAAGGCCGAAGGCGAAGCCCCGGCAGCTCCCGCCGAGCCGGCGGCACCGGCCGAGCCCGCCGAACCTGCCGAGCCGGCCGAACAGCCCACGGCCCCGCCCCAAGCGGAAGCCACCTCCGCCACCGATGGCGAACCCAAAGCCGCCAGCAACGACCCGTTCAGTCGCTTCTTCCAATCCATCGATGAGATGACGAAGAACGTGGCCACCGGCGTCAACTGGAAAGAAGTCGCCGACAAGGTGAACCAGGGCGTCAACAAGGGCGTGGAGGCCGTGCAGAAGGCCGCCGAGGACGCCAAGAAGAGTGGTACGTTCGCCGGCGTTTTTGGCGCCGAAGCCAGCAAGGATGTCTCGCTTCCCCTCTCCGTCCCGAACGGCAAGGTGCTGCGCATCGAAGGCCAGAAGGGTCAGATCCATGTGGTGGGTTCGGATGAACTCGGCACCATGGACCTGCGGGCCACCTACCGAGGCAGCAACACCGCCGAAGCCCAGGCCAAGGCCGACCAGTTCGTGCCGATGCTGCAAGAGAACGACCACGTGGTGGTGCTCAAGCTGCCCGATGGCCCGGATGTTTCGGTGACCGTGAACGCCAAGGTGGCCAAGGGCACGCCGGTGGAAGTCAAGCTCGCCCGGGGCGACGTGCACGTGGAAGGTGTGGGCAGCAACGCCCGCATCGAAACCCTGAGCGGCCAAGTGAAGCTGAGCGATGCCAAGGGCGTGGTGGACACCACCGTGGCCAGCGGCGACATTGCCATGACCAACGTTCACGCCAGCCTGCTGACGGTGCAAACCACCAGCGGCGATGTGAGCCTTCAAGACTGCAGCGGGGCCATCAACGTGAACGCGGGCAGTGGCAACACCGACCTGGTGCGCGTGAGTGGCCGCACGATCGCTGTGGAAACCACCAGTGGCGATGTGAACCTAGACATCTGCGAGCCGGTGCGGGGTTCGGTAACGGTGCGCACGGTTTCCGGCGACGTAGGGGTGGAGATCATGGACGGCAGCGAGTGCCGCGTGACGCTCAGCACTCTGCGTGGAGCCGTGGCCAGCGACATCCCGCTGGATGACAAGACGGCCGACGGGCAAAGCCTGAGCGGCCGCCTGGGCGCGGGCACGGGCACCATCACGGCCACCGCCGTCAGTGGCGACGTGCGGCTGGGTCTGCGCGACAGCACAGCTCCCGGCGCTTAAGCTCAAACTTAGGCCTGGTAATTGGGGATTTTCGAGGTCAATCGGCCTTGGGGATCCCCAAAACTTTAACCACCACCCGCTTCTTGCGTTGCCCATCAAACTCGGCGTAGAACACCTGCTGCCACGGGCCTAAATCCAGCCGCCCCCGCGTGATGGGGAGGATCACCTGGTGGTGCATGATGAGGTTCTTGAGGTGCGCTTCCCCGTTGTCCTCGCCAGTGGCGTGGTGGCGGTAGTTGCCCTTGGGGGCCAGCACGTCCAGCCACTCGTGGATGTCGGCAATCAGGCCGTGCTCCCAGTCGTTCACGTAGACCGCGGCCGTGATGTGCATTGCGCTCACCAGCACAAACCCGTCGTCCACCCCGCTCCGGCCCACGATGCCTTCCACCTCGTCGGTGATGCGGACGAACTCCTCCGCCTGCGAGGTGTTGAAAACCAGGTACTCAGTGTGCGCTTTCATAGCCTCATCGTATCCCGTTTTGGGCTCAAATCGCCGCCCGGGCAGGTATTGTCATAGGATGCCCTTCGGCAAAGCCTCTTCGGGAGTCGCACCCGGGGCCTTCCTCCCGTGTTCGAACTGCCGCAAGACGATTTTCGCGGCGGAGTTCGAAGCCAACTTGCGGGTGTGCCCGTACTGTGGCCACCACCACCGCCTGACCTGGCAACAACGGGTGGACGTTGTCTTTGATGAAGGTTCGTTCGTTGAACTTGACACCGACCTGCGCTCGGGCGACCCGCTGCACTTCCCTGACTACGCGGAAAAGCACGCCCAGGCCATGCAGCGCACGAAGATGCGCGACAGCGTGGTGAGCGGACGGGCGACCCTGATGGGCATGCCGGTGAGCACGGCCATCAGCGATTTCCACTTTATGGGAGGCAGCATGGGCAGCGTGGCCGGCGAGAAGATCACGCGGGCCATTGAGCGCGGCGCGCACGAAGGCATCCCCGCCATTATCTTCTGCGCTTCGGGCGGAGCCCGCATGCAAGAGGGCTTGCTGAGCCTGATGCAGATGGCCAAGACCACCGCCGCCGTCGAGGCCTGCCGCAGCGCGGGCGTGCCTTACATCGCCGTCTTCACCGACCCCACCATGGCCGGGGTGCTGGCCAGCTACGCCAGCATCGCCGACGTGATTGTGAGCGAGCCGCGTGCCCTCATTGGCTTTGCCGGGGCCCGAGTGAGCAAGCAAGCCCAAGTGAGCAAAGTGCCCGACGACTTCCAGACCGCTGAATTCCTCCTTTCTCACGGCATGCTCGACAAGATTATTGAACGCAAGAACCTGAGGACCAACCTCGCCAGCCTGTGCCGTTTGCTCGGCGGACACCTGGCCGCCGTGGAGGCCACCCGTGGCTAAATCCTGGAAAGACTGGGAAAAGCCCGTGCTGGAGCTGGATGAGACCATCCGCAAGCTCCAAGCGATTGTCGACAAGGAAACTGACCCCGAGCGTAAGACGGAGCTATCTGAGCGCGTCCAAGACTATATGCGGCGCCGCGATGCCTATCTCGAAACCCGGTACAGCCGGCTTGGCCCTTGGGAAAAGGTGCTGATTGCGCGCGCCGAAACGCGCCCCTATACCCTCGACTATATCAATGCGCTCTGCGAAGATTTTGTCGAGCTTGAAGGCGACCGGCGCTTCGCCGCCGACCACGCCATTGTGGGTGGCCCCGCCCTGATGGACGGCCGCCGCGTGATGGTGGTGGGCCACCAAAAGGGTCGCAACATCCAAGAGCGCAGCTACCGCAACTTCGGCATGGCCAAGCCCGAGGGCTACCGCAAGGCGATCCGTTTGTTTGAGATGGCCGAACGGTTCCGCATGCCGGTGATCACCTTTGTGGACACCCCGGCCGCCGACCCGGGGGTGGAAAGCGAAAGCCGAGGCATCAGCGAGGCCATCGCCGCCGCCATGCTCTCCATGTTTGAACTCACCGTCCCCACCGTCAGCACCGTGATTGGTGAGGGCGGGAGCGGCGGTGCCATCGGCATTGCCGTGGCCAACCACGTGATGATGCAAGAGCACGCGGTTTACAGTGTCATCCCGCCCGAAGGGTGTGCCGCCATCTTGTGGCGAGCCGCCGAGAAGGGCGCGCAGGCTGCTGCGGCCCTACAACTGACCAGCGATTCGGCGTTGAAGTTTGGATTGGTGGAAGAGGTTCTGCCGGAGCCGTTCGGCGGGGCGCACCGCGACCCGCTGGAGGCCGCCCAGACCGTGGGCCGCGCCATCATGGCGTCGCTGGAACGGCAGGACAAGCTGAGCGGGGCCGAACTGAAGGCCGAACGCGCGGCCCGGTTCCGCCGGATGGGGGCTTACGCCGAGTCGGCAGTGGCCGCCGTGCTGGCCGAATCCTGATCGTCGAGGCGGGTGGTGGGGCCAAGCCAAAGCCACACCACCGTGCCGACGATGGCTCCTAAACACCAACCGGCCATGGCGTCGGTGGGATAGTGCACGCCGGAATACACCCGCGCAAAGCCCACCAACAGCATCCACAGCAGGGCGATGTCCGCCCATAGGTTGCGTTCGCCTCGGATCATCGCCCAGATGGCAATGGTGGCGATGGCCGCCGTGGTGGTGGCATGGCCACTGGGGAAGCTGGTCGGCCCGTAGAGCGGCTCTAGCGGCGTGCCGAAACCGAGGTTGCTGGGGCGAGGGCGATTGAAAACCTTGACCAAACCGAGCCTGACGATGCCCGCGATGACGGCGCTGATCAGGGCCACCCGCGCCACTGAGCTCGGCCATTGGCTAGTCATGCCCATCAGCAGCACGGCGGCAATGAGGGTCGCCCAGCCGTAGCCGTCAATTTGAGCCAGGCCAAGGAGCAGCACACCCCCGCCCCAAAACCACGCCTGGCCTCGCTTCAAAAGCCAAGGGCGCATCCACGCCCACAGCAGGGCCGCCGCTTGGACTTGGCCCAGGCCGGTATCGGCCACCACCCGGATGATGTTGTCCATGGCGGGGCTCTTCATCCCGACGTGGATGGCGCGAAAAAGCGAAGTATCCCAGTCCATCATCATTCCTTCGTTACTCCTCCGTTAATCTTCCAAGTGCAGCGTCTTCTCGTGCGTGTACACGGCGAGGCCCGGGGCCGAACCACGGGGTTTGCGCACGTACTTCTTGAGCGTGTAGTCCACCGAAACGTACCCGCTATGCTTTTGCGAGCTGTGGCGCTTGGCCAATTGGGCGGCGTAAACCAGGTCCGGCATCTGCACGCGTTGCGGCTGGTTCATCGTCATCAGCACCACGTGCGCGCCTCCCCCACCCCGGACGTGGAACCAGTAATCGCTGGGCCGCGCCACCTTGGTGGTGAGGTAGTCGTTGGCGGTGGCGGTTTCTCCGTAGAGCACCCGGTAGCCCCCGGGGCTCAGCATCTCGCGGACGGCATGCCCCGCAAAGGGTCGCTCCTCCTTGCGGCGGGTGGGGGCGGGAGCCCGGTGACGCCAGCGGCGGCGATCAATTTCGGCTTCGATGGCGTCGAGTTCGGCCGGGTCCAGGGCGCGTTCGAGGCGCAGGAGAAGCCCCTCCACTTCTTCTAAATCGCGGGCGATGCGAACTTCCTGTTCGGCCATGGCCGCCGCCCGGCTCTTCACGCGTTTGGCTTTGTCAAAGTAGCGCTGGGCGTTTTCCAGCGGGGTGAGGTCCGTCTTGAGGGGAATGGAAATCTCGCGCCCCTCGTAGTCCATCACGTCGAGCGTTTTGGCCCCGGGCGTGGCTTGGTACTGGTAGGCCAGGATCAGTTCGCCCCACATCTGCTGGGTGGGCACATCCCGGGCGGCGCGGACGGCCTCCCGGATCTCGCGCACGGCCACCCGGCGGGCATCGGCCACCCGCTGGAGCGGGTTTTGCATCCGCTGCTTGCGCAGGGC
>CAZDWU010000015.1:18336-23392 GCA_964509165.1 uncultured Chthonomonas sp. | reverse complement strand
ACCACCGCCGCCAGGCAGAGACTATCGAAGGGGATTTTCATCCTTCGGCCAAGCCGCCGAACTTGCGGATGCGCCGTTGGAACTGAGTGACCGCCGCAAAGAGCTCTTCCTCACCAAACTCCGGCCACGGGCTATCCGTGACGTAAAGCTCGGCGTAGGCGGCCTGCCAAATCAAGAAGTTGCTCCAGCGCAGCTCGCCGGCGGTGCGCACCATCAGGTCCGGCTCCGGAATCTCGGGCGTATAAAGGTGCTTCGAGATGGACTCCTCGGTCCAGGGTTCACCGGCTTCCGCCACCGCCCGGGCGGCATCCAAAATCTCTTGCCGGCCACCGTAGTTCACCGCCAGCACAAAGGTGATGCCGGTGTTGTCTTTGGTTTCGGCTTCCAGGGCGCGCAGGTTGTCGCGCGTGCTCTGCGGCAGCTCGTCCAGCCGCCCACTGATACGCACCCGCACGTTGTTCTTGATGAGCCCGGTCAGTTCGGCGCTCGCCGCCGCCGCAATCAAGTCCATAAGGCCGTTGACCTCCTCGCCCGGTCGCCGCCAGTTCTCCGCCGAGAATCCGTACACCGTGAGATACCGGATGCCCAGTTCGTCGGCGGTGGTCAGCACATCCTTCAGCGTCAGATAGCCTTGCTGGTGCCCCACCAGGCGGTGTTCGCCCCGTGCCGTCGCCCAGCGCCCGTTGCCATCCATGATGCACGCGATGTGCTGGGGCAAAGCATCCAGCCGAATCCCCTGCGCAACCGCGCGGGCTTGCACATCGTTACGGGGTTCCGGCATGGAAGAGGTTTCGGACGGGCTCAATGCCAAGGTTTAGATCTCCATCAACTCGGCGTCTTTCTTCTTCTGCAGATCGTCCACTTCGTGCACGAACTTGTCGGTCAGATCTTGGACCTTCTTTTCAAAGCCCTTCAGTTCGTCTTCGCTGATCTCCTTAGCCTTCAAGCGGGCTTGCCCGTGCTGCAGGGTGTCGCGGCGCACGTTGCGCACGGCCACCCGGCCTTCTTCGGTGCGGGCGTGCACCTGCTTGACAAGTTCCTTGCGGCGCTCTTCGGTCATTTGCGGGAAGTTGAGGCGGATCCCGTTGCTGTCCACCACCGGGTTCACACCCAGGTCGCTCTTCTGGATGGCCTTCTCGATGGCCACCGTCATCCCCTTGTCGTAGGGGTTGATGAGAATCTGGCGGGGTTCCGGCACGCTGATGTTGGCCACCTGGTTCACCGGCGTTTCACTGCCGTAATAGTCCACCATGATCTTCTCGAGGACCATCGGGTTCGCGCGGCCGGTGCGGATGCGCTGGAAATCGTGGAGCGTGGCCTCCACGGCTTGCTTCATACGGTGTTCGGCATCTTTCAGGAGGTCTTGCATAGCGTTATTGTGCATGGTTAGGACGCCCCCGTGTGAGGCGGCGTCGCAAGATGTTAAGAAATCGTGACGAGCGTACCGATGGAACCGCCGCTCGCGGCCGTCGCCATGGCACCCGTGGCGAACATATCGAGCACCAACACCGGCAGCGAATTCTCGCGGCAAAGGGTGAAAGCGGTCATGTCCATTACGCCCAGTCGCTCTTCTAGCGTCTGGTCGAACGTCAGGCGTTCGTAGCGCTTGGCGTCGGGGTCCTTGCGCGGGTCAGCGGTATAAATCCCGTCCACCTTCGTCGCCTTGATGATGACGTCGGCTTCGATTTCGAGGGCGCGAAGCACCCCCGCCGTATCGGTGGTGAAGTACGGGTTCCCCGTCCCGCCCCCAAAGACCACGACGCGGCCCTTTTCCAGGTGGCGGATGGCGCGGCGGCGAATGAACGGCTCGCAGACTTCATCCACGGCAATGGCGCTTTGCACCCGAGTCGGCACGCCGTGGCGCTCCAGGGCGGCCTGGATGGCCAGCCCGTTGATGATGGTGCCGAGCATGCCCATGTGGTCGGCGGCCGTGCGGTCGATGCCGCCGTCGGCGCTGAAGGCTTCCCCACGGATGATGTTGCCTCCACCCACCACGATGCCGAGTTGGCACCCTAAATCGTGAACGGCCTTGACCTCTCGGGCGATGTGATTCAACACCGAGGGGTCAAAGCCGAAGCCCTGGCTACCCGCCAGGGCTTCCCCGCTTAGCTTCAAGAGAATGCGTTTGTAAGCAGGGTCGGCCATGAGACTTAGCCTCCGACCGTGAGTCGCTTGAAGCCGGTGACTTCGGCCGTGCCCTGCGCCATTTCCTTGAGGAATTGGGCGGTGGACTTGCTTTCGTCTTCCAGGAACGGCTGCTCCAGCAGAACTTGGCTCTTGAAGAACTCCTTGTTCACGCGGCCTTCGGCGATCTTGGCGGCCATTTCGGCCGGCTTGCCGTCGTTGATGGCGCGCTGGGTTTCCAGCTCCATTTCCTGGGCGATGATGTCTTGCGGCACCTCCGCCTTGGTCAGGTAGGTCGCACCCATGGCCACGGCCTGGATGGCGCCCTTCGTCGCCACTTCGCCGGCGTTGGCGGCGTCACCGCTCACCATCACCACGGCGGCTTGCTTGCCGGTGTGGTGGTTGTAAACGCCAATCGCGCCATCGGTTTCCAACTTGATGGCTTGCGTCAGCTGGATGTTCTCGCGGAACAGGGCCACGCCTTCGGTCACCAGTTCGGCCACCGTCTTGCCGTCAATGCTCACGCTGTTCACGTCACCGTTCACGGCGTCAGCGGGGGCGTTCAGCAGGCCATTGGCCAGCGTATCCACCAATTTGCGGAAGCCGTCGTTGTTGCTCACGAAGTCGGTTTCGCTTTCCAGCACCACACCCACGGCAGTCTTGCCGTCGGCGGAGACCACAAACTTGGCCACCCCTTCGCTAGTAGAACGACCGGAACGCTTCGCAGCGGCCGATTGACCCTTTTCACGGAGGATGGCTTTGGCCTTCTCGAAGTCGCCGCCAGCTTCTTCCAGCGCGACCTTGCACTCCATCATGGGCGCGTCGGTTTCTTCGCGCAGACGCTTGACATCACTTGCACTAATTGCCATCTTTTACTCCTTGGTTTCAGCAGAAGCTTCTTCTGCCACGGCGGATTCTGACGCCTCGGCGGGGGCTTCCGTAGCCGGGGATGAGGCTTCGGCCTGGGCCTCTTCGACCACCACTTCCTTCACGGCGACCGGGGCTTCGGCTTCGGCGTTCACACCAAAGGCGCTCAGGAACTCTTCGTCCACCGGCACCACGGCTTCTTCATCGTCTTCGCTCAGGGCGGCACCGGTGCCTTCGGCAAACTCGATGTCGACCGGGCGAACTTCCGTGACGGCTTCGCTGATCTTGTTGGTGACCAAGCGGATGGAGCGGATGGCGTCGTCGTTGCCGGGGATCACGTAGTCCACGATGTCCGGGTCGCAGTTCGTGTCCACGATGGCGACGACGGGAATGCGGAGGCGATGGGCTTCGGCGACGGCGTTGGCTTCCTTGATGATGTCCACGACGAACATCACGGACGGCAGCTTGTCCATGGTGCGGATGCCTTCCAGGTAGCGGCTGAGCTTGGCGCGCTCTTCGCGGCGCTTCAGGGCTTCCTTCTTCGGCAGGCGATCCATGTAGCCTTCCTCTTCCATGCGGTCGAGTTCCTTCAGGCGGCTAATGCGGTTTTGGATGGTTTCCCAGTTGGTCAACATCCCACCCAGCCAGCGTTCCACCACGAAGTGTTGGCCACAGCGGATGGCGGCTTCCTTCACGGCGGTTTGGGCTTGCTTCTTGGTACCAACGAAGAGCACGGTGCCCCCGTCGCCGACGCGGTGCTGAACGAAGTTCAGGGCGTCTTCAAACAGCTTGATGGTTTGGTGAAGGTCTAGGATGTAGATCCCGTTGCGCGCGCCGTAGATGTAGCGGCGCATCTTGGGGTTCCAACGACGAGTCTGGTGGCCGAAATGGACTCCGGCTTCCAGCAACTCTTTCATGCTCAGTTGCGGCATTCTTATTTTCTCCGGGTTTTATCCGCCGGAGCGCCCTGGGTTCGCCCGCACCTTGCACTCAGGCAAGGCACCCGTGGACGAGGGCCACTCCGTGTGGATTGGCGAGATCACCGGAGATGGTGACCTCGCCGAGGGCAAAGGATACCGCGCGAGCCTGGACTGAGGTTAGGCCCGCCGGTTATTGCCCGCCATCTTCGGGGATGTGCCCGTAGATGCTATAGGCGTTCCATTCGGGATCAATCGTGAGGCGCATCGTGACGAGCTGCCCGACGTGGTAGGCGTCGTGGGCGGTGAGGAAATCGCTGGCCGCAATCAGCGCCTTTTCATCTTCCCGGCCGGCGATGCCCGCTTTGGCTTGCTCCCGCAGTTCGCGGTAGGTGGCCATACGCTCTTCCAGGGTGCCAGTGAGGCCGGTGACGCCCCACTGGTCGTAGTCCGCCCCGTCCTTCTTGGCGAGGAAGGCGTGGACGCATTCGGCGAGGTGGTCCAGCATCCGGGAGGGCCGCATCATCTGAGGCAGGATTTCGCGGTCAAAGTCGTTTTTCCCGAGCCCGGCGTAGCACGCCTCGACCTGAGCGGTGAGCATATCAATCTGGGCCTGCATCAGTTCGCTGGCGGTCATCGTTCGGCAGGTTTACCTCTGGGCGGTTCCCCTTCGCCGAAGTTTTGTATCATGGAGGGGAGATGGTGGATGGGCGTAAGTTGTCACCCGACAGCATCCGGTTTTGCACCCAAATGGGCATGTTCCCCATGGGCAACGACCGGAACAAGAACCCCTACGCCATCGAGTTCTACATCTCGCACGAGCGGGCGATCTTCCCGATGGAAGGGATTCACGTTTCGCGGTCATTGAAGCGGGCGTTTCGCCGGGAGCCGTTTGAAGTTCGGTTCGACACCGCCTTCCGCGAGGTGATGACGGCGTGCCGCCGACCCAAAGACAACTGGATTACGCCTACCCTCATTGACCTCTACTGCCGCATCAATAAGGAAGGCTGGGCGCATTCCTGCGAGGTGTTCTTAGAAGGTGAGTTGGTGGGCGGGGTCTATGGTGTGGCCGTGGGGGGCGTGTTCTGCGCCGAGAGCATGTTCCACCGCCACACCAACGCCAGCAAGATCGCTCTGTGGAAGTTGCA
>CAZDWU010000015.1:0-18236 GCA_964509165.1 uncultured Chthonomonas sp. | reverse complement strand
AACACTTGCGCGTCCAGCATCTTGCACGGGCCGCACCAGTCGGCCATGAAGTCCACCATCAGCAGGCGGCCCGTTTGCTTGGCCAGCTTCTTGGCGGCTTCGAAGTCGTACAGCCACTTGGCCGAAAACGTGACTTCGGTGGCACCGGACGGAGCCTTGAACGCGAACAGATCCGAAGCGACTTCCCCGTTCAATTCCACCTTGGTGGCATTGATGACGGTGCGAGCCGTCGTGCCGCCCACTTGCTGACTGACTTCGGCTTGGCGGAGAACTTCATCGCGAGAGTCGAGGTACATCGTCGAACTCGTGACGCCCATCTTGCCGGTGACGGTGGTCAGTCGGCGACCCGCGCGCTCCACGTTGCTACCCTTGGCCACGTCGGTCATCCCGTCGAACGCCTTGGCATCAAAGAACGGCCGCCAGAAGCGCATATCCGTCTCTTCAAACAGACCGAGAAGCGATTCCGTGGTCTGCTCCATCTTGGAGAACTGGTTGGCCGCCTTGTCGTACGTCACGATGGTGGTGCCATCGGCGAACACGACTTGGTCACCCGATTCCATGCGCAGCAGATTCGGCTTTTGCAGGGAGAGGCTCACAGTGCGCGGCGCGCCGCCCACCATGGTCACGGTGTATTCCACCTTGAGGGACTTGGCCCGCTGGAGAGCCTCGAAGTGACCTTCGAGCGGCTTCGGCGGGGCGGAGGCGAACGCACTCACCATTCCGCCGGCGAGGGCCAACATGGAGAACAAGGATCGTCGCATGTGATTTACTTACTCCCGCCCTTCCGGGAGGAGTTCCGCCGATAGTCTAATGCTTTTTGCGCTTCATATACAATAGAAGCGGCATGCGGGCCCTCGGAATTTTCGTGATCTTGCTTCTGTTTGTTGGGGGGGCGACGGCATTCAACGACGCCACGCCCTACCGAACGGCCGGGGCTTTGATGACGCAGCGGAATCCAGAAACCGGGCAACCGGCCACCGCGCCCGACATCGGCGCCCCTGACGAGCGTCAGCACGCCAACTACGTCGCCCGCATGGCCAGAGGCGAAGGCCCGGCGGTGCTCGACCCCAAAGACCCCGAGCTGTACGAGAACTACCAGGCGCACCAGCCTCCGCTTTACTACTTCATCGCGGGGCAGATCGCAAAGGCCTCCGGATGGGATCCCCAGGCCAATGAGGGCGGACGCTACTTGCGCTTTGTCAATACGGGCATCGGAGTCTTGATGCTCTTGGGCGTGTTTGCGTTTGCCCGCAACGTCTCGCAGTCGGATGAGGTGGGCCTCGCGGCCATGGCCTTTGGCCTGTTGCCCATGAACCTCGCCCTGCACGGCGCGGTAAGCAATGACCCGCTCCTCTATTGCCTTATTGCCTGGGCGCTGGTGTTGGCGGCCATTGTGGCGCGGGGGTCGGGGGCGGCCTATCCGATTCTCTTTGGCCTCGTGGCCGGGGCGGCCATCTGGACCAAAACCACGGGCCTAATGCTCATCCCGGTCGGCTTCGTGGCCGGACTTATCGGCGCGCCCAAGAAGTCAAAAATCACCGTTGCCCTGACGATGGCGATTGGTCCGCTTTTGGTGGCGGCCCCCTGGATGATCCGCAACGTGCAGGTCTACGGCGACCCCTTTGCCCTGCGCGCCTTCACCGAATCGTTTGGTGGCTCCGCCCAGGCCAAGATGTTCATCGATTCGATTGGCCTGACTTCGTACCTCGTGAACTGGGTGGGGTGGACGGCGGCCAAAAGTTTCGTCGGCACCTTTGGCTATATGGATATCGCGCCTCTTGAAGCCTACGGCGGCAAGACGGTGGACACCTTCTATCGGCTGAGCCTGGCCTTTTTGGCGGCGGCCCTGCTCTCAGGCCTCATCGCGGTGGCCAAGGATCGCAAAAAGCCGCAACCGGCCATGCACGCCCTGGGGGCGGTGGCCATCTTGGTGGTCTTGGCCTTGTTCCTTCGGTTCAACTTGCAGTACTTCCAGGGGCAAGCGCGGTACCTGTATCCGGCCTTTGCCCCCCTGGCCTTGCTGATGGGCATGGGCGTGACTTTGTGGTTCAAAAAGCGCGAACAGTGGGCCTGGGTTAGTGTGGCGGTGGTGATGGCAGGGCTTGCGTTTGTGAGCTGGAGCACACTTGGCCCGGCCTTTGCGCGTCGTATAGAAATGGGGCAAGCGATTCAGGCCACAACCGTGCCTGAAGTAGGCCCCGAAAGCTCAGGAGTTACCAATGCCAACTGATCCGCGTCCAATCGACGAGACTGTGACACTGGCGAACCAAATTCCGTTGCCGATGGACCACGACACCGACGAGCACATCATTGCCCGGGTGGTGGCGGGGGACCGCGCGGCGTTCCGGCATCTGTTTGACCGGCACTACGGCCGCAGCCTGAGCGTGGCCCAGGGCATTGTGTTGCACCGCTCCGAAGCCGAGGACGTGGTGCAAGAGGCCATGACCAAGGCGTTCAAGAATCTCACGCGCTTTGATCGCCGGGCCAGCTTTGGCACGTGGCTCTACCGGATTGTGGTCAACACGGCCATCCAGGCCACTCGCCGCACGCGCCACGATCGCCATGCGGTGACGCTGGAGGCCGTGAGCGACCGGATCACCGATCCGGCCGGGATTCCGCAACTTGCGGACCCCGATATTGAGAGCGCTCTGCGCCGATTGGACCCGGAAGACCGGGCCATCATTGTGATGTTTTATTGGGAAGACCTTTCGTTGAACGAGATTGCCGGGGCGATGGAGTGCACCCCCAATGCGGCCAAGACCCGCTTGTTCCGCGCCCGCGAACGATTCCGCCAGTTCTATCAGGGAGGTGACCAATGAGCCCGCTGCCCGAAGATCGCGACGAGTTGCTTTGGGAACTGGCCCGAGACCCGCTCTCGGAGGCCGCCCAGCAGTACCGCCAGCGCTACCCCGAAGATGTGGCCGAGCTAGAAAGCCGCGCCGCCATGCTGGGCAAACTCACGGCCGCTAAGCCGATTCCGCCCGCCATTATCCCGGCCCCGCACGTGTTGCTGGAAAAGCCCACGCCCGAGGTGCGCATGCCGCGATGGAGCCTGGGGGTAGCCGCCGCTCTACTGGTCTTTAGCCTTGCGCTGGGTTACTACGCGGTCACTCGCCCGCAGCCCCAAACCTTGGCGACCGAAGCCGGACGACCGAGCCTCAGTGCCACCGGCGAGAGCAACATGGAGGGGGCACCGATGAGTGGTGACCGCAAGCTCGAAAGTCAAGGCATGGGTCAGCGTTCGCCGGAAGGCATGGACCCCGCCGGCGGTACCGCCGCGGGCACCACCAGCCAAGTCCCCACCGGACCGCAACCCCTCGCCCCGACCCAACCCGCTGACCCCACGATGTTGCCCATCACCATCCAGGACGAGGGCACTTCCCTTCGGAGCGTGATTGAGCAGATTGGGATCGCGGCCGGGCTGGATATTGAGTTTGCGCCGGGATTCACGGACGGCCCCGTTTCGGTGCGGTACGTCAACGTCCCCGCCATGACGATCCTCAAGACCTTGGGCCAGAGCAACGGCTTTACGCCGCTGAACCAAGGCAACCGCAAGGTGCTGATCGTGCCGGCCACGGACCCGAACGCGCCCGTCTTGCAAGACCCGAACATGGGCACCGGCCAAGGCTTGCCGAACCCCGGCACCGGTGCCGGCGGCAGCTTGAGCGGCCCGATTTCGCGCTGAGCCGAACCTCACCCAGAATGCCGCTCCACCGAAAGGTGGCATTCTGGGACCATCGTCCCTTATACTAAAAGGTACGTATGAGTTCCGCCAAACGAAGTTCGGACATTCAGGAGATCCACGCCCAAAAGGCCATGGCCTTCGGAATCCCGGGCGTGATTGCCCTCCTCTTGGGCGGCGTTGGTATCTACTACGGCGGCGCCATGATCGGTCTGGCCGTTGTCTTGGCGCTAGCTGGCATTGTCGGCGTGATCATGGCCATCGTGTCGATGTCGAAGGTCAAAAAGGTCACTTCCTTTGACATCACCTGCCCGATCTGCCAGGCCCGCAACGGATTCACCGAGAAGCCGATGGAAGACGTGCGCTGTACGGGCTGCGGCCGCTTGGTGCCGATCCAAGATGGGCGCATCCTCAAGGTGTTCCAAGTGCAGTGCGGTTTCTGCCAAGAGCTGAATTGGTACAACGAGCGCTCAGTCGGCCTCATTTGCGAGAACTGCGACCGGGAGATCCCCATCTCCACCGCTGATGGCGGCCTGGGGCACGCCGCGATGGGCGCCTACGCCGCCCACGTGGACACCGAGAAGTACGACCTCGTCCTGCTGGGCGTCCAGCGGTCGAGTGAGGAGCTGATCTCGACGCTCCAAAAGATCATGTCGCTGAACCGCAACCAGGTGAAGCAGATGATGGAGGCCGCGCCGGTCACCATGTTCACCGGTATCCCCAAGATGAAGGCGGAAGCCATCCAGGGGCAATTGCGGGGCCACCACGTCACGGTGGAAATTCGCGCCTCCCAAAAGTAACCTACTGGTTCACCTCGCGGCTCGGGTATTGTGAGCTACTGGACGGAGTCAGGTCGGATCCGACCTGGCTCCCTTCATGAATCAAAGGAGTCAATTTCCGCACTATGTGTTTGCGATGGTGGAAGACGGGTCGGTGGACGACCCTCATCGCGGTTCTGGCCGCGCTACTTATTCCAACCTTTGCAATGGCTGCTGGGGGTGAGAACGTCAAGCTTGAGTTCTCCGATCAGGACAAGATTTATCTTTACTTGTCTTTGGGCCTCGGCTTCCTCGCCATTGTCATGGGTTATGTGTTCCAAAAGCAGGTCCTGGCCAAGAGCACGGGCAATGATGCGATGCGCGAGGTGGCGAAGGCCATCGAAGCCGGGGCGTTGGCGTACCTGGCTCAGCAGCGCAAGCTCATGGGCATCTTTGTCATTATCCTTGCGGTTGGCCTCTACTTCCTATACCAAGGACAGTTCGGCCAAACCGTGGGCACAGGCGTAGCCGTCTGTTTTGTCCTTGGGGTGCTGGCTTCCTATGGCGCTGGCTACCTGGGCATGGTGACCGCCGTGCGCGGCAACGTGCGCACCGCCGCCGCTGCTCTCAACAGCAAGAAAGAGGCCCTCGAAACGGCTTTCCGCTCGGGTGCCGTCGCCGGTATGTACACGGTCGGCCTTGGTCTGATCGGTGCCACCGCTGTCTTCCTCTTCTTCCCGGCCGAAGCCATGAAGCTGCTGGTCGGTTTTGGTTTCGGTGGCTCGCTGGCTGCCCTCTTCATGCGCGTCGGCGGTGGGATCTACACCAAGGCGGCTGACGTGGGGGCGGACCTCGTTGGTAAGGTCGAAGCCGGGATTCCGGAAGACGACCCGCGCAACCCGGCCGTCATCGCGGACAACGTGGGCGACAACGTCGGCGACTGCGCCGGTATGGCCGCTGACGTCTTTGAATCTTACGAAGTCACCCTCGTGGCCGCCATCGTTTTGGGCGCCGCGACGGCGGCGATCTTCGACACCGCCACCTGGATGCGCTTGGTCATGTTTGCCCTTCTCGCTCGCGGGATTGGGATCGTGGCTTCGATCATCGGCATCTACATGGTCAAGGGCGACGAGGACGAAGAGTCCGACCCGCTGCACTCGATCCAGAAGGGCTTCTACGGCTCGGGCGTCATTGCGGCGATCCTGACCGTGGTGCTGGCCTACTGGATGATGGGCGGTATGCCCAGCAGCAACCCGGTCATCCAGACCTCGACCAAGGTGACGCGCGAGCAGTGGCAGCGCAATCTGATGGACGTGATGGTGGCCGAAGGCAACAAGCTGGCCATCGCGCAGAAGAAGGAATTCAAGGAAGTTGCCGCCGAAGACGTGGCGAAGTCCGCGGCCTTCGTGGCGGCCACGCCTGGCTTCTCGGAAGACGATCGCCTGCGCTTCGTCTCCAACTACATCAGTCCGTTCAGCCAGTTCGATCCGAACAATTTGCCGGAACCGCGCAAGGTGGACGGCCTGACCAAGGTGGACCTGAACAACCCGAACTTTGCCAAGGTGGCATCGTTTGCGGTGCAGAAGCCGGACCAGACTTCGGGCGACCCGGCCAACCCGCCGGCCCCGCAGTTCGTGACCCTCAAGGAAGCCTTTGGCGGCAAGGAACTGATCTACATGCAGGTCAGCGTCCAGCAAACGGCTCCGGGCCAGCAGAACCCGCCGGCCCAAACCTTCATCGTCGGCCCCTCCACCAAGGAGTACCTCGCCAAGCAGTTTGAAGAAGTCAAGAAGCAAGGCACCGAGGTGAAGGAAGACGCGACGTTCCCGGCCACGATCTACGTGGACGGCAAGAACAACCTCTACGTGGCCCTGGATTCGGACGGCAAGACCCGCTTCGACCAAGTGGCCCCGGTGCTGGGCTACTACAAGATGTCGCCGGAGGAAGTCTCCACCCCACCGACGGACGGCAGCATGCCCCCGCAACCGGCCACGGCCGAGCCGCTGCTGGTGACGCACAAAAACGTGGAATGGTGGCGCTTCGTCGTCTGTATCCTGTTCGGGATCTTCATGGCCTTCCTCTTCGAGAAGCTGACGGACTACTACGTCTCCTTCAAGAAGAAGCCGGTGCGCGAAGTGGCCTCCGTGGCCACCACGGGTCCGGCCCCGATGATCATCAACGGCTTTGCCTACGGTCAAGAGTCGTCGGTCTTCTCGGTGTTCGCCATTGTGGCGGCGCTCATGGCTCCGCTCCTCATCTTCCCGTCCGACCAGTTCGGCGGCTACCTGCTCTCCTTCTACGGGATCGCTCTGGTGGGTCTGGGCTTGCTCACCACCACGGGCTTCATCCTGGCGATGGACACGTTCGGCCCGATTTCGGATAACGCTCAGGGCGTGTTCGAAATGTCTGGCGCCGGCCACGACAACCCGAAGGGTGCCCGCGCGGTCCAGATCCTGGACGCCGCTGGCAACACGACCAAGGCCCTCACCAAGGGCTTTGCCATCGCGACTGCGGTTGTGGCAGCGGTGGCCTTGTTCCACGCCTATGTGGACGCGGCCAAGCTGACCGAGATCGGGATGCGACTCGAAGTCCCCGAAATCTTCCTCGGGTTGCTGGTGGGTGGTGCGGCTCCGTACCTCTTCTCGGCCTTCTCCATCAACGCCGTGGGACGCGCGGCCTTCGACCTCATCAACGACGTTCGCGACCAGTTCCGCAACGATCCGGGCATCATGAAGGGCACCAGCAAGCCGGATTACGGCCGCTGCGTCGCCATCGTGACGGCGGCTGCGCAGAAGGAACTGCTCGGCCCTGGCATCCTCGCCATCAGCCTTCCGGTCCTCGTGGCCTTCGGCTTTGGCCTGGGCAAGCAGCCGGTGCTGATCGACGGTGTGGCCTACAACCTGGTGGGTGCGCAAGCGCTCGGCGGCTTCCTGGCCGGTACGATCCTTTCGGGTCAGCTGATGGCCGTTCTCCTCGCCAACTCCGGCGGGATGTGGGACAACGCTAAGAAGCTCATCGAAGATGGGATGCACGGCGGCAAGGGCACGGACGAGCACAAGGCGGCCGTGGTCTGCGACACCGTGGGTGACCCGTTCAAGGATACGGCTGGTCCGGCCCTGAACCCGCTCATCAAGGTCATGAACCTGATCGCGCTCCTCATCGTGCCGGTGGTCATCCAGCCGATGGACGCGACCCTGCGCGGCGGCGTCACCCTGGTGGCGGCGGCGGCTCTGATTCTCGCCATCTGGCAGAGCAAGAAGGGCAGCATGAGCACGGCTCTGGACTCCGCCAAGGCGGATGCGGCGGCCAAGTCCGACGCTCCGGCGGCGGTCGAAGCCAAGGCCGAAGAAGTGGCCGAAGAAGCCAAGCCGGAAGAAAAGACCGAAGGCTAAGCTCCTTCCCTGCCTCGCAAGGCAAGCGGGCTCGCATTCAATTGAGTGCGAGCCCGCTTTTTTTCGCTAAACTATTGGCATGGCCGATCCGGCAGATGTAGAAGCAACCAAATACCTGCGGCGCGAATTCAATCGCCGCCAGATTGACGTGACGCAAGCCGACCTGCGCGTGATGCACCACGTGGCGTACATCCGGGGCTCGCTCAAGTCTTACAAGGGGGGTCCGCCGGACCTGCGCAAGGAGTGCGAGAACATCGCGGGCTACCTTAAGCAGACGGGCCGCGTGAAGGACGTCGTGATTGACTGTTCATTCCGCGCGTAAAGCCGCGTCCACTTCGCTGAGCAGATAGAAGCTGCCGGTGGCGACCACGTCTCCGGCAGCGGCTTGCGCACGACGGACGGCCTCGGCCACGCTCTCGCAAATCGTTACGGGGCGGCCGAGGCTTTCCCATGCTTGGGCCACGGCCTCGGCGGGTTGGGTGCGCGGCCAATCAATGGGGGCGGCAAAGACCTGGCGCACACAGGGGGCCAGGGTTTCGGCAAAGTGCTCGGGGTCGTGGCCCGTCAGCATCCCGGTCACCAGGTTCACCTCCCGGTACCCCTCTTGCATTAGCCCCGCCGCCAGGGCCGCCGCCGCCGGCGCGTTGTGGGCGCCATCCAGCACCCAGCGCTGGCCATTTATCGTACGTTCTTCAAATCGTCCGGGGATGGTGGCCAGACGCACCCCCTCGCGCAGGGCCTCCTCGTCGTGCTTCAGTCCACCCGCATACAGCGCACTCACCGCAAGCGCCATATTGGTGGGGGTCATGGCGCCCTTGAGGCGGGGCTGCAGGCCACTCACTTCTCCACTCGGCGTGCGCACTGTCCATCCGGCCGGTTCGGGCCGTAGTTCAATTTCGCGGCCAAAAAGCCAAATCTCGCTTCCCCGCTCTTGGGCAATCAACTCGATGGCCTCCCGGGCCTCATCGGCCATCGGGCCAACCACCACCGGGCGACCGGGCTTGATGATGCCCGCCTTCTCGGTCGCGATCTTGGCGAGGGTGTCGCCGAGGTACTCCATGTGGTCCATCCCGATGCTGACAATGACGCTGCAGGCGGGGGTCACCACGTTGGTGGCGTCCAGGCGGCCACCCAGGCCAACCTCCAGCGCCACCGCGTCGCAGTCTTGGGCGTTCCAATACGCAAAGCCCAGCGCCGTCTTGAATTCAAACTCGGTGGGCGCGCCCATGGGGTCGCTCTCCATGCTTTCGGCGACTTCCAGCAGCCGCCCCACCCACTCGCCAAAGTGCTCCCGCGAGATCAGATCCCGCCCGAGTTGCACCCGCTCGCGGACGTCGTAGACGTAGGGCGAATACGCCGCCCCCGTGCGGTAACCCTGGCTCACCAGCAGGCTCTGCGCGAACGCCGTGGTCGTTCCCTTGCCGTTAGTGCCCGCGATATGGACAAAGGCGGGGGTGCCCGTCTCCCCCAGTCGCCCGGCCAGGCCCAGCCGCTCGCAAAATGCGGCCATGCGGTCCAGCCCTAGCCGCCATTCGCGGCGAGGGTAGTTATTCAGCGCGGCCAGGGCCTTTTCGTAGCTCAGGCTCATTCTACGGGAGCAGCAATCAACCCGGAGGCGGCAATGCGGCGCACGGCTTCGGCAAAGCGCTCCCCGTTCTGGTCGCCCAGCAGGGTCAGCGAGAACCGCACGTAGCCTTCGCCGGCGGTGCCGTAGCCGTTGCCCGGGATGCACAGCACATGCGCCTTTTCCAGCAAAGCCTTGGCGAACTCGGCGCTCGTCATGTTGGGGTTCGGCACCGGTGCCCACACGTAGAGCGAGGCCACCGGCCGCTCCACTTGCCAGCCAATGCTGCGCAGGCCATCCACCAGGGCATCGCGGCGGCGCTGGTAGATGTCCAGAGTGGCTTGGTTGCTCACGTGGTTGAGGGCGTAGGCGCCCGCTTCGGCCACGGCCGGGAATGCCTTGCTGTCAATGTTGCTCTTCAGCTTCTGCAGGGTGTTCACCGCATCCGGGTTGCCCGCCGTGAAGCCCAGGCGCCAGCCGGTCATGTTGAAGATCTTGCTGAGCGAATGGAACTCGATCGCCACATCCTTGGCCCCTTCCATTTGCAGCAGGGTGGGGTTCTTCCAGCCATCAAAGCAGACGTTGGCGTAGGCCATGTCACCGACGGCGAGAATGTCGTACTCCCGGCAGAACTTGATGAGGTCTTGGTAGAAGCCCGGCGTGGCGGGGCGGCCCGTGGGGTTGCCCGGGTAGCACACGTGGAACAGCTTGGCGCGCTTCGCGATTTCCGTCGGGATTTCGCTCAGGTCGGGCATGTAGGCGTTCTTGGCGCTTAGTTCGGTCTCGTAGAGATCGCCACCGGCCATGCGCGCATGGATGGCGCTAACGGGGTAGCCGGGGTTCGGCACAATCGCCACATCGCCCGGATCGAGGTAGGCCCAGGCCAGGTGCGCCAGGCCCTCCTTGCTCCCAATGACCTGCCCGATCTCGGTGGCGGGGTCCAGTTGCACGCCGAACTCGCGGTGATAGAAGTTGGCGGCGGCCTCCAGGAACGGCTCCCAACCCTTCGGGCTCTCGTCGTAGCGGTGGGTGGCCGGGTTGCGGGCGGCGTCGGCCAGCGCGTCGATGACGGCGGCAGGGGTGGGGATATCCGGGTCGCCGATGCCGAGGTCAATCACGTCGTGGCCGGCGGCGATGGCCTCGCGCTTGATTCGGCTGATTTCGGCAAACAGGTACGGCGGAATCAATTCCAATCGGGCAGAGGCGCGTGGCATGAGAGTGAGTCTAACACCCTCGGTTCTGGGTTCCGGGCCCCCTGGGGTTGAAGTCGAATGTAACGATTGTTCAAAGCGGGCGTCCAAGGAAATATGAAGGCCCGTTCGCTTTGGGTTTTTGCGACGACCACACTGGCCGTTGGCCTCCTCGTCCCCACCGCCACGAGCCTGAACCGATCTTCGGAAACCGGCAAGACCTCGCCCGTGAAGGAGACCAAAGTGGACGTGCCGGCCGAGATGCGCTACGCCCACGAGCCCGTTTTCCAGGAGTACTTCGATCAATTCTTGGGCCGCGCGAAGCACGAACTTGAGAACATTGACAACCTTCGTGAAGGGCCGTTTGGGGTTTCGCGCATCCCCGCCACCAAGATCGGATCTCATATCATTGAGACAACAGGCAATCTGGGTGTTCTTTTCGGTAACGGCACAGAACCCTTCGATGCCACCGAGTGGAAACCCAAGCGATTTGGCTACAGTTCTCGCGGTCCGGTGGGCGAATCCGAGATGAAGACTTTGCTCCCGTACGCCAAGCAAGCTTCTCCCTACTATGAGGCAGGTTTCCGCGGGCCCCTGCGCTGGCGCACCGAAATCGGCGTGATAGAGGCGCGTCCGGTCGTGATTACCAAGGCCGACTGTGCCAAGTGCCACACGGATAGCAAGCCGGGTGATATGGCCGGCATTGTGCTGGCGCGGCTTTCCCCGGATGAGATGGTGGAATTCCGCAAGGCCGTTGGCGACGCTCCGTAGAAACTCTTACTGTCAGAATCGCCGGGGGTGGGAATTTCCTTCCCCCGCCATTTCTGTTTTGGTAGTTGGCCAATATTAGCCAGCACTTCCTTTCGTCCGCTCATCTTGACTTTGTCGAGAGCATAATTCGATGTGCTAGTGGCATTGGATTGGTTTTATTGGTGCTGGCTGTGGCCGGATCCATAACGCTCCCAATCCCTAACCTCACTCGCACCCCTCCGGTATCCTAGCGGGCGTTGCGAGGCGTAGCGCAGTTGGTAGCGCGTCGGCTTTGGGAGCCGAAGGTCGCCGGTTCGAGCCCGGCCGCCTCGACCACCCCGGCACGTTTTCGGCTACTATGAGCCATGTTTGCCGCACTTCTGGTGGCGATCCAGAGCGACGCCCTCGGCCTCAAGCTCCAAGCCGTGAACCCGGTGCGCCTGCGCGCCACCGTCACCCACCTGGCCAGCTACCCCACCCGCAACTCCCTCTCGAAGGAAGTGCACCAAGCCGCGGCGTGGCTGGCGGATGAATACCGCGCCATCCCGGGGCTCGAAGTCGAGCTCATGGAATACACCCTGCCTCAGGGCCGGCGCGTGCCCCAGCCCACCCCGTGCGTGCAGGTCGTCGCAACCCTCAAAGGCAGCAGCCCTGAGACCATCATCATCGGCGCCCACCTGGATTCCCTCAACCTCTCTGTGGCCCCCACCGAAGGCCCGGCCCCCGGCGCCAACGACGACGCCAGCGGCGTGGCACTGACCCTGGAACTCGCCCGTCAACTGGCGGGCACCCAGCCCCGCCGCACCATCAAATTTGTGGCCTTCACCGGCGAAGAGCAGGGCCTGCTGGGGGCCACCGCCCTCGCCCAGCGCGCCAAGGACGAGAACTGGCTAATCGTCGCCATGCTGAACAACGACACCGTGGGCAGCAGCCGCAACCTGAGCGGCCAGGAGAACACCAAGCAGGTGCGCGTGTTTAGCGAAGAGGGTGAGAACCACGACAGCCGCGAGCTGGCCCGCTTCATTGAATGGACCGTGCGCCAGGCCGTGGATGACTTCACCGTCAAGCTCGTGCTGCGCCGTGACCGCTTTGGTCGCGGGGGCGACCACACCCCGTTTGTGTTGCAGGGCTTCTCGGCCGTGCGGTTTATCGAGGTTCACGAGGAGTTCAAGCACCAGCACACCCCGGATGACCTGGTTCAGCACATGGACTTTGAGTACCTGGCCAACGTGACCCGCGCCAACCTGGCCGCCGTGTGGAGCCTGGCCCATGCCCTGCCCGCCCCCACCAAGGTGACCCTGGTGCGCGACCAAACCCACGACACCACCCTGACCTGGGAAGGCGAACCGGGCGTGCCCTACACCGTTTATTGGCGCGACACCGCCAGCGCCGAGTGGCAAGGCTCGATGGCCGTGGGGGAAGTCGAGCGGGCCACCGTGCCGCTGGTAAACAAGGATGACCACATCTTTGCCGTGGGGTCCGCCGGCGGCGTGCCCGTGCTGGCCGAGTAACCCGAACCCCAAAAGCAAGAAACCCCACCGGCTCACCCGGAGCCCGTGGGGTTTCGCGTTATGTCAAGCGCCGATCAGGGCTTGCGGCCGCCCATCAGCATCTGCAGGAGGTCGCCGCCGCCACCGCCGCCGCCCGCGCCCAGCACTTCCTGGGCGTTGAGGTTGCGTTCGATGCGCTCGATCATGTCGGCTACGTAGAGCGACGTGGTTTCGTCCTTGACCTTGCTTTGGTTGGCCTTGAACACCGCCAGCACGCCCTTAAGATGCGCCCGCGCGATGAAGTTGGCTTCCGAAGCTCCGCCCGGGGCGCCCTTCACGCCCAGGTCGATCAGCCGCGTCACGTACGCCGATTGGAGTTCGCGGCGGATCGGATCCACCGCTTGGCCGGCCGGCAGCTCGGTGAAGAGGCTGCGGGTCAGGGTGCCGAAGATCTCGGAGACGGTGAACCGCTCCTCGCCCGGCAACGCCTTGTACTCGTTGTTGGCCACGCGTTCCAGCGTCGGCGAGCTCAGCACCATGTTCAGGAACATCAGCGGGAAGCCACTGATCTGTGTCCGCACGTTATACGGGTTCGGATTTGAGACCAGGCCGTAGTCGTCACGCAGGTCTTCCGAGAAGTACCGGAAGAGGTCCTTCGGGAAGTCCAGGGCACCGGCCGCGAAGATGTTCTCGTTGATCATCCGCAGGGCCGCGCGCTGTTGAGCCGCCGAGACCGGAATGGACGTCGGACCATCCGAAGACGTGCCTCGGATCGCCGTGCGCTGTTCCACGCCACCGATAAACGACACGACACTGAACGCCGCGTTGAGGTGCATGTTCACCAAGTTGCCGAAGCGGCTGGTGAGTTGACCGTAGTTTTCGCCGTTCTTCGGCTCCTTGTCGCGAAGTTCCATGATGAGCTTCTTCGTGCGGGTCATCATGGCCATGGAGTAGTCCATGGGGTTCTTGCTCAAGTCGAACCGCCGCACGAACGGATCAAAGCCGTCCGCGTGCTGGTCAGTGCGATAGGCGTAGCCCTCTTGCACACCCTGGTTGGCAATAGCTCGCAGGGCGCCGGCTTCGGCATCAGCCGTGGTACCCGGAACATCCGAGTAGCCCCAGCGAATCGCCCACTTGTCGTAGGTGCCGAGTTCAGCGTAGTAAGGAACGTTGGGGTTGTTCACCGCATTCAGGTTGTAGGGCACGTAGTCCATCACCGAAGCCGTGGTGCCGTACTTGGCCACCATCGCCGGGTCATTCATTTGCGCAAAGGTCAGTTGGGTCGAGGCCACAAAGTTGTGGCGCAGGCCCAGAATGTGGCCGAACTCGTGGGCCACCGTGTGGCGGACCGCTTGGTAGAGGTAGCGCTCGCGTTCTTCTTCGCTCACGGAAGAAGCTTCCAGCATGCCCGTGGCCCGCATCAGCTGGCCTTCGTGAGACATACCGCACACGTTGCACCGCTGCGTCTTCTTCTCCGCTTCCGGCAGTTCAATGCCGAGGAACGAAGCGGCGCGGCGAGCCATCATCTGCGCGATTTCGTTGCTGTTGGCTTCGAAGCTCAGATAGTTGATGTCGAACGTGATGCTCGAGTTCATGATCTGGCCCGTCAGCGGGTTCACACGGAACAGAGCCACGGCGTAAGCATTGCCCGGCGAAGCTACGAACCGGATGGTGTTGTAGCGCATGTCGGCGTGGTCAAAGTCCGCATCTTCCGGCATGTCCTTCACCACAATGGCGTTGCTGAAACCAGCGGCGCGCATGGGTTCATTCCACAGCAGGATCCCGTCGCGGACAGCCTTTCGGAACTCTTCCGGAATGCCCTTATCCAAGTAGAAGACGATCGGTTCGACCGGATCGCTCACGGCCTGGCTGGGGTTCGCCTTGCGGAGGTTCCAGCGCATCACGTGCTTGACGCGTCGGTCTTGCGCGGTCGGGTCGCTGAAGTCTTCCAGCGTCGCCGTGAAGTAGCCCACACGTTCGTCGAAGAGGCGCGGCACGTAGCCGTTGTTCTCCGGCATTTGGTAGAGGTTGTAATTGACGTTGACGACCACGGAGCGTCCGTCGGCGTTCACGCCACCGCCAAAGAGAGCGGTCTCAATCCCGGTGGGCGCGTTGCCATCGGCAAAGGTGTAGGTGCTACGCACCACAGTGTTCAGCGGGAAGTTCTTGATTTCCTGAACGAACGTGTTGTCGCGGTCCAGGGAGTAGCTAGCGCCCCCGCCATCAAGGCCGCCGCCGCCCTGGAACCGAGCTTCGATGCCCGCCACGTCGCCCTTGAAGAACTCGCTGACGTCGATGAGCACGCTGTCGCGATCCTTCTGCGTGGCCTCAATGTCAAACGTATCGAGGTAGCTGGGCGCAAACGAATTGGCAATGATATTGGCAATCGGCAATTCGGGGTCGGCGATCAGTCGGTAGTTCGGCACCACCACGGTCAGGCGACCGGGTTGCACTTCGCGGAATTGGAACAGGAGGTCAACGAGCGGGTCGCCCATCACCACTTGCGAGCTAGTGCCCGAAGCGGCCGTGGCTTGCAGCATCGTCCACTTGTCCAGTTGCGAGCGCTTGATCTCCATGTAGATGGTCTTCTCGCCGTCTTCTTCCTTCACGTAGAGGGGGAAGAGGCCGTCCATCTTGGTGAAGTCCTCGACGGTGCTATCGATGTTGTCGCCTTCGTCTTCCGCACCGTCACCTTCACCCTCTTGAGCGGGGGCAGTGGTGTCTTCGGTGATATCGGAGGCCGCCTTGTAAGACTTGAGCTCCATCGAACCCGAGAATTCCGGGTTGCCCGGCAGGCCGAGCGGCATGCCAATGATCTTGAACTCCGACTTCTTGATGACGCCTGTGGTGGGGTCCACCCAAGCGGTCATCGTCACGGACATCTTTTCTTCTGTATCTCGTTCCTTGTAGGTCGCTTCGATTTGAGCAAGGCCTTCGTCGCTCGCGCCATCAAAGGCCACGAGCTTGGCGGAGAAATCGGCCGCCACCAGACCGTCCGACTTGGACGTGCGCGGATAGGAGTACGTCCAGGTATCCCCCACGCCCACCGGCTTGTCGGCGAACACAATCGTGAACGCTTGGCCCAGGCGCGGACCCAGGTCATCGTCATCTTCAAAGCCGGACTGCTTTTGAAGGGCGCCGTTGGCCCCTTGCACGAACTTCACGACGTTGCCGGAAACTTCGTTGTCCTGCTCTTCACCGTTGACGCTGACGACGGAGGACACTGTTTTGGATTCCGTGGTGACCGAACCATCGCTGACGCTGCTGGCCTTGGTCTCGGATTCATCGGTGATACTAAATTCGAGGGCCTGGCCTTCGATGGTCGCCTTCCCATTCACGTTCAGCACCGAACGCCACAGGGCGCCCGCCGAAGGTGAGAATGTGAGTAAGACCTTATCTTGTGCGGAGGCCGACGCCGCCACGGCTAACGCCATGACCGCCCAGGCCCCGAAACGCATGGAGATACGCATATATGGATGTCCTTACTTGTAGCGGCACACACCGCTAGTGCCTTTACTTTGGCATAGCGCCCCCCGTTGCAACGCAAGAATTTTTTGGGAGCGGGGCGGATGGTGGGACTGATTTTGAGAACTTTTTGAAAATGGGAGAAAACTGGCGAGCGAGTTGCGTAAGTATTGATGTCCAAGGTGGACTGCGTACCGCAGTGAAGCCGCAAGACGACAAGCACAAGACATTCGGCCGGCCAGTAGGTCGGCCATTTTTTTGCCTGAGGCTCGGCTCGGTAAGATGGTCTTGGCCATGGAGATCCTCCACTCGAAGACCGACATCCACTCTCCCGAGGCACGCGCCGACCGGGCCGAAATGCAGCGCCTGCGCGAAGAACTGCGCGAGCGAGCGACGGTGGTAAGCGCGGGAGGCGGCGCGGCCGCTGTGGAGAAGCACAAATCGCGCGGCAAGTTGCTGGCCCGCGAGCGGATTGACGGCCTGCTGGATCCGGGTTCTCCATTCCTGGAAGTTTCCCCCTTCGCCGCGTGGGACATGTACGACGGGGGTGCACCGGCGGCGGGCGTGGTGGCCGGTGTGGGCCGCGTGCAGGGCCGCTTGGCGATGATTCTGGCCAATGACGCCACGGTGAAGGGCGGCACCTACTTCCCCATGACGGTCAAGAAGCACCTGCGGGCGCAGGAGATCGCCATGGAGAACCGCCTGCCGTGCGTGTACTTGGTGGACTCCGGCGGGGCATTCTTGCCGTTGCAGGCCGAGGTCTTCCCCGACCGTGACCACTTCGGGCGCATTTTCTACAATCAAGCTAACCTGAGCGCGCGCGGCATCCCGCAGATTGCCGCCGTCATGGGCTCGTGCACCGCCGGGGGCGCTTATGTCCCCGCCATGAGCGACGAGACCGTGATTGTGAAGGAGCAAGGCACCATCTTTTTGGGTGGCCCGCCGTTGGTAAAGGCCGCCACCGGCGAGGAAGTGACGGCCGAGGAACTGGGGGGTGGCGATGTTCACACCCGTCTGAGCGGGGTGGCCGACCACCTGGCCGAAGACGACGAGCACGCCCTCGAAATCGTCCGGTCCCTGTTTGAATCCTTGCCTCCGGGGCAGATCCCGGAAGGCGCGTTTGCGCGCCCGGCCCCGTCCCCGGTGGAAGAGCCGCTCTACCCCATCGAGGACGTGGACGCCCTGGTGCCGAGCGACACCAAACGCCCCTTCCCGATGCGCGACCTGCTGGCCCACTTGCTGGATGGATCGCAGATGCACGAGTTCAAGCCGCGCTTTGGCACCACGCTCATCTGCGCGTTCGCCCGGATTGAAGGGCACATGGTGGGCATCATCGCCAACGACGGGATTCTGTTCAGCGAATCGGCGCAAAAGGGCGCGCACTTCATCGAGCTGTGCCAGCAACGCGGGGTGCCGCTGGTGTTCATTCAGAACATCACCGGCTTTATGGTGGGCAAGCGGTACGAGAATGAGGGCATTGCCCGGCACGGGGCCAAGTTGGTGACGGCGGTCTCGACGGCCACGGTGCCCAAGATCACGCTCATTGTGGGGGGCAGCTACGGCGCGGGCAATTACGGCATGTGCGGACGGGCTTATCAGCCCCGGTTCCTCTTTATGTGGCCCAACGCCAAGATCAGCGTGATGGGCGGCGAACAGGCCGCCAACGTGCTGCTAACGGTGAAGATGGACCAACTGGCGGCCAAGGGCGTGACCATGTCGCAGGAAGAGCAGGACGCCTTCCGCAACCCGATCCGTGAGAAGTACGAAGCGGAAGCCAACGCCTATTACTCCAGTGCGCGACTGTGGGACGACGGCATCATTGACCCGCACGACACCCGCCGGGTGCTGGGGTTAGCGCTTGAAATCTGCCGCAACGCCCCGGTGGAACCGGCCGGCTTTAGCCTGTACCGGATGTAATCTGGTCCGCGATCTCCAGGCCGCCCCG